>NZ_JACSLP010000004.1:0-329558 GCF_018618175.1 Exiguobacterium sp. s50
AAAAAAGGTGGATTGTCCCGACGTGAGTCGGTCCAATCCACCTTTTTTCAGTTCACGCTCGGATAGAGCGGAGGTTTTTCAGTGCCCTCGAGCAAACGCCGGGGCCAACTGATGACTACATCATCGATACGACAATCGATTTGGTTAAAAGGAGCTTTGAATCGCTCGATATTATTTACGACCCTGTATTTCGGTCACCAATCACAATCGTTGCATCTTGGTCTGCCTTTATCTCCTGCTTACTTAAAAGCAAAGCTGATACGAAAGCGGTAATCGGAATGGCAAGCACGAGACCAATGCTCCCGGCAAGCGTCCTCAGGATTTCTACACTATAAACCTCCATATGAATCAATTCTCCGAAAGGATACTCGTAGGCATTCATCAATAAAAGAATTGGGAGGGAGGCGCCTACGTAAGCTAAGATCAACGTATTCGCCATCGTACCCATGATGTCTCCGCCTACGTTCATTCCTGACTTGAACAAGTCTTTATAAGACGCCTTCTGGTTATTACGTTTTACTTCCTCAAGTGATGAAGCAATCGAAATCGCGACATCCATGACAGCGCCAAGCGCTCCAATGATGATCCCAGCAAGCAACAGGCCAGAAAGGTCGATCGAATTTTCCGAATCGAGCATCCCGAGCATGATTTCTTCTTCCCCATGAAAACCGGACATTTTCATCAGACTCATGAAAATAAAGGAAATCAAAGCCGCCGCGCCCAATCCGCCCACGGTTCCGGCAATCGCAGCAAGCGTTTTCCAAGAAATTCCGCTCACAATCACGAAAGTCAGCGTCGTGACAATCGCGCCTGTAATGAGTACGAGCAAGACCGGATTATAGCCTTCCAACAAATAAGGAATCATAAACTTGAAGAGAATAAAGACAGTCAACCCTAACGTAATCACAGACTTAAGGCCTTTCACCTTGCCAAAGAAGAGCAACAGCGCGATGAACAACCCACCTAGAATATAGGTTGGAACGTCTCTCGTATATCCGATCGGATAAGCCCGGGTGATCTCCCCATTTTCAATTTGAAGCCCGACGGTAATGCGGTCACCTTCTTCAAACCAGAAGTTGCTGTTCGCAAAATACGTATCGACGTAATTGAAACCTTCGACCTCGATTTCCTGGCCTTTATATTCTCCAGATAAAATCTCGACATTCAATAGTTGAAATTCTCTTTCTTCTTGTGTGATTTCCTCAATTTCTGTTCTTTCCTCAATGACTTCCAGAACACGGGCGGTTGTGTTGACGGTATTTGGCATCTCATACATCATTTCCTCTTCGCCAGGGTTCATCGGCGGTGGCGTATAGCTTGCAAGGGCAGTCGAAGGAACGATTAGAAACGTGAATATAATGAGCGTGATTAATCGAAGCATGGTGTTAATTTCTCCTTTGTGCGAGTTCAAGCTGACAGACAATGAGAACCTATTATAACAAAGGAGTACGACTATTTGTGTCGCGTCTCCATTTTAAAATTATTTTGTAACATAAGGATGATTGACTCTGACTTACTACCTCCTGTGTTCCTCCGCTCATTTCCAAGCGCTTGGAAATGATCCATCCACTACAAAAAGCGACCGCCCCTTAATTATAAGGGACAGTCGCTTTCATCATATTATGCGTTTACAGATTTAGAATCCTGTCGGGGCATCCGTTGAATGGTCGGTCATATATTGCGGTTCTGGTCGCTGATCTTGCTGAATCGAATCGTAGAACGTCGCATACGCCGTCGAGAAGTACGGATAGATGAACAAGAATCCGATCCCGAGCGTCAAAATCCCGACGAAGAACCAACCGATGAACGACAAGACGAGCTTGAACGCTTGCATCTTGTGGCCGTCCATCAACCGACGAGACTCCGTGATCGCTTCGAGTGCCGAAAGTTCCGGCTCGTCACGCATAATGTAATACGTGAGCGAGTACGAGAACGCTTTAATGATTCCTGGAATTATTAAAAGCAACGACCAGAGGAAGATGAAAATCCCCATGAGGAGCGGTGCCAGAACGTGCTTCACGTAACCGTTCCGGAACGGTTCAAACAGTTGCGAGATGGCCGGCTTGTCGCCACGTGATACCGACAGGACGATCCAAGACCATCCGAGCGTGAGCGGTGCGATCAAAATTGTGAGCAAAAGTGACAAGAGTGTCAGTGATGTTTCCGTCGCCGTAGGTGCCACTTCTGGGTCCACCGTCGGGGCGAACGTCTGCGGGATCGCGTTCAAGACGGTGAAGACGATCAAAATCCCGGCAAGAAGCCACCATTTCCCTTTTAACATGTGTCGTGCGTGTTGTTTCCATTGTGCTGTCATATGTTCCACCCTTTTTTTATCAGTCTTTTCTTAGTGTACGTGAAAACAATGAAAAAGTTTCAGGAGAATGCGAAAAAAGGGAAAAGGTTTTTCCCTTTCCCTTCAGTACATCACGTTGCCTAAGAAAAATTGCGACATCGATAAGATCAATAAGAGCACCCCGACGGCAACCGCCGCGAGCGACGTGGCCTTGAATAAACGAGTTCTTAAAAATGCATGTCGGTATTCGAAGCGACGGATGAACAAGACGTGGACAACCTCATAGATCAGGACTGCGGCGGTGAAGTAAAACGTCATGATACTCCCGAACCCGAAGAACAACATCGCTAGTACGCCCAAGCCGAAATTATGAATTCGATTATGGACGTCATCGCGGTCACCGACGGTCGCCGTTTGTACGTGTTGCATACTTCCACCTCACTTCCAAAACCCACAAAAACCCGAACAGAAACAATAACCTTAAATATAAGTTATCACAATTTTCCTATCCCTAAACCTGTCACACCGTCTTTTCACCTAAAAGAAACATTTGGAAAATAAATGTAACAAAAAAGCGCTGATGTCATCAGCGCGTCATTTACCGGTCGAAGGCTCGACTTCTTCCGATTTATTGAATTTGCGTTTCAGTTTGAGCGGTTGTTTCGTACCACCGAAGACTGGACCGTCTTCCGCCTCATCGATTTCCGTCTCTTTTTTGAGTACAAAGAACGGGCACCCAAAGTTACAGTATTCATACACGTAATCCATCACGTGATCGATTCGATTATCATACGTCGCGAACTTGGACTTCGTCTCATAGAACCCTTTCAACCGAAGCTGTCCGTGGCCCCAATCCCCGACGATATAATCGTATTTATCAAGCACGTCGCTATAGCGTGCGATGAACGCTTCCTCGTCAAAACCGTCACGTTTCTCTTCAATGACGGTATAGCCGTGGCGATTCACTCTAATCATGTTTCACACCTCCACTGTTCTATCATAGCATGCCGACCGGTCCCGTCCCTATCCTTTTCGGATGGCAT
Organism: Exiguobacterium sp. s50; assembly: GCF_018618175.1. Classification (NCBI taxonomy): domain Bacteria; kingdom Bacillati; phylum Bacillota; class Bacilli; order Caryophanales; genus Exiguobacterium; species Exiguobacterium sp. s50. The sequence continues at coordinate 3,337 of NZ_JACSLP010000004.1, forward strand.
TATGACGGGTCACGATCGTCTCGCGTAACACGTCACGCAGCAGTTCCGGCATAAAGTAACGCTTCGGCTGATCGGCCAAATACGGAAGGAGCGGTCCGAACGTGAACATGTCGACCGTGGCGACACGATACGTCCCGTCTAGATTGATTTCCTCACCATTAATCGAATAGCGACCGTTTCGGCTGTCGATTCCATGGAGGATCGGGCTACCGAGCACCGTCCCGCGAAAACCGAGGCCACGGACATGCATTGTCGTGAACGCATCTTCTTGGACGTCGTTCAAAAATCGGACGAGGGTCGCCCCGTCAAGCGTCAAGAGACAAGGGTTGATCGGATGCGGACAAATCCGGTGCAACATATTTAGCGTGACGTGGCCCGGGCGCAAACCTTCTAACAAGACACCGGATGGGATGATACTCAACTCGGCGTCACACCAGTCCGCGAGTCCGCTCGCCAATAGGTTTCCGATGGCTGACGGACCGAACCAGTCACTTTCATAACCTGGTGTCTCGGCAATCGTCACATCGAGCAGACGCTCGGCTTGACCATACTCTGCGGCTAGGACCGCGACCGTCGCTTCATCAGGTTCGCGCTCCGATACATCGTGGAGACAAGCCCGTTTCTCGATGACCCGCTTTCCTTCGATGGCTAGCTCGATTTGCCCGACGTACTGCCCGTATTTGCCGGCCTGCGCGATTAGGACGCCGTTCGTGACGACACCTTCATCGAGTACGTGGTGGGTATGGGCTCCGAGGATGACATCGATTTCTGGGAACGCCTCGGCGAGCCGCTCGTCGGCATAAAAGCCGAGATGGCTGAGCGCGATGATGACGTCGCAGTCTCGAAGTGTCTCGAGGGCACGCGCCGTTGCCGCATGTGGTGCTTCGATGGCCCAACCGAGTTCAGGATAAAGCTCTTCATACGGCGCGGTCACCCCGAACAGCCCGATCTGAATTCCCTCTCGTTCGACGATGAGCGTCTCCGACGCCCATTCTGGTCGTTCACCAGCTGCTTGATAGACGTTCCCTAATAGGACCGGGAACGCGGCCTCGTCATACAGATGGGCGAGCCAGTCGTGCGGGAACGTGATGCCTTCATTATTGCCGATCGTGACCGCCGTCGGTCGAATCCGGTTGAGCAGTCGGACGTTCACTTGTCCGCGCGTCACTTCTGTCGCCGGATGGGTGCGGTCGGCATGGTCGCCGAGATCGAAGACGAGCGTCTCGTCCGTCCGATGCTCATTCAAAAACGAGACGAACCGCGGCCAGTTATGGAATTTCGAATGTAAGTCATTATAATGGAACATCGTAATCGTTCTCAAGACGATCCCCCTTCCTAGAACAGACTGATTTGGCTCGGGGCGAGTTCATATTCGGCACCGAGAATCTCAATCAACCGTTTGGCGTTTGGTACCGCGTCGCCGGCCGAGTTGTTGTTGAAGTAGACGTACACCGACTTCGCTGTTTCATCGACTTGTTTGAGGGCCGCAGCGAGCTCCTGCAGTTCATCCTCACTATAGCGATACAGGCAGCGGACGTGACGCCATTCTTGGCTCGTCATGCCCGGCTTTCGGAGCCAGCCGGCGGTGTTGCGGCCGTGCAAGCGCACGACGGCCACGTCCGGATTGGTCACGACCGGGACGAACGGGATGCTACTCTCTTTCGTTTGCGGCTCATCACAAATCGTATTGATGAAACGTTGTTCCGTTAAGAATGCGAGCGTCCGCTCCCGGAACGCCTCGGAGAACCACGTCGGGTTCCGGAACTCGATGGCGATGTCATAGTCGTGCAACTCGTCACGGATCGTCCGTAAATAATCGAGATGTGGCTTCGAGACATCGAACCAGGGCGGGAGTTGGACGAGCACGGCTCGTAGCTTCCCAGCTTGTTTCAGCGGTTCGACAGACGTTCGATACCGTTCGAACAGCTCGGCGAGAGGTAGCTTCGGCTCCCGGTCATGGCCGCTCATTTCCCTGGAAACTTTGACGATGAATTGGAACGTCTCCGGTGTTTCCAAGTTCCACTTCTCGTAATTCTTCACCGGTTGAATCGCATAAAACGAGGAATCGATTTCAACGGTCGGGAAATGTCCCGCATAGGTCGACAGTTTATGTTTTCGTTCTTCTGGGGTCGTATACAGTAAATCATGGTCTCCCCACCCCGTCACACCGACATAAATCATCACATTCCCTCCTCAACTTATTGTTCGAACGTGGCCGCAGTGTTCCGTTTCGACCAATTCAACGTTCCCGCGAACGTCACGAGCAACAGAACGAGCCCCATCACAAACGGATAGCGCATATCGATATCGAAGGCGATTCCGGCAAGCGTCGGTCCGACGATATTCCCGATGCTCATATAAGCATTGTTCATCCCCATCGCAAACCCTTGCTCTTTATCTGCCATTTTCGATACGAGCGTATTCAATACCGGTCGTAAAATTGACGTCGACAAGAAGATAATCAACGTGACCGCGAAGAAAATCGTGTAAGACCCGGCAAACAGTGAGAACAAGAAGCCGAGCGCAGCGAGCATGATAAAGATGAGCACGACTTTAATCTCACCGAACAGCGAGACGAGACGGTCGACCGCGAACAGTTGGACGATAACGCTGACGATTCCCGTCCCGGTGATCATGACCGCGATTTGTTGTGGCGTTGCGCTGAACGTCTCACTGACGAACAGACCGAGGACCGACTCATATGCCATCAAACCGAACGCCATGACCAAGTTGATGACGAGCACGAAGAAATACGGTTTCCGTGTCGACGACACGAGTTGACGCGGTAACGATTCACTCTCACTCGTTTGGACATACGGTTCACGGTCCGGTTCTTTCAATAGAATGATTGACGAGATGACGGCGACGAATGATACGATCGCCGATAACAAGAGCGGTGCCTTCAACCCGAATTCGGCGAAGAAACCACCGATTCCTGGTCCGATGACAATCCCGAGCGACATTGCCGCGGAAATATAACTGTTCCCTTTCGCCCGTTGTTTGAGCGTCGTGATATCGGCCACGTAAGCAAAGATGGCCGGAATCAAGAGAGCGGCCCCGACGCCGCCGATCGCCCGTGAAATCAACAGGACGGTCAAGTTGTCTGATAAGTAAAAGACGCCCATCGAGATAGTAAAGCCGATGAGTCCGAGGATGATCATGAGCCTGCGGCCGTAAACGTCCGCCCATTTCCCGGCAATCGGCGACATGAGCAGCTGGGCCCCGGCAAAGACAGAGATCATGAGTCCGGCAGCGGTTCCGCCTTCTCCAATCATCTTCAAATAATCAGGAATAATCGGTATGATAATCCCGAATCCTGCTACAGCGATGAACATGTTCAACATGAGAATCGCCAATTGTTTCTTTTGTTTAGTCGTCAATGTATGTCACTTCCTTTTCATCCTTTCATTTTACTTGTTGATGAATGAAATGAGCAAACGATAAGACAGCAAAACACCCATCCTTGACCAGAGGATGGGTGTTCAAACACTTGCTTATGAGATGCGTGATTGAGCGAGTGCTTGGTTGGAACGATTTTTCGGTAAAAACAGTGTGATCACATACACGATCAATGTTGGAACTGCCCAGGCGAGTCCGATCTCAGCCATCGGCAAGTTCGTGATCCAAGCTGTTGCTGCTGACGGCGCCAATCCGTGTGTCGTCTCGAAGAGCGAGAGCACGAGAGCCGTATATACAGTCGCCTTCATGGCGACATGCGGGTTGCGTTGAATCCGCTCCGTAATCGAGACGAGCACGAGTGCGATCATGACCGGATACAAGAGCGTGAGAAGCGGTACTGCGATTTCAATCAACATACCGAGTCCGACGAGTGAAATCATGAAGCCGAACAACGTCGTCGCGATGACGACTTGGTAATACTTGAGTGATTCGAACGTGTTGCTGATGAAGCGTGAGAACTCAGTGATGAGTCCGACCGCTGTCGTCAAACAAGCGAGGAAGACCGCAGCCCCGAGCGCGAGCATTCCGACTTGTCCGAAAGACGAACCTGCAAACGCTTGAAGCAAGCTTGCTCCGTCCGTCGTTCCTGTTTGGCCTGTCATGTTCGCTCCAATCGACCCGAGCGAGATATAGACGAGCATCAAACACGTGACAGCGAGCATTCCAGACGTCCGAAGGAGTGAAGATGCTTCTTTTTGGTCCGTCATCCCGTTCGCTTTGAGCGTGACGAGCACGATGGCACCGAAGACGAGAGCGCCGAAGACGTCCATCGTCAAGTAGCCTTGTTTGAAGCCTTCCCCGAGGGCACCAATCCACGTCTCATATCCTTCTGCTGGTGCGACCGGCTTCCCGAGTGGAGCCACGAGGTTCGTGATTCCGATTGCCGCAAGCAAGAGCAAGAGGATTGGCGTGATGATGCGTCCGATGACTTCAATCAATTTCTGAGCACGTAACGTCAAGAAGAACGTCAAACCGAAGAAGACAGTTGAACTGATTGCGAGCGTGAGCGTAGATGGCGCACCGAGAAACGGTACGACTCCCATCTCATACGTGACTGCTGCCGTCCGAGGAATCCCGAAGAACGGTCCAATCGCCACGTACATTAATCCCGTCAAGACGAGCGCAAGCCGCTTCGGAATATACCGAGCGATTTGGTCAGATCCACCGCCGACCCGCGCGACTGCGAAGAGCGCGAGTAATGGTAGCCCGACGCCGGTAATGACGAAGCCGACTAGGGCTGGGACGAGGTTCTGTCCTGCCATCGCACCTAGCATCGGTGGGAACAGCAAGTTCCCGGCCCCGAAGAATAATGCGAAAATCGTGAATGCTAACGGGAATAATGTCGATTTTTTCATACAACTACCTCCACATACATGTAATACCTTCCGTGTTACCCAATGAATCAAATGACTAAATTTTCTGACAATAAACCGCTTGGTCTATTTCATTATACACACTTTCATTTTTTTGACCACCCTATCCATAAAAATGATGTTTATTTTTTTGAAATGTGGATTTATTGTATGGAACCGTTCCCTTAATTTACAAATTATCGGTTGGTCGCACTCATTGACTAGCTGTAAATGAGAAAAATGGTCAATAACGGATATCAAACTTTCGGAATGATTCGATCGTCGCCTCTTCCGCTTCAATCCGTTCGACCCCGACAAAACGATTGCCGTCATAGAGGGCGCGTTTATATGATTCGAGTCTCTCCGCGTCTCCTTCGATTTGAAGTTCGACCGTCCCGTCATTCAAATTCCGGACCCAACCTGTGATGCCGTATTCAAGGGCAGTCGCTTGCGCGAAATAGCGGAAACCGACCCCTTGGACCCGACCCGATACGATGAGATGCTGTGCTTGTTTCATATAAGTCTCCTCCTCTAATTTGAAAGAATGGGTTTAGCCTCTGTCTCGTTAGGCAACAATGTATAAGTAAAATACTGGATAGGAGTGGTGATGTGGAACAACTTGTGACTGTGGTGACGACAATTTCAGATTGGCTATGGGGTGTGCCAATCATCTCGTTACTCGTTTTGTCTGGACTCTATTTGACGATTCGTTTAGGATTCTTCCAATTCCGATACCCCATCTACATAATGCAACAAACGTTAGGCAGTGTTTTCAAAAAACCAAAAGGTGAAGGTGACATCAGTCCCCGCCAGGCATTGACGTCGGCCTTATCTTCGACGATCGGTGCCGCCAATATCATCGGGGTACCAGCCGCCATCATGTTCGGCGGTCCGGGCGCCATCTTCTGGATGTGGGTCATCGCCGTCGTCGGGATGGCCATCAAGTTCTCGGAGAGCGTCCTCGCCGTCCGTTACCGCGAGAAGAACGAGGCCGGTGAATTTGTCGGCGGTCCCGTCTACTATATGGCGAAAGGCTTGAAGCTGAAATGGCTCGCCTCATGGTTCGCCTTCGCTCTCATGATCGAACTCATCCCGAGTATCATGGTTCAAGGAAACGCCGTCAGTTCGGCCGTCAGAGAGACGTTCAACGGCAATACCCTTGTGACCGGGATTATCGTCGCCGGGCTCGTCGCCCTCGTCGTCTTCGGCGGTATGAAACGCATCGCGAAAGTGACGGAAGTCATCGTCCCGGCGATGGCACTCGTCTATGTCGGTGCCGGTTTCATTATCGTCTTGATGAATTTCTCACAAATCCCGGAAGTACTCGGGCTCATCTTCTCATACGCATTCCAACCGATGGCCGCGCTCGGTGGTTTCGCTGGTGCCGCCATCGCCGAGACGATTCGTTGGGGCTTCGCCCGTGGTCTTTATTCGAACGAGGCAGGACTCGGGACGGCACCGATTGCCCACGCCGCTGCGCAAACGGATCATCCGGTCCGGCAAGGCTTCTGGGCCGTGATCGGGATCGTCATCGATACGCTCATCATCTGTAGCGCGACGGCGTTCGTTGTCTTGTCGTCCGGTGTATGGACACGGGCCGATGCGATGAACGATCCAGCAGCCCTGACAACAATCGCGTTCCAACAGTACTTCGGGTACACGGGCAGCCTGCTTGTCACAATCTCGCTCATCTTCTTCGTCTTGTCGACGATTATCGTCATCATCTTCTACGGGTCGCGCCAAGCCGAGTACTTATTCGGTTTGAAGGCCGGCTTCCTGATGAAAGTCGTCTATATCGGCTCAATCGTCATCGGTGCAATCGGTGGAGCACAGATGATTTGGAACTTCCTTGATTTGATGCTCGCGATGATTCTTATCCCGAACATGATTGCCGTCTTGATGTTGAGCGGCGAAGTGAAGCGCTTGACGACCGAGTTCTTCACGTCCGAGAAATATTATAAGAAAGACGTCGCCGAGAAGAAGGCGTCGTAATGACAAACCCGGCTGCGATTGCAGCCGGGTCCTTTTTATGTTGATGATTCGATGTTGTCAATCGCTTGGCGAATCCGTCCGACCGAGGCATCGAACTGTCCTTGTTCCTCGTCCGTCAGTTCGATCTCGACGATTTGGCGGATACCAGTCCGGTCAATCAAGGCCGGTACGCCGATATGGAGACCTGAGGCACCGTATTCGCCATCGAGATGGGCACCGATTGTCACGACGGAGTTCTCATTCCGGACGATGGCGCGGACGATTCGGAGGAGCCCGAGCCCGATCGCGTAGTACGCCGCGCTCTTATATTCGATGATTTGATTCGCCGCATCGCGGACTCCTTGATAGATGGCGTCCAAATCTTCTTGGCGATACGATTCATTCTCCTCAAGTAGCTGCTTCATCGACTTCCCGTAAACGCGGGCGTTGTCCCAGGCGACGAAGCCCCCAGCACCATGCTCGCCCATATAATAGACGTGGCAGTTCCGTGACGACAAGTCGAAGTACTCGCCTACCTTATAACGGAGACGTGCCGTATCAAGGACTGTTCCTGAACCGATAACGCGATGTTTCGGCAAGCCGGACGCCTTCCAGACGACGTGTGCCATGACATTAACCGGGTTCGTCGCGACGACGATGATACCGTCGAATCCGCTCGCCATAATTTGTTCCGTGACATGTTGCATGACCTTCGCATTTTGTTCGGCGAGGTCCATCTGGGTCTGACCGAGCTTTTGAGCGGCACCGGCCGTGATGATGACGATATCGGCGTCGCGGCAGTCCGAGTAGTCACCTGCCCAAATTCGGACCGGACTCGGGGCGAATGATATCCCGTGATTGAGGTCCATCGCCTCCCCTTCGGCCTTGGCGTGGTTCGAGTCGATCAAGACGAGCTCTTCACAGAGCGCCGCCATCGACAGTTGATAGGCGAAACTGATACCGACCCAGCCGGCGCCGACGACGGCGATGCGGGTGATGTCTTCTGGGTCAATCGTGTTCAAGTGATCCATCTGCTTCATCCCTTTCTAAACGTGTTCTCTTACTTATCATACCCGACTGGCGTTCGTTTCACGACAAAAAAAGCGAACTAACTTGTGAGGAATTCGCTTCTAAACAAAACCGTGTTTATGACACATGTCATTCTCGCTCCCGATAATAGTGAACCGGCCGAATCTCGAGCCGCCATCCTAACGCTTCCGCTTCGGGTACTTGGGTCGTCGGATGGATGGAAGCGATTCTGACTGCGTCCTCCATATCTAACGCTTCAATCACGAATGCACTTCCCATGACTTCCTTCGATTCAGTAACAGGCCCATCCGTAATCGAAATCTGATGTGACTCCCGCTTGAGTTGTTTCATGCTCGCTTCAAGCCCCATGTCCAACAACACTTGTTCACTTGCATATAGCTCCTGTAAGTATGGTTCACACGTAGCCATGATTTGATCGATTTCCAGGTCGGTCTTTTCGTTCATTTTGTCAGCGTTGAAATATCCCGTTACCAAGAACATCATGTGATCTTCTCCTCTCGAATCTACAGTCACGCATCATCTTATCCCATTCCCTATTCCCTGTTTGCAAGCATTACCTACAAAAAAGACGGTCGACATGAAATCATGTCAACCGTCTTTCTCTATCTATGCAGGATTATCCAATCGATCCTTCCATCTCAAACTTGATGAGACGGTTCATTTCGACGGCATATTCCATTGGCAATTCTTTCGTGAACGGCTCGATGAAGCCCATGACGATCATCTCAGTCGCTTCTTCTTCCGAGATTCCACGGCTCATGAGGTAGAAGAGTTGCTCTTCTGACACTTTAGAGACTTTCGCTTCGTGCTCGAGTGAGACTTGGTCGTTCAAGATCTCGTTGTACGGGATCGTGTCCGACGTCGACTCGTTATCCATGATGAGTGTGTCACATTCGATGTTCGAACGTGCACCTTTCGCTTTACGACCGAAGTGGACGATTCCGCGATACGAGACTTTTCCGCCTTGTTTCGAAATCGACTTCGAGACGATTGACGACGACGTGTTCGGTGCGAGGTGAATCATTTTCGCGCCCGCGTCTTGGTGCTGCCCTTTACCGCCGAGAGCGATTGAGAGCGTCATACCGCGTGAGCCTTCACCTTTCAAGATGACGGCCGGGTATTTCATCGTGAGTTTCGAACCGATGTTGCCATCGATCCATTCCATCGATCCACCCGCTTCACAGACAGCACGCTTCGTGACCAAGTTGTAGACGTTGTTCGCCCAGTTCTGGATCGTCGTATAGCGGCAATATGCGTCTTTGTTGACGAAAATCTCAACGACCGCTGAGTGGAGTGAGTTCGTCGTGTAGACCGGTGCTGTACATCCTTCGACGTAATGGACAGAAGCGCCCTCGTCGACGATGATGAGCGTCCGCTCGAACTGACCCATATTCTCCGAGTTGATGCGGAAGTAAGCTTGGAGCGGTTGCTCGAGCTTCACGCCTTTTGGTACGTAGATGAACGAGCCACCTGACCATACAGCCGAGTTGAGCGCCGAGAACTTGTTGTCCGTCGGCGGAATCAATTTTCCGAAGTACTCACGGAAGAGGTCTTCGTTTTCTTTGAGCGCCGTGTCTGTATCTTTGAAGATGACACCTTTCGCTTCAAAGTCTTCTTGCATGCTGTGATAGACAACCTCAGACTCATACTGAGCCGAGACGCCTGCCAAGTATTTTTGCTCCGCTTCTGGGATTCCGAGCTTGTCAAACGTACGTTTGATTTCTTCAGGAACCTCGTCCCACGAGTGCTCTGTCTTTTCAGACGGTTTGACATAATACGTGATCTCATCGAAATCGAGTGCCGTGAGATCGCCGCCCCATGTCGGCATCGGCATTTTGCGGAACTGTTCGAGTGATTTCAAGCGGAACTCGAGCATCCATGCCGGTTCTTCTTTCATGCGCGAGATCGTCTCTACGATTTCATTCGTCAAGCCGCGGCCTGAACGGAAAATCGAGATGTCTCGGTCATGGAAGCCATATTTATAATCGCCAATGTCAGGCATGTTTTTCGCCATATCGGTCTCCTCCTTCTACTTACGCTTCCTCGTCGACTCCCTTTTCAAGCGCTTTCCACGCGAGCGTGGCACACTTGATGCGAGCCGGAAACTTTGAGACGCCAGACAACGCTTCGATGTCGCCTAGGTCGAACGTGTCTGTATCATAGTCTTTTCCTTGGACCATCTCCGAGAAGATGGTGGCCAATTGGAGTGCCTCGTCAACAGACTTGCCCTTCACGATTTGAGTCATCATCGATGCCGACGCGAGACTGATTGAACAGCCTTCACCTTCGAACTTGGCATCTTTCACGATTCCGTCCTCGACTTGGAGTTGGAGTCGGAGTGAATCCCCGCATGTCGGGTTGTTCAAGTCGACCGTCACGCCATCTTCGATGACGCCACGGTTTCTTGGGTTTTTATAATGATCCATGATGACCTGTCGGTACAACATGTCGAGATTGTTAAAACTCATAATTGAAATACTCCTTCGTTTGACGTAGCCCTTCGATGAAGCGGTCGACCTCTTCTTTCGTATTGTACAAGTAGAAGCTCGCTCGGGCTGTCGATGATTGCTTCAGGAGACGCATGAGCGGCTGGGCACAGTGGTGGCCGGCCCGGACCGCGATGCCTTGCATATCCAAGACGGTCGCTAAGTCGTGGGCGTGCACGTCGCCTAAATTGAACGTGACGAGTCCGACCCGTTCCTCTGGTCCGTAAATCTCAATGCCTTCAATCGTACGCATCTGTTCGATGGCGTACGTCGCGAGCGCCCGTTCGTGGGCTTCGACGTTCTCGAGACCGAGGTCTTCTAAAAAGTCGATGGCCGCTGCCAAACCGACGGCGCCGGCGATAATCGGCGTCCCTGCTTCGAATCGGTACGGGATATCTTTCCATGTCGACTCATACAAGTCGACGTAATCGATCATCTCGCCACCGAATTCGACCGGTTCCATGTTTTTGAGCAACTGCTTCTTCCCGTATAAGACACCGATCCCGGTCGGACCGAGCATCTTATGGCCTGAGAAGGCGAGGAAGTCGCAATCGAGTGCTTGCACGTCAAGTTTCCGGTGCGGTGCGCTTTGCGCCGCATCGACGACCATGACCGCGCCTTTTTCATGGGCGAGCTTCGCCACATCGGCGATCGGGTTGATCGTGCCGAGTACGTTCGAGACGTGACTCATGGCGACGATTTTCGTCCGGTCCGACAAGACGGCACGGACCGCGTCGAGCGTGACCCGACCGTCCGGCGTCAATTCGACGTAACGGAGCGTGGCCCCTTTACGCTTGGCGAGCTGTTGCCATGGAATCAAGTTGGCGTGGTGCTCCATCGGTGTGAGGACGATCTCGTCCCCCGCGCCGACATTGGCGTCCCCGTAGCTTGACGCGACGAGGTTAATCGCCGTCGTCGTCCCGCGTGTGAAGATGATTTCTTCTGGGACGGCGGCGTTGATGAATGAACGGACGCGCTCCCGCGCCCCTTCATACGCATCCGTCGCGTGCGTCCCGAGCGTATGGACGCCCCGGTGCACGTTCGAGTGGGTGCGGCTATAGTAATCCTCGATCGCCTCGATGACAGCAAGCGGTTTTTGGGAGCTCGCCGCGCTGTCGAGATAGACGAGCGGATGACCGTTGATTTCCTGATCTAAAATCGGGAACTGTTTACGAATCGAGGCATCAATCATCTTAACGTACTTTCCCTTCGATGACTTCACGGAGACGGTCTTTGACCGACTCGATCGCGAGTTGCTCGACGACCGGGTTCAAGAATCCGTGAATGATCAACCGTTCGGCTTCTTTACGTGACAGACCGCGGCTCATCAAGTAGTAGAGCTGTACGTCGTCGACGCGTCCGACCGAAGCGGCGTGACCTGCCATGACGTCGTCCTCATCGATGAGGAGAATCGGGTTCGCATCCCCACGTGCCTTTTCAGACAACATGAGCACACGTTCCGTTTGAACGCCGTTCGATTTCGAAGCGCCATGGTGAATCATCGATGTCCCGCTGAAGATGGCCGTGGCCGAATCCTTTTGGACACCGTGAATCAAAATGAACCCTTCTGAAGACTTCCCGAAATGGTCCGTCCGGATGTTGAAGTTTTGTTTCTGTGCGCCACGACCGATCGTGACTGCTTTCGTGTCTGAGAACGTGTTGTCTCCGACGAGGTGTGTTTTCGTCTCGACGACCGAGTTGCCGTCATTCATATGACCGAGCGCCCATTCGAGGCGTGCGTTCTCATAGACGACACCGCGGCGGTTCATGAACGAGAGAGCCGACTCAGCGAGCTGGTCGACGCCACCGAAGACGACTTTCGCGTTAGCGCCAGCGAACACTTCCGTCACGGCGTTGACCGTGTGCGGCTCGTTCGTGTTCGAGAGGAAGCTCTCGACGTACGTCAATTCACTGCCTTCGTCTGCGACGATGATTGTGTGGTGATAGAGCGCGCCGTTCGCTTGTTCCATCGTGAAGATGGCTTGGAGCGGGTCTTTCAACTGAACGTTCTTCGGTACGTATAAGAACGCACCGCCGTTCATGAGGGCAGCGTTCAACGCAGACAAACGTTCTTCGTCTACGCGGACACCTTCCGTCATAAAGTATTTCTCGACGAGGTCCGGATGTTGTTCCATCGCTTCGTTGATGCCCATGAAGAGGACACCTTCTGGCGTCGCAAGTTCGTTGTAGACGACATGACCGTTGCGTTCAACGAGCACGTTTGTACGGTGGTCTCCAAGAAGTGCTTCGATTTCAGGCGTCAAGCCGTCATGCTTCGTGAGCTCGACGTCTCCAGAGACGAAGTCCCATTTATCAATCTTGATTTTTTCAACTTTTGGCAAGGCGAGAGTCGGCGCAAGTTCTGCTGCTTCTTTGCGACGGTTGACCATCCATGAAGGTCCACCGAGCGCCTCTGCACGTGCCGCTACTGCTTGTGCATCCAATTCAAATTGTACGGTCATCGTACAGCCTCCTTACGCTTCTGTGTCTACTGTCATTCCAAGATCTTGCTTCACCCAGTCGTAACCTTCTGCTTCGAGTCGTTGTGCAAGCTCTTTGCCACCTGACATGACGATTTTCCCGTCCATCATGATGTGAACAAAGTCTGGCTCGATATAGTTGAGGAGACGTTGATAGTGCGTGATGATCAAGCAGCCGAACTCTTCGTTGCGCATTTCGTTGACGCCTTTCGCGACGACTTTGAGCGCATCGATGTCAAGACCTGAGTCAATCTCATCGAGGATGGCGATGTTCGGTTTGATCATCATCATCTGAAGAATCTCGTTACGTTTTTTCTCTCCGCCTGAGAAACCTTCGTTTAAATAACGGTGTGCCATTGCTGAAGGGATTTCAAGGACGTCCATCTTCGCATCGAGTTCACGGATGAACTTCATGAGCGAGATTTCTTGGCCTTCTTCACGGCGCGAGTTGATTGCTGAACGCAAGAAATCGGCATTCGTGACACCACTGATTTCAGCAGGATACTGCATCGCGAGGAACATTCCGGCTTGCGCGCGCTCGTCGACTTCCATCTCGAGTACGTCTTCACCGTTCAAATCGACGCTTCCGCCTGTTACTTCATACAATGGATGACCCATAAGTGCCGATGCGAGTGTTGATTTACCCGTTCCGTTAGGACCCATGATGGCGTGAATTTCGCCACCTTTAATTTCAAGATTAAGACCTTTGACGATCTCTTTTCCTTCGATTGAGACGCGGAGGTCATCAATTTTCATGTGTGGTACGTTAGACATTCGGATACCCCTTCCGTTTTCTCGCCATTTTTGGCGTAGATTAGATATATTCTAATCTTAATCTAGGCAATTTTTTATTTCAAGCGACTCACCTTATTATTCATTCTCAATAAAACATAAATGTTGAGAATGAGAATATCGGGAAATCAAGACATTATCCAACTTTTTCCTCGGTTAACGCCAAACTTGCTTTCCGTTCTTTCAAGGCGCCGGCGAAGAAGAAGGCGCCGCACGCCGTCAATACGGCCAAGCTTCCAAACACTGGCAACGCTGCATTATCGAATCCATCAAGCAACACTCCCCCGATGACGGGGCCAATCGTCTGACCGAGCGCCGTCAATCCCATCGCCCCGAAATACGTCCCGCGCAGATGGGCCGGTGCCAATTCGTCCGTCAACACGTCCGTCATCGTGAACATGAGCACCTCTCCGACCGTGAAGATGACCATCGCGACGAATAAAATCCACGTCTCGGTCGCGAAGCCGATCAGGAGGAGTCCCGACGACAGTGTGGCGACACCGAAGAAGAGTGACTTGATCGGTGAGACCCGCATCCCGAATCGCATAATCGGATATTGGACGACAAGGACGGTGATCGCATTGACCGTCAATAGATAGGCGAACAAACGCGAGCCGTCACTGAATCCGTCATGGAAAGCGATGAACTGTGGCAACGTCGCATTGAACTGACTATAGCCGATGATGGCAAAAATCATCCCGATGATGACGAAGCGGAACGTCTTATCTTGTTGTAACACACGGAACGTCTCCGTCAAGCGCGGCCGGACTTTGACGCCGTCCCCTTCCTCGAACGGATACTTTCGGAACAGTGTCGAAATGACGAGTCCGTACATCACGTAAACGCCCGTCACGACGAAGAAGGCGCTCTTTGCGCCGGTGAGCGACAAAACGACCGCGAGCAATGGCCCAATCGCCGCCGCGATATTGATTAAAAAGTAGCGGACGTTATAGACGATGACGCGCTGGTCCGGCTGCGTCGTATCGCTGATGAGCGCGCGAGACGCCGGTTCGAGGAACGACCGCGACACACCCATGAGTACCGAAAATATGTAAAACCAAAATAATTCTGTCACGAGCGCGAAGCCGCTGAACGTCAAGGCGTTCAAGACGATGCCGATCAGCATCAACTGTTTGCGCCCGTATCGGTCAGACAGCGTTCCCCCGAAAAAGCTCATGAACAGACCCGATAGCGCCGAGATGGCGAACACCGTCCCGATGACACTCGCCGAGAAACCGAGCGTCGCGAGATAAATCGCAAAAAACGGCATAACAAAAAATGTCGACAGCCGGGCAAAAAATGTGCCAAACAAGACACCCAGCGTCAGCGGATGAATGTGTCGTATGTTCATCCGGATCCCCCCTTTTCCTACATATATGTAGTGTACTTCTATTGGTGAACCAAAACTACTCCAAATAAAAAAGGCCCGGTATAGCCCGGGCCTTGACGAAATTATTGTTTGACCGGTACGACCGCACCTTTATACTCGTCCAAGATCCACTGTTGTGTTTCTTCTGACGTGAGGACTTCAAGGAGTGCCTTGACGCGCTCATCATCTTCGTCGCCTTCACGTGTGACGATCAAGTTGACGTACGGTGAATCTTCACCTTCGAGAGCGATTGCGTCTTCGAGTGGGTTGAGGCCGGCATCAATCGCGTAGTTCGTGTTGATGAGGACCGCGTCCCCTTCACCGTTGTTGAACGCTTGCGGGAGAAGTGCCGCTTCGACGTCCGTCTTGAACTCCAAGTTTTTCGGGTTGTCGACGATGTCTGAAACCGTCGCGTCCGTTGTCTTGCCTTCCGCGAGTGTAAGCAAGCCTTCAGATTGAAGCATCGTGAGGATACGTCCGTGGTCAGCGACCGACGAGCTCATGATGATTTCCGCGCCTTCTGGAAGCTCATCGAGTGATGCGTAATCTTTCGAGTACACACCGATTGGCTCGATGTGAACGCCGCCAGCTGAAGCGAATTTGTAGTCTTTGTTTTCAGCCATTTGTGACTCGAGGTACGGTTCGTGTTGGAAGTAGTTCGCGTCCAATTCACCGTCTGCGAGCGTCTTGTTCGGGAGGACGTAGTCTTGGAACTTCTTGATTTCGAGCGTATAGCCCTTCTCTTCGTATTCGTCTTGGACGTGCTCTAAAATCTCAGCGTGCGGGACGTTTGATGCGCCGACGACGAGTGTCTTGTCATCGCCTGAACCTGATTCTGAATCCCCACCGCCGCAAGCCGCGAGAATCGTAAGTGCTGAAGCTGCCGTTAAACCGAGTACTGTTTTCCATGATTTCATTATAAAACCCCTCCAAATTTTCTATTTAGATTAAGCAGAACGCTTATCAATTACAGATACGAGTCGATCGCCGATGAACTGAATGACGAAGACGATGACCAAGATTAAGACGGTCGCGACGAACGTGACGTCACTTTGTGAACGCTGGAAGCCTTCGAGGAACGCCAAGTTCCCGAGTCCTCCACCGCCGACGACCCCTGCCATCGCCGTGTAACCGACGATCGCGACGATCGTGACCGTGATGCCTGACACGATGGCCGGCAATGCTTCTGGGAACAATACTTTATAGACGATCTGCCATTTTGTCGCACCCATCGACTCAGCCGCCTCGATGACGCCGCGGTCGACTTCGCGAAGCGCGAGCTCGACCATCCGAGCATAGAACGGGGCCGCACCGATGATCAGTGCCGGCAGTGCTGCCGTTGACCCGAGCATCGTCCCGACGACGAGTAACGTGAACGGGATGAGCAAGATAATCAAAATGATGAACGGGATTGACCGGAAGATGTTGACGACCGCGCTGATGACCGTGTAAATCGGACGGTTCTTCATCATGAGCGGCTCGTTTGTGACATATAGGAGCATCCCGAGGGCGAGACCGATGACGAACGTCGCGGCTCCGGCGACGAGCGTCATATAGAGCGTCTCCCACGTCTGTTCTAACATGACTTGCCAATCTACATTAGGAAACATCGCTTTCTACCTCCACTTCCACTGCCTGTGATCGGATTGAGGCGATGGCCCGCTCGACTTCAGCCGGCTCTCCGATCAATTGGATGAATAATGTCCCGAGGGCACCGACTTGTGACTGCGTCACGTTTCCGCCGATGATGTTGAAGCCGATGTCATGCTGCTTCAACACTTCCGACAGAATCGGTTGTTCGGCCGTCTCGTTCAAGAATTTGAGCTTGACGATTTGACCGCTCGGATAACGAGCTTTCAAATGTTCGAACGTTAGCGACATGTCTTCGACCGCGCCGATCTGTTTGACGAACTCTTTCGTGATTGGCTGTTTCGGGTGTTGGAACACGTCGGCGACTTGCCCGGTCTCGACGACCTTTCCGGCCTCCATGACGGCGACACGGTGACAAATCTTTTGGATGACGTGCATCTCATGGGTGATGAGGACGATCGTCAAACCGAGTTTCTTGTTGATGCTGACGAGCAGTTCGAGAATCGAATCCGTCGTCTTCGGGTCGAGTGCGCTCGTCGCTTCATCGCAGAGGAGCACTTCTGGATTCGTAGCGAGCGCACGGGCTATCCCGACTCGCTGCTTTTGGCCGCCCGATAGCTGTGACGGATAGCTATCTTCTCGTCCGGCGAGGCCGACGAGTTCGACGAGTTCTTGAACGCGGCGTTTGCGCTCGCTCGCCGGTACCCCGATGAGTTCGAGCGGGAAGCTGATATTCTCAGCGACTGTGCGCGACCATAACAAGTTGAAGTGTTGGAACACCATCGAGACGTTTTTACGTACCCCGCGTAGTTCCTTTGGTGTGAGTTTCGTCAGCTCGCTGCCGGCGACCACGATTTCACCGCTTGACGGTGCCTCGAGTCGGTTGAGCAAGCGGATG
This sequence comes from Exiguobacterium sp. s50, assembly GCF_018618175.1. Taxonomy (NCBI): domain Bacteria; kingdom Bacillati; phylum Bacillota; class Bacilli; order Caryophanales; genus Exiguobacterium; species Exiguobacterium sp. s50. The sequence goes on from NZ_JACSLP010000004.1 coordinate 20,784, forward strand.
AGCGTCGACTTCCCCGCACCTGAATATCCGATTATTCCAAAAATTTCGCCGCTTTCGATTGTAAGCGACACATCATCGACCGCCTGGACCCGACCGTTTTTCGTGTCGAACCATTTGGCCACATTGCGTAATTGAATCAATCCATTTCCCTCCTGACAACAAAAAAAGTACGCACGTTTGAGCAAACGTGCGTACTTTATCGTACGGACAACGATTGCTCTCATCTTCCAAGGTATACACCTTGCTGGAATTAGCACCATTTCGGATTGCTCCGCGGTTGCTGGGCGTCATAGGGCCAGTCCCTCAGCCTCTCTTGATAAGAGTGGTTGCGTATTTGATTAGCTTTATCATAGCGACACATTATTTTCATGTCAAACTATTTTTTTCAGCAAAATAAAAAAAGGTGCCATCCGAGGATGACACAGAACGTAGCACCTTGAGTCACTGAAGGACAACCCATAGATGAACCTCTTTTGCCCGATCAGAGCATTCATCCTTATATGGGGGATTTTTACCCAACCATCACTCGGTCTTCGAACGGACCATGCAATTACGCGACCGGTGCCCCGACGCTTGATTTTTTTGGGGGACAATCGAAGGGAAGGTCCACCTGAAATCGCGTAAGCTCATGCAGCGGTTGTTCGAAAACGTCTTGATGACGGGAAAATCTCGTCCTATGTTGTGTTCAAGTAAGATGTTGTAATGAATATATCATTCGTGAACTTTCTGTGTCAACTGATTATTTAAAATTTTCAGATTATTCTAATCATCCTATCTCATTTAACGAAAGATAGGACGTGCTGGACGTTTTGAAACGCGTACAAACGATTGCGAACTTGGCCATTCTCTAGCTTCAATAGCGCCGGGACACTCATAACCTGATATGCCTCGAGCTCGTTCGGGATAAAGTTGGCATCGCGTTTTTCAATCTTCAATTCTGGGTCGACCGCCTCGACGACCGAGAGCATCCGCTCAGCCACGGCGCATGTACCGCACATTGGGGCGTATATATATAAGAATCCGTCTGTCATCATTTTGCTCACCTCTCTTCTAAGTATATGAATCCGGCCCAGTCGGTTCAAAAGTTGTGCTCAAATGGAAAATTCTGAACATTTCAACATTTCTGGTTGACGCTCGGCAGAAAGAGGCATAGTATGGTCATTAACTTTATCGCTTTTGTACATAACAGCAAACCAGTAGAAAAGGACAGGTGAATCCCCAATGACGGAAGAGAAGCTTACCGGAAAACAATTTTTAATGAACGTCTTGAACGGCCTCAGTCTTGCCATTCTCATTGCCCTCATCCCGAGCGCTTTGCTCGGTGAATTAACGAAAGCCATCTTGCCTTATTTTCCGTCCTTGCAGTTCATCTTAGATGCGACGACGATTGCGATGCGCCTCTTACCGGTCATCATCGGTGTCGCCGTCGCCATGCAGTTCGGACGATCGGCGCTCGAGGCCGGGACGATCGGCATCGCGACCCAGGTCGGAAGTGGCGCCATCCGCATCGAGGAAGGCGCGTTCCTCATGGCCGGAATCGGTGACGTCATCACGGCTGGTGTGACGGCCGCTCTCGCGACGTTCCTCGTCATGCAGTTGTCGCCACGCTTGAAGACATACACGGTGCTCGTCTTGCCGATGACGGTCATCGTCGTCGCTGGAGGCATCGGGGCGTTCCTGCTCACATACATCTCACAAATCACGACGTACGTCGGAACGATCATCATGACGATGACTGAACTGCAACCGATCGTGATGGGCATGTTGATCGCGATGGCGTTCTCGCTCATCATCGTATCGCCAATCTCCACGGTCGGGATTGCCACAGCCATCAGCCTGTCTGGTGTCGCTGCCGGGGCCGCCAACCTTGGCGTCGTCGCTGCCGGCTTCGGTCTCGCCATCGCTGGCTGGCAGATGAACGCGACGGGAACGTCGATCGCCCACTTCCTCGGCTCACCGAAGATTCAAATGGCGAACTTCGTCCGTCGTCCGATCATGATGTTGCCCGTGCTCGCCAATGCGGCCATTCTCGGAGCGCTCGCAGGTATCCTTCGGATTGAAGGCACGCCAATCAGTGCCGGATTCGGCGTCTCGGGTCTAATCGGTCCGGTCAACGCCTTGCATTTGATGCCGGGAGGATTCGCGCTCTGGAACGTCATGCTTGTCGTCGTCTTGTTCGGGCTCATCCCAATCGCACTCGGGATTCTGTTCTATCGTTTGTTCAACCGGACGTCGCTCATCGAGCCTGATCATTACCGTCTCGACTTCGATTAATCAAAAAGACCCGGCTTCTCGTAAAGAGAAACCGGGTTTTGTTTAGCCTTGAATCATCGCTTCGTATTCTTCGGCTGACATGAGCTTGTCGACGTCTGACGCGTCGTTCAACTCGACTTCGATCATCCAAGCGCCTTCGAACGGTGCTTCGTTGACGAGTTCTGGTGAATCGGCAAGTGATTCGTTCACTGCTGTGATTTTCCCAGAGATCGGTGCGTAAAGCTCTGATACGGTCTTGACCGATTCAACCGAACCGAATGGCTCATCGAGTAAGATCGTGCCACCGACTTCAGGAAGTTCGACAAAGACGATATCCCCTAGTTCGCTTTGTGCGAAATCCGTGATCCCGATGCGGGCGACGCTTCCGTTCACTTCCACCCATTCGTGCTCTTTTGAATAACGTAGATTGGCAGGTACTTTGCTCATCTTAACTTCCCCCTCAAATGAATTAGACTCACACGAGTATTATAGCACTTCGCCCCAAACGTCTGTAAACGACTTTTCTGAAAATCCGACAGTTGATTTTTGACCATCTGTCACGATTGGGCGCTTTAAAAGCATACCATTGCTCGCAAGAAGCTCGAGTTGTTCGTCTTCTGATAGATTTGGTAGCTTGTCTTTAATGCCTTCGTTCCGATACACTTGTCCGCTCGTATTGAAGAATTTTTTAAGCGGGAGACCCGACTGTTTCCATAGTTCAGCCAACTCGTCTTTCGACGGCGTCGCCTCGACGATATGGATATATGTATAGTCGATGCCGTTCTCTTTCAACCACTTCTCTGCTTTTTTACACGTACTGCATGGCGGATAGCCATATAGTGTCACCATGTTCATCACCTCTCCTGTTACTGTAGCATATTCCGATTCGTCGGTTCACGTTTCAAGCAAGCGCACAATCTCTTGCTTGAGCGCCGGATTGACCGAGTGGTGCGCCTCGATGTGGCGGAGGATGGCTGCGGCCGCCTCGACCGATTTTCCGTAACCGGGTAACCACTCCTGTAGACGTGCGACGAGCTCCGGATGTGTCCCTTCGACCCGTCGCGTCGGGTTGAACGGGTCGCTCGTCTCCCCGTACGCGATTAACACGTTGTTGACAGCCGCGACTTGAATGAGTTCAAAGCCAGCGAGCTGTTCACCGCGCCGTTCCCGGAGCAGTCCGACGTATAGGTTCGTCAGTGCCTCCTCGTAGCGATGTGCGGCGTCTGAAGGGCGTGTAACAAGCTTCGGCGTCGCAAACGTATCGAGCGCCTCGTCACGCTGCCAAACGACACGACCCGGTGTATAAGCGATTCCAGGCATCTCTACGATCTCGAACACGGCGAACTCGGCGTAAATGCCGTCCTCATACATGACCTTGTGCCCGTCTTTCGTGTTTTGGAACTGGTACGCCAACGGCTCGACCGCGAGCCAGTCCAAATTGTCGATGAAGCGGGCCTTATGTCCGTCCTCGACGATCAAAAAGAAATCGAGGTCCGAATAGTCGTCGAGCCGATCCATCTCAAGTCCAATTGAACCGAGCGCGAGGAGCATGAGCGTGCCCTCATGCTTGGCGACCGAGCGGCCGATTGCATCCATCCGTTCTAATAAGTCATCTCGTTTCATGCGTATCCCCTCCTTCGTCCATTGTATCGTCCGCAGACAGCAAAAAGAAAGGGCCGACCGCGTCCGGCCACCCTTTCTCTCGCTTGCTTATACGATGAACTTGTTCGCTTTGATGAGGCTCGCTGCGACTTCGCGCTTCGTGCCGATGACGTTGATCGGCTGATAGCGGCTGAACTTCTTCATCGCCGACAAGAGCATGCGCTGCTCGTCGCCCGATGCGGCCGCATACAAGACTTCTTTCGCCATGAGTTCGACTTGCTTGAACACTTGCTCGGCGAAGATTTCTGTATAGCGGACTTTCTGCTGGTTCTTCTCAGCGCCTGTGCGAGCGATGGCTTTCTCCGTCCGTGCGATGGCCGCTTCAAGCGCATAGATGGCGCTGATGATATCGGCAATCTTCGCGAGAATCTCTTGTTCGTTTTGGAGGGCCTGCTGATATTTCTGGACGGCCGTTCCGGCGATCATCAAGTTGATTTTCTTCATGTTCGACAGAAGCATCTTCTCACGTGCGAGCGGCGACCCGTCAAGTTCTTGTGGCATGTAGCTCATGAGCTCTTTCTGGAGCTTCTGTGCTTCGGCGAGAAGCGGCAAGTCGCCTTTCATCGCTTTCTTAAGAAGCGTGCTCGGTACGATTAAGCGGTTGATTTCGTTCGTTCCTTCGAAGATGCGGTTGATGCGTGAGTCACGGTACAAGTTCTCGACTTCATATTCAGTCATGAAGCCGTAGCCGCCGTGGATTTGAACCGCTTCGTCGACGACGTAGTCAAACGTCTCCGAGGCGAACACTTTGTTGAGTGAACATTCAATCGCGTATTCGGCGATGGCTTGGGCAACTTTCGAACCGTCACGCATGTTGTCGTCGCCCAGCGCGTCGAGGCTGTCTTGGAACAGACCGCCCGTCCGGTAGACCGAGCTCTCCATCGCATAAATGTTCGCAGCCATCGTCGCGAGTTTCTCTTGGATGAGCGAGAACTGACTGATCGGTGTCTTGAACTGTTTGCGCTCGTTCGCGTACTGGACCGAAAGATCGAACGCACGTTTCGACGAACCGACCGCACCGACCGCAAGTTTGTAACGACCGACGTTCAAGATGTTGAAGGCGATGACGTGGCCTTTGCCGATTTCTCCGAGGAGGTTGTCGACTGGGACTTCGACGTCTTCTAAGATGAGCGTCCGTGTCGATGAGCCTTTAATGCCCATCTTCTGTTCTTCGGCGCCTGTCGAGACACCTTTGAATTCACGCTCGACGATGAAGGCGCTGAACTTGTCGCCGTCGATTTTCGCGTAGACGACGAACACGTTCGCGAAACCAGCGTTCGTGATCCATTGTTTCTCCCCGTTCAAGACGTAGTGTGTGCCGGCTTCGTTCAAGACGGCCGTCGCTTTCGCACCGAGCGCGTCCGAGCCTGAGCCTGGCTCTGTGAGCGCGTAGGCGGCAATCCATTCGCCAGTTGCGAGTTTCGGCAAGTACTTATGCTTTTGCTCTTCTGTCCCGAAGAAGACAATCGGGAGCGTCCCGATGCCGACGTGGGCGCCGTAGCTGAGGGCGAATGAACGCGCTTTGGCGAATCGCTCTGTGATGATCGATGACGAGATTTTATCGAGCTGATAACCGCCATACTCTTCTGGCACGTCCGCGCCGAGGAGGCCGAGCTCGCCCGCTTCTTTCAACAGTTCGACCGAGAGATCGAACTCGTGTTTCTCGATGCGTCCAAGGACAGGCATGACACGGTCGTCGACGAAGCTCGCCGTCGTGTCGCCAATCATTTTGTGCTCATCTGAGAAGTCTTCCGGTGTGAACAAACGATCCGCGTCGAGTGCGTCGATGACGAAGCTACCGCCTTTAATCAATTCGTGTTCTGTACGTTCCATTGTCAATTCCCCCTTATAGTAATTCGAAGACGCCAGCAGCACCCATACCGCCACCGATGCACATCGTCACAACCCCATACTTTTCATTGCGTCGTTTCATCTCATGCAAGATCGAGACCGCGAGTTTCGCGCCCGTGCAACCGAGCGGATGCCCAAGGGCGATCGCGCCGCCGTTGACGTTCACTTTCGACGGGTCGATCCCGAGTTCACGGATGACACCGAGCGATTGGCTCGCAAATGCCTCGTTCAATTCGAACAATCCGACTTCTTCGAGCTTCACGCCGGCCATCTCGAGCGCTTTCGGAATGGCGACGACCGGGCCGATTCCCATCACTTCAGGACGGACACCGCCGACCGCGAACGAGAGGAATTTCGCCATCGGTTTCAAGCCTTGACGTTCGGCTTCTTCGCGCTCCATGACGAGCACGGCCGCTGCGCCGTCTGACACTTGTGACGCGTTCCCCGCCGTCACTGAGCCCTTGATTTTAAACGCCGGGCGCAGTTTACCGAGCGCCTCGAGCGTCGAGTCAGCACGGACGCCTTCGTCATGTTTGACGACGAATTCACGTTCCGCGACTTTCCCGTCTTCGCCGAGCACTTGCTCGACGACCGTGACCGGGACGATCTCTTCTTCGAACTTGCCGCCCGCAATCGCCGCCGCCGCTTTTTGGTGGCTGTCGATCGCGAACAGATCTTGGTCTTCGCGCGAGATGTTATATTCGGCCGCGACACGTTCTGCCGTGTGGCCCATGCTCATATAGTATTCCGGAGCCGTCTCCATGATTGTCGGGTTCGGACGGATGACGTGTCCGCCCATTGGGACGAGACTCATCGATTCCATACCGCCGGCGATGACCGCCGTCGCTTGGCCGATCATGATTTTCGCTGCCGCGTCGGCGATGGCTTGCAGACCTGACGAGCAATAACGGTTGATCGTGATGGCTGGTACTTCGTGCGACAAGCCGCCCCGGACGGCCGCGTAGCGGGCGATGTTCATCCCTTGTTCCGCTTCCGGCATGGCGCATCCCATGATGACGTCGTCGATTGGTCCCGTGTAGCCAGACCGCTCGAGCGTCGCTTTAATCGCATGACCCGCGAGTTCGTCCGAGCGAACATTTCGGAACGAACCGCGTTTTGCTTTTCCGACCGGCGTTCGTGCGCCGGCCACGATGACTGCTTCTCTCATCTGTTAAGTCCCCCTTTTGTCAGTTCCGAAGTGGCTTGCCTTTGACGAGCATATGTTGCATCCGTTGCTGCGATTTTGGTTCCCCGATGAGGCTTAGGAACGCCTCGCGCTCGATGTCGAGGAAGTACTGCTCGTCGACCATCGTACCGTATGCCAAATCGCCGCCGCTGATGACGTGGGCAAGTTTTTTCGCAATCTTCAAATCGTGTTCAGAGATATAGCCACCGTAGAACATCTCGTACGCCGCGAGTTCGAGCGTCGCTTTCCCCGTTCGACCGACGACCGGCAACTTCTCACGAACCGGTGCCGTATAGCCGTCAGCGAGACCGAGTACCGTCTGTTTCGCATCGAACGTCAAGTGGTCGCGGTTCATCGAGATGCCGTCGATCGGACGGTGATAGCCGAGCGCTTTCGCGTCATAGGCCGATTTCGATACTTTCGCCATGGCAATGTTTTCGAACGTCTGTTGCGCCGCTTTCTCGATGTTTTGCATCGACTTCGGCGTCTGCTCGAGGAGTCGACGGTACGTGTTGACGTTTCCGCCCCCACCTGGGATGAGGCCGACACCGACTTCGACGAGACCCATATATGTCTCGAGCGCCGCCTGCATGCGTGCGGCCGGCAAGCTGATTTCTGTCCCACCGCCGAGCGTCATGCCGTAAGGCGCGACGACGACCGGGCGACCCGCATAGCGAATCTTCTGGACGACTTGTTGGAACTTGTTGATGATCCAGTCGAGCTCGTACCAGTTCTCGTCTTCCGCTTCCATGAGCATCATCGCGAGGTTGGCGCCGACACAGAAGTTCTTGCCGTCGTTGGCGAGGACGAGTCCTTTGAAGTCTGTCTCGACGAGGTCGATTGACTGTTCAATCATCTGCATGATATCGACACCGATCGCATTGTTCGGTGACGTGAACTCGAGAGCGACGACGTCGTCTCCGATATCGATGAGGCGGGCCCCACCGTTCTCGAGCACGATGCCGTTCGACTTGGCGAGCGGCGCGAGTTTCACTTCTTTCGGGTTGACGGTCTTCTCAACGTACGTCTGTGACGCTTGGTCGTAATACTGGTCTCCCTTATAGAAAGATGTGTGTCCGGCAGCGAGCATCTCGTCGATCCACGCCGGGACGTCATAACCTTCCGCTTTCATGCGGGCGACCGATTTCTCGACACCGAGTGCGTCCCACGTCTCGAACGGTCCGAACTTCCAGCCGAAGCCCCACTTCATCGCGTCATCGATAGCGACGATTGAATCACTGATTTCGCCTGTGAGACGAGCCGAGTAGACGAGTGTCTTCGCCGTGACCGGCCAGAGCAGTTGTCCGATGCGTCCTTTGTTCAAGATGGCACCTTTCAACTTCGCTTTCGAGCCCGAGAGCGATTTGATTTGATCGAGCTCTGGGCCTGTAATCGCTTTCAATTGCTCGTACTCGAATGTGTGAAGGTTGAGTTCTTGGATGACTCTGCCGTCTTTCTTATAGAAGCCTTGTCCGGCCTTTTGACCGATCCAGCCCTTCTCGACGAGCGTCTTCATTTCAGTTGGGACGTCGAACGTGTCCTTCTCTTCGCCTGCGTCGAGCGTCTCATAGACGTTACCAGCGACGTGGACGAACGTATCGATGCCGACGACGTCGAGCGTACGGAATGTCGCCGATTTTGGCCGGCCGATGAGCGGTCCGGTGATCGAGTCCATCTCGCCAATCGAGGCGTTCTGCTTGAGCATCTCTTCGAACGTGACGAGGAGTCCGTACGTACCGATGCGGTTACCGATGAAGTTCGGTGTGTCTTTTGCCTCGACGACGCCTTTCCCGAGACGGTCTTCCGCGAAGCGGGCCATGAAGTCGATGACCGGGCGTGCCGTCTGCTCCGTCGGGATGAGTTCGAGCAGTTTCAAATAACGTGGCGGGTTGAAGAAGTGTGTTCCGAGGAAACGTGTCTTCAAGCCTTCCGGCAATACGCTCGCCATCGCCTCGATCGAGATACCAGACGTGTTCGAGCTGAGAATCGCGTCTTCACGGATGTAAGGTGCGATTTTTTCGAACAGCTGTTGTTTCACGTCGAGCCGTTCGACGACGACCTCGATGACCCAGTCCGCTTCCTTCAAGCGCTCGAGATCATCTTCTAAGTTGCCTACGTCGATGAAGTTCAAGTGCTCTGCTGTCGCGAGCGGTGCCGGGTTCTGCTTCAATAGCTTCTGACGGTTTTCAGACGCGATGCGGTTCCGCACTTCTGGTGACTCGAGCGTGAGCCCTTTCGCCTCTTCTTTCGCCGTCAATTCACGTGGTACGATGTCGAGCATGAGCGAACGAATCCCCGCGTTCGCCAAGTGAGCCGCAATCCCCGCCCCCATTACTCCTGAACCGATGACGACCGCAAAACGGATATTGCTCGTCAAACGGAGGTCGGCTGATTGTTCGATGTGACTCGTCATATTGTTCCCCCCTCAATGAGAATGAATAGTGATTCATTTCAAGCGTAAAAAAAATCGCAATCACCATCGTGTTTACTCTTCTATCATAAATGAATGACAATTCATTCGCAAGCGTTCATTTTTCAAATTCGTTCCAATTTCACTGAGGACGATTTATTTATCGGTCACTGTGGTATAGACACAAAGAGTCAATTTTAGAAAGGGGAATGTATACATGAGTGATAATCGTTTAAACACAGTGGGGAACCGACATGATTTTGAATCGTTCAAGAAGGACGGCCAAGAGCAGGCCCATCAACCGGGGATCGACTCGAAGATGGAGCCGTTCCCGATCTATGAGCGTGAAGGCTATAAAGGAAGCGATAAACTAAAAGATAAAGTGGCCATCATCACAGGCGGCGACTCGGGAATCGGGAAATCGGTCGCCATCTTCTTCGCCCACGAAGGCGCGAACACGGTCATCGTCTATAAAGATCAAAACGAACTCGAGGACGCCGAGGCGACGAAAGAGCGCATCGAGGAACTCGGCCAAGCCTGTCTGTTGCTACAAGGGGACATCGGCGACTCGGCCTTCTGCCAAGACGTCGTCAAACAGACGCTTGAGACGTTCGGACATTTGGACATCCTCGTCAACAATGCCGCCGAGCAACATCCACAAGAGTCGCTCCTCGACATCTCGGACGACCAACTCGAGCGTACGTTCCGGACGAACATCTTCAGCATGTTCTATTTGACGAAAGCCGCCCTTCCATACTTGAACGAAGGCGCGAGCATCATCAATACGACGTCGATCACAGCGTACGAAGGTAACGACCAATTGATCGACTATGCGTCGACGAAAGGTGCAATCACGGCATTCACGCGTTCGCTCGCCAAGAACTTGGCCGAGAAGAAAATTCGCGTCAACGGCGTCGCACCAGGTCCGATTTGGACGCCGCTCATCCCAGCGACGTTCCCGGCAGAAAAAGTCGCCTCGTTCGGTGACTCGGCCGAGATGAAACGTCCGGGCCAACCGGCAGAACTCGCCCCGGCTTACGTCTATCTCGCGAGCGACGACTCGACGTACGTCAGCGGGCAAGTCATGCATGTCAACGGTGGGACGGTCATCAACGGATAATATTGTCGCAGGCCCAGTGTTCAGTCACTGGGCCTTTTTGTATGGAAAATTCATCCATCCTATGTTAGCGTAATTTTCAGGCGTTAGCTTGTCATTTAGACGACAGAAAGGAGCCAATGATGGATGATTCATTATCGATTGACACAAGATGATTTTTTCACGTTACAAAAGAACTTCATCGAAAACTCGGTTCCCGATAAACGAAAATCTATACTTGTCACGCTTGTACTCATGTTACTGACCGCCTTTTACGGATTTGCCCTCGCGATTGTCTTTTTACCGCAAACGCTTTCCGCCCCTGTCATCATCGCACTCGCCGTCAGTGCCGCTGTGGTGCCGGCGCTACTCTTATTCCCGCTCTTCAAGAAAGTGTATTCCACGATGAGGTTGAGACAGTTGCGATCCATACTTCGACAGGACTCGAAATGGCCACGTGATGTCACGTTGTCGATCCATGAGGACGGGATTGAAGTCAATTCGCTCCACAATGCCGTCAACAAACGGGTTCAAGTCGCGTGGGAAGCGATTGAACGAGTGAACGAGGACGAGACCCATCACTATATATTTATTGAAGCAGCGGAAGCGATTATCGTCCCGAAGCAAAACCGGATGCTCGACGAGACGGAGCGAATTCGAATGAATGATCTGCTACAAAAACACTTAGGCATCACACTCTAAGCGACAAAGGTATTCAATCAGTACGTAATTATGACGAATCACAAAGGAGTGGATGCAATGGTCACCACGTATAAACTGACGCTTGACGATTTTTTAGCTTTCCAAAACGACATGATTCACCATTCCGATCAATATAAACGAATTCGCAGCGCATGGTTGAGATATATGAACATCCCGCTTTTCGCTCTCGGTTATGCAGCCGCATTCTTCCTCGTACCGCGCCCCGAGTCGACGATTGCCTTTTTATTGATTACGGTCGGAATCGGGCTGCTGTTCGCGCTATTACTCAGACCGTTGCTAAAAGATTTGCATGCCCCGCTCGCCCTCTAGCAAACCCGTCGTGTCCTCAACAAACAGGACACTTGGCCAAAAGACGTCACGCTTCAACTTTCTGATACGCACATCGAAATGCAGGCCATTCGTGGCAACATCCATCGAACAACTCAAGTCCCATGGGCATCCATTCTCAAAGTGAACGAGAACGAGACGCATCGCTTCCTTTATTACGAAGAGGATGAGGCGTTGATTATCCCGAAAGTAAAAGATGGGGTCACAGAAGTCGAACAGAGTGAAATCGAGCGGATCCTCGACAAACATATGAACACAGAAAAGCACACGAGTTCACATTGAACTCGTGTGCTTGTTTCATTTCTTGACCATTCCTTTTAAGACGAACGCGACGTTCGCCGGACGTTCCGCGAGGCGGCGCATGAAGTAGCCGTACCAGTCACGGCCGTATGGCACGTAGACACGAACTTTGTAGCCTTGGCGGACGAGCTCGAGTTGACGCTCGACCCGGATGCCATATAGCATTTGGAACTCGAACTGGTCGAGTGGGATATTGTTCAGTTTCACATGCTCGATGACCGCATCGATCATATGGTCGTCATGTGTCGCGATAGAGGCGTAGTTCCCGTTCGCAAGATGGAGTTTGACGAGCTTCAAGTAGTTGTGGTCGACGTCTTCCTTCTCGGGGAATGCGACCGTCGCCGGCTCTTTGTATGCCCCTTTGACGATGCGAAGGTTCGGCTTGAGCGGTGCGAGATGATTGATGTCATCTTCCGAACGGTACAAGTATGACTGGATGACCGTCCCGAGTCCCTCAAAGTCGGCTTTCAACTTTTTGAACAAGTCGAGCGTCTTCTCGCAGCGTGTCTCGTCTTCCATGTCGATGGCGACGAACACACCGACCGCTTGCGCTGTCGTCAAGATTTGACGCATGTTGTCTTCAATCAACTCGTCCGAGATGTCGAAGCCGAGTGACGTCAACTTGAGTGACATGTAGGCGTCGAGCTGCTCTTCTGCCATAATTTCAATCGCCCGGATGATTTCATCGCGGTTCTCGTTCGCTTCCGCGACCGTCGTGATGAACTCTCCTAGATGGTCGACCGTGACCGATAAGCCTTTCGCATTCAACTCGCGAATCGTCGGTACCGACGTCTTAAAATCTTCCCCCGCCACAAAGCGCGAAGCCCCGAACCGAAGCCCGTATTTTTTAGCCAAACTGTTGAGTGTTTTGTTTTGAGACATGTAGATAAATCCATCGCGCAACACTTTTTCCATCTGATTTTCCCCCTTACGTTTACACCCATCTATCTCTATGACGATGTCTGAAATTATTATGACATACAAACGTCAATTCGTCTGTAATTTTGTAATCGTTTTCAGGATTTCATTTCCCTCTATTCAGAAAAAACAGACGCCCCGCAGGACGTCCGTTTCACAGGCCCGTATTCGGTGCCACATAGAGCAAGATACTAAGGAAAACGAACACGCTTCCGGCTAGGACGAACAAGTGCCAAATCGCATGGTTGAACGGCAACTTCTGCCATACGTAGAAGATGATCCCGACCGAATAGGCGATCCCTCCGGCGAGGAGCAACATGAAGCCGTTATGACCGAGCGACTCGTACAGCGGGCGGATGGCGATGAGACAAATCCAGCCGAGGCCGAGATAGGTCACGTTCGACACCCACATGTATTTCCCCGTCGAGAACAACTTCCAGACAATACCTAGCACGGCGACGCCCCAAACGATCCCGAACAACGTCCAGCCGAGCGTCCCTTTGAGCGACACGAGCGCGAACGGCGTATAACTCCCCGCAATGAGTAAGTAAATCCCGGCATGGTCGAACACTTGGAGCACGCGCTTCGCCCGTGGGTGCGGAATCGCATGCATGAGTGTCGAGAACAGATACAGTAAAATCATCGATGCCCCGAACACGCTCACCGCGATGACATTACCTGTGCTTCCCGTCTCGGTTGCCGTCATGACAAGCAGAACGAATGCGACGATGCTGAAGATGACGCCAAGCCCGTGGGTGATGGCGCTCGCAATCTCTTCTCCAAGCGTATCGGCATGGAGCATGTCTTTTAGCTTCTCTTGATCCATTCAGGTCCCACCTTTCAAATCTATTCCTCTAGTATGGTCATTTCCCGATTTCAACGCAAATAAAAACATGGGCCGAAGCGACCCATGTCTGTGAATTATGCGACTTCCTTCACCGGAACGTCACATTCCATATTTTGTGCTCGCATCGCTTTCGCGCGCATGTGGAACAAGACGAGCAACGTGATCGTCCCGATGGTGGCGATGACGTACGGGATGACCCCATCCATCTTGAAGCCGATCGGTGCCGTCAAAATGTAGAACCAGACGGCATACAACATGAACGTCCCTGGGATGAGCGCGATATAGTGGTTGCGCCCTTTGATGTACAAGTACATCGCCCCGACGAACAAGGCGATGACCGCCGTCGTCTGGTTGGCCCAGTTGAAGTATTGCCAGAGCATCTGGAAGTCCATGTTCGTGAGCGCGTATGAGATCACGAAGAGTGGAAGTGCGATCCAAAGGCGTGACGAGAATTTCTTCTGCGCGATGCTCATGTAGTCGGCGATAATCATCCGCGCGCTACGGAATGCCGTGTCACCTGACGTGATTGGCAAGACGATGACACCGAGGATGGCGAGTGTGCCGCCGATGCTGCCGAGCATGAGTGTCGCCACTTCTTGAACGACGAGTGCCGGTGTACCCGTTTGAATCAACCCGAGCAATTCGCCTGGCTCAAAGATGGCCATGGCTGCCGCGGCCCAAATCATGGCGATGACCGCTTCGACGATCATCATGCCGTAGAAGATTTCACGGCCATTGCTTTCTTTCATCGTCGTCCGCGAGATGATCGGTGACTGCGTGGCGTGGAAACCAGACAACGCCCCACATGAGATGGTGAAGAAGAGGAGCGGCCAAATCGGCAAGCCATCCGGGTGCATGTTCGTGAGTGTCATCTCTGGAATATGGTAGCCTTGTGCGAACAGGCTGACAGCAATCCCGACGGCGCTGATCATGAGGAGCGCCCCGAAGAACGGATAGATGCGTCCGATGATTTTATCGACCGGAAGGAGCGTCGCCAAGATGTAGTAGGCGAACACGGCGAAGATGACGATCGTGAGCGTCGTCGCATTGCCGTCGAACAAGTTGTTGATCATATTACTCGGTGACGTGACGAATACTGTCCCGACCAAGAGTAAAAGCAAGAGTGCGAACCCGTTGACGACGTGGCGGAGCGAGCGGCCGAGGAACTTCTCAGCGAGTTGCGGCAAGTGCGCTCCGTTGTTACGAAGCGAGATCATGCCCGTCAAATAGTCGTGTACCGCTCCCGCGAAAATCGACCCGAAGACGATCCAGAGGAAAGCGACCGGTCCGTATAGCGCCCCCATGATCGGTCCGAAAATCGGTCCGACGCCGGCGATGTTCAACAACTGAATCATCGAGTTCCGTTTTTTCCCCATCGGCACGTAGTCGATGCCGTCCTGTGACGCATAGGCAGGCGTCGTGCGTTCTTCTTTGATGCCGAACGTCTTCTCGACATAGCTGCCGTACACTTTGTACCCGACGAATAAAATCGCCAAGGCAATAAAGAATGTAATCATGTGTGCTGTCCCCTTTTGTGCATATGTAGCCGATCCCCGTCGGCCCCGAAAAATGAATCCCGTTGTTTTACACGTATAATGTAAACGCTTACGTGACTGATTATACAGCAGTTACCACTTTTTTGTAAGGGGTTTCGTTCATTTTTTTGACACTTTTTCGAACATGAAAAAACGGCGCCCCGCAGGACGCCGTCTCGGTTGAATCGCTTATTTCAAGGCGAACTTCGCTTGCTTCGCCCCTGCGCCCGTATAGTCGCTCGCGATGACCGCGTAGCTTCCTTTGGCGAGACCTTTTTTGAATGTGAATGTATACGTTCCGGCCCAGCTCGCTTTCACTTTGGCGACTTGTTTGCCTTTCGCGTCTTTCAAGACGACGACGGCTCCCGGTGTCGTTTTCCCGATGATTGCTTTCGTGCCGGCTTTGACACCTTTCGTGTTCTTCGGTGTCGCGATGGCCGCTTTCTTGAGCGTAAACGCCTTCGCTTTGACGACCGTTCCCGTCACATCTTTGGCGACGACTTCATAGTCGCCATAGATGAAGCCGGCCCGTTTCGTGAATTCGAACAATCCGTTCTTGTCAGCCGTCGCATACGCGATCGTTTTGCCGTCACGCTTGAGCGTCAACTTCGTCTCCGGTGTCGCTTTTCCGGTAATGACGTTCGTGTTGGCGTACGTCAACTTCGACGCAAGCGCCGGTGTGCCGACGAAGCCAGCACCGACGACTTTCGTTTCCGTGACCGAAGCGCCATCGAGTTCAGAGACGATGGTGAGCGATTGACGGAGCTTGAGCGGTTTCGTCACGAGCGTATACGCACCGTCTTGATCCGCTTTCGCTGTCGCGAGCACTTTGTCGCCATCTTTCAACGTGACGTTCGCGTTCGGTGTCGTCGTCCCTGTCACCGCTTTTGCGCCAGGTTTGATCGTGTTCACCGTGAGGGCGAGTTCGACTGCCGCTTGATCGAGTTCGATCGTGTATGTGCGGAACAAGCGATTCGCCGCATCCGGACGTGTCGTCTCGGTCGCTTCGATGCCTTCATACAGGTCGACGT
Source organism: Exiguobacterium sp. s50 (assembly GCF_018618175.1). Taxonomy (NCBI): domain Bacteria; kingdom Bacillati; phylum Bacillota; class Bacilli; order Caryophanales; genus Exiguobacterium; species Exiguobacterium sp. s50. The sequence continues at coordinate 36,923 of NZ_JACSLP010000004.1, forward strand.
ACTGTTTGCCGGCATCGGCCGTCTCGAACTTGGCTGTCCGCTTCGCGTCGGCAACGATTTTCCAGTTGTCGTCCGCTTTGTATTCGAGCTTGCCTGAGACGATATAGTCCGAAATCACGTTCCGTGTCTCATACGCTGAACGGTAAACGATGTTCTTCCCGCCACCGAGACCCGGGAACGATGTCGAGCCAGCGCGATAGTTGTTCGTCGCGACGAGGAACTCTTGGTCGAGTGTGATCGGCTTGCCGTTATACTTCACGTTCTTGACGCGGTTCGCATCTTTGTTTTTCAGTGTTCCACCGATATCGAACTTGGCAGGACCAGTCACATCAATCTCATACGTGAGGCCGTCGAGGATATCGAAGTTGTAGCTGCGGAACTCCAAGTTAAGCAACTCATCGTTCGTATCCGAGACTTGTTTGTACGCCCCGGCTGACATCTCGAGCCAGTCCATCACGTCCGCACCCGTCACTTTGACGACTTCGAGCGTGTTCGGGAAGACGTACAGGTCGGCCACGTTCTTTAACGCGATCGAGCCTTTCGGGATGTTCGTGTAATAGCTCGCGTCCGTCAACTGACGGTTACCGGCTTTGAACGGAGCCCCCGCCGAGAGGATTGGAAGCTCTTTATATGCCGCGAGTTCTGGGTTCGTCGCGAGTTCTCTCTCGACGTACCATTTCTGCGCGTTCGTCACGAACTGGACCGATGCGTCGTCACGGACGAGCGCGAAGTAGCTTTGGATATCGTCTTGAATCTCACCGACTGGGCGGTTGATGTATTCGATTGTCGCCTTATGGTCCGCATCGATGAGCGAGGCGATCGTCGGGTCTACCGGTGTGTCCGCCTTGACCGTGTCGAGTTTCGCGTTCGCGTCGAGCACGCTCCACTTGCCGTCGACGAGCTCGAGGTCGAGGTCGATGACCCCGAGATCTTTCCCTTGGTTGTTCGCCATGACGACCGGCTTGCCGTTGATTGTGCCTTTGTCCATGTTCACATGCGGGAAATCTTTGAACATGCCGTTCGCGTCCGGGAAACGGCCGTGCTGGTGACCGGTCATGACCATGTCGAGCCCTTCGATTTTCGTGAGCGTGTAGCCGACGTTCTCTTCCCCGTCTAATTGCTCATCCGCAAGTGCCGCACTTTCCCCGATCCCTGAGTGCGCGAGCGCGACGACGACGTCCGCACCTTGCTCTTTCAATTTGGCGACGGCCGCTTTTGCTGCCGGTACCATATCATCTGCCGTCACCTTGCCTTGGAGGTTCCCTGAATCCCACGACATGATTTTTGGCGGCACGACACCGAAGACACCGACTTTGATTGTATGTGTCTCGCCGTCCCCGTCGACGACTTGGCGTTCAATGATTTGGACTTCTTGTCCGTCTTCATTGTATTTCGAGACGATCGGCTCGCCTGACAAGTCCTTCACGTTCGAGTTGACGAAGCGAAGCTTGCCTTTCGACCCTTGCATCGCGTCATACAAGAACTGGAGCCCAAAGTTGAACTCGTGGTTCCCGAGTGTGACGGCGTCGAACTCGAGCGCCGACATCGCTTGATACATCGGATGCTCGAACGCGCCTGGTGCTTTTTGGTGTTGCTCGCGGACGTAATCCCCGAACGGCGTCCCTTGAAGCGTATCCCCGTTATCGAATAGGAACGTGTTCGGCTTTCCGGCGTCCGTGCGATGTTGCTGAATCAACGTCGCGACTTTCGTCAACCCGATCGTGTTATCGATTTTGTCCTGGAAGTAATCGTAGTTCGTAATGTTCGTATGTAGGTCGGTCGTCTCCAAGAAGCGCAGTTTGACGACGTCCTCGTCTTCCGCTGCCGCGTGTTGGAGCGGGATAAGTGTTGGGACGATGAGCGACGTAGCAATGGCCATCTTCGTAAATTTAGACATGATTTTTCTCCCCATTCATGTGGTGTGCATTGCGGACTAAATATACCATAGCCGGACTCTCAATTTAATGAATCTAACGCCCTATTTCCTTTAAAATTTGGTAAAGAAAGGTCTAGTCTCAGACGACTTTCCGAGAACATGGAAAAGGTCCGAATCCGTATGATGGAACCGAACAGACGACTTCGCTTCACGAGATTTTTTTGGTCGAACTTGTACAGAGGCTAGACTTCGCACAAGCAGTTCGTTAGACCTAAAAAACCATCCCCGACGCGTATCGGGGATGGTCATATCGTCACGAACGGATGCGAATCGAGATCGGTCCGTCGTTGTCGCCTTCCGGCCGCGGGAAGCGGACGTGGAGCGGATAGTCGTGTTTCGGCAAGATTGGCTCGGCGAGCACGGCATCGGCCCGGCCGACGACCTCGTCTCGCTGCATCAACTCGAGTGGGAGGCGCGGGATTTGGAGCGCCTGCTCGGAATAGCCGTTCCGGACGAGGAGTGAGGCGCCGATTTCCGTGTCGGTCACGTCGAGATGGACGAGCAACAAATCGAACTGGCCTTCGGCGACCGGACGGCTGAGGACGTTCATCCGCTTCAGGCGGTGCCACGCCACGTCTGGGAACGCGTCCCGTTCGGCGTCGGTCACATCTTGGAGCGGTGCCGTCGGGTTCATTTGGAAGGCGAGCTGAATCGACTCGGTGTCGAGTTCGTCGACATCGGTGAACAGTTCCTCTTCGAAAAAGTCGAGATAGACGGGCTTACTCGTCATCGCCTCAAACGACGGCAAGTCCATCCGGCTGAGCATCTTCTGGCCGAGCGGTTCGCGGCGTTCGTTCAACAAGAGCACCGGGATCTCGTCGAGCGAGAACTCGGTCGCGACCGTGTTGCGGAATAAGGCGACCACGGACAGGCCTCCCGGGTTCTTCGTCGCACTGAGCAGTTCAATCGACAACTGGTTGTCCGCGAGCGGCGGCAGCGTCGTCGCATGATAACGGAACACGTACTCATCTTCTTTCGAGATATCCATCCCTTCATCGAACACGAGGCGGAGCGCCCGCTCGTCGTCTTGGCGGATGATCGTCTCGACTTTCTTTCGTTTCAACAGTCCGAACATGTCACAGCCCCTCCTCTTCCCGTTGCGCAAAGTATAGATCAAGCTGGCACAGTTGAATCGTCACGTCGCGGGCGATATCGAGATACGTCTCTTGGAAAATCTCGAGCCCTTCCTTGCCGAACTGACGACTCGGGTCTTCCTGGCCGTAGCTGCGGAGTCCGATGCCCTCTTTCAAGGCGTTCATCGTCGTCAAATGGTTCGTCCAGCGGATATCAAGGTGGCTGAGCAGTTGTTGCCGCGCGAAGGCGATGACTTCCGGATAACCCTCGATACGCTCTTGCGCCATCGCGACGATGCCGTCGATCCATGGTGCGAGTGCTCGTTTCAACTCGTCTTTGTCTCCGACCGTGTCGTCCCATGTCGGCGCCTGTTGCGTCAAATACATATAGTCCTCGATAAGCGCGTCAGTCGCCCACTCTTCCGGGACGAGTTCGGCGTCGATATGACGGTCGAGCGTCTCGTTGAGCGCGAGGCGCATCATGGCGAGCACGTTGTTCAAGATGGCCGTCGCATTGGCGTCGACCGCCTCATCGCGAATCGAGTAGATGATGCGGCGCTGTTCGTTCAAGACGTCGTCGAGTTTGAACATGTAGTCACGGACCGATACGCCGACGCCTTCAATCGTCGTCTGGGCGTATTCGATGATCACGCCTGCTTCCTTATGGCGAATCTCCCCGTGCTCGTCCGGCTTCAGTTTGTGCTCGACACGTTTCAACCGCTCGGCGGCATATCGTTTGACGAGGTCGTCCTCGAGCGAGACGAAGAAACGTGACATGCCTGGGTCGCCTTGGCGTCCCGACCGTCCACGGAGCTGATTGTCGACGCGGAGCGACTCGTGTCGTTCCGTCCCGATGACATACAAGCCGCCGCGTTCGCGCGCCGTCTCGTCTAAGACGATATCGGTCCCGCGTCCGGCCATGTTCGTCGCAATCGTCACGTGTCCGAGCCGTCCCGCCTCGGCGATAATCTCGGCTTCTTGGGCGACCGTCTTCGCGTTCAACAGCTCATGCTTGATGCCCTGTCGCTCGAGCTGTTCGCTGACGGCCTCCGACTGGGCGATCGAGGTCGTCCCGATCAAAATCGGTTGTCCCGTCGCGTGGATGGCCGCCACTTCTTGTCCGACCGCCGCATACTTGTGGGCGATTGTATCAAAGACGCGGTCCGGCAAGTCTTCACGCAGACGTGGCCGGTTCGTCGGCACTTGGACGACGTCCATTTGATACGTCTTCATGAACTCTTCGCGTGACGTCTGGGCTGTCCCGGTCATGCCACCGAGGAGCGGATACATCCGGAAGTAGTGTTGAATCGTGATTTCAGCCGTCGTCTTGTTCTCTTCGGTGATGTCGAGCTGTTCTTTCGCCTCGAGCGCCTGATGGAGGCCTTCCGACAGGCTGCGTCCTTCCATGACCCGCCCCGTGAACAAATCGATTAACTCGATTTTGCCTTCTTGGACGATATAGTCGACGTCCCGCTCGAACAATACGTTCGCCCGGAGCGCCTGCATCATGTAGTGATAGAGGACGTGGTGCTCGGCGGAAAACAAGTTGTCGACCGAGAACAACGCTTCAATCTTCTCGATGCCCTTATCCGAGAACATGACGGCGCGCGCCTCGAGGTCGACCGTATAGTCGTCTTCCGTCAATTGACCGAACACGGTTTGGGCGAGACGTTTCAAACGGACGTGTGACTCGTCCTTCTGGGCGATGATGAGCGGCGTCTTCGCCTCGTCGATCAAGACGCTGTCGACTTCATCGAGCAACGCGAAATGGAACGGACGCTGGACCCGTTCTTCCGGCGAGCCGACCAAGTGGTCCCGAAGATAGTCGAAGCCGAACTCGGTCCCGACCCCGTATGTAATATCGGCCGTATACGCCGCTTGTTTGTCAGCGAGCTCCATCTCCGGCACGTTCAACCCGACCGTGAGTCCGAGGAACGTGTGAATCTTGCCAATTTGCTCGGCGTCACGTTGCGCCAAATAGTCGTTCACCGTGATGACGTGGACGCCTTTTCCTTCGAGTGCTTTGACGAACGCCGGCAATGCCGCGACGAGCGTCTTCCCTTCCCCGGTCGGCATCTCGGCGATATTTCCTTCGAGCAGGGCGAGACCGCCGATAAGCTGGACGTCATAGTGACGGAGCCCAATCGTCCGGACGGATGCCTCACGAACGAGGGCGAACCCTTCCTCCGTGATGGCGCGGACATCCGCACCGTCCGTGAGCCGCTGTTTCAGTTCGAGCGCGTACTGGCGAAGCGCCTCATCGTCTAAAGCGCGCATCGTCTCCTCATACGCGTTGATGCGTTCGACTTGTTTCTTATAGGTTTTCAATCGTCGTGCCTGATCATTGGTCAATTGCTTCACAAAATCAATCACAGGATAGCCTCCATCGTCCGAAACCATATTTGTCTAGCTACCCTCTCATTATACCGGATTTTGTTTCCGACTCGTTTTTTTATTTTGGTAAATCCCAGAAAGTTGGAATTCCACCACTCATTACACCCTTTTTTTTACTCTTTTCAAAATTTGTTTTCATTTTTCTATTTGAGACGGCGTGAGACCGTGATACGATGACAAAAACAGAACGTTTGTTCGTAAAAAAGGAGAGGTGGCTATGCGACGACGGATTTTTTGTATCGACAGCGTCTCGTTCTACGCCAGCTGCGAGTGCGCCGCCCGCAAGTTGAACCCGTACAAGACGAAGCTCGTCGTCTTATCAAACCTCCAAGACCACGGTGCCCTCGTCCTCGCCGCGACACCGCCGATGAAGCAGCTCGGCATCAAGACCGGTTCCCGGCGCTTCCACATCGACCGGTTGCCGTGGCATGAGCGGCGGCACGTCATCTACGCCGAGGCCCGGATGAGCCACTATTTGAACGTGTCCGTGCAAATCGTCCACATCTTGCATCAGTTCGCACCCCCCGAGGCAATCCGCGTCTACTCGGTCGACGAGACGCTCGTCGACTTGACGGGGACGGAGCGGCTGTTCGGGAACGATGCGCACGTCGCCCGCCTCATCCGCTCGACCGTCTTCCGCTATACCGGCATCCCGGTCACGATCGGCATCGGCCCGAACAACGTCCTCGCCAAGCTCGTCCTCGACTTGCATGGGAAGAAGACGGGTGTCGCCAGCTGTTTCCTCCACGACGTCGAACGATTAATTCACCCGGCCCCGATCGGCAAGATGTGGGGCGTCGGTGCGAAGATGGAAGTCCATCTCCGGCGGCTCGGCATCGACACGATCGGCGACCTCGCCCGCTATCCGCTCGAGACGCTCCATGAGAAGTTCGGCGTCATCGGCGCCGAGCTGTGGCATCACGCCTGGGGCATCGACGAATCGCCGACGATCCTCCCTCCGAGCTCCCTGTTCGGGGCGAAACGGCAGCGGCCCCGGACGATCGGCCACGGCATCACGCTCATGAAAGACTATACGACCTACGCGGCCATTCGGCTCGTCTTACAAGCCATCGCCGTCGAGGTCGGGATGCGGACGCGACAGGCCGGACTCGTCGGCGGCAGCGTCCATCTCGGTGTCCGCTACACCCGGACGAGCGAGCGACGCGGCTTCAGCAAACAAAAAAAGCTCGCCCGCTTCACAGCGGACGAGCGCGAGTTCTTGCCGGTGTTGTTGACGCTTTTCCTCGACGCGTGGGACGAGACGGAGGCGGTCCGTTACGTCTCGGTCGCCCTCGGCAAACTCGAGCCCCGGAGCGACCACGTTCAGCTGTCGTTCTTCGAAGACGAGTGGGCCCGGGCGCGCCGGTTCGACTTCCTCGATCTTGTCGACAGCTTGAACGTCCGCTTCGGGCGCGGCACGATCCGCCCGGCATCGAGTTTACTGAAAGACAGTCCGCTCCGTACCCGCCAGCGGTTAATCGGCGGACATAAACAAGGAGGTGAATCGTCATGAGCCAGACCCGATACAAAGACCGCGGTGAATTGAAATGGATCCCTTTCCTCATGCCCGAGCACGTGGCGCTCCTGAAGAAATATTACGCCCACGTCCAAAAGATCGAGCTACCCGATTTGGATGAGCAGTTGCTCTATTTATGGCAGACCGAGCTCGAACGCGCCATCCGTGAAGGGGACGCCGTCGAGCTAACGCTGTTCGATAACGGCATGACCCATACGGTGCGCGGTTACGTCCACGCCATCTATTACGCCGAGCGTGAAGTCGAGCTGTTCGACACCGAGGTGCTTCGCATCCCGTTCGGTCAGATTCTGTCCGTCCGTTAAGACGCGTCAATCGCTGCCTGCGTCGTCTCGAACGTGTCGACGTGGTCAAGGACGCCATAATGCGTGAGCGTCTGGCGCACCGGTGCCGACAAGTGCGCGAAGACGACACGGCGGTCGGCCGCCTTTAACTCGCGGACGACGCGGCGAATCTCTTCGACGGCCGTCACATCGATGACGGGACAGCGGTGGAAGTTGAAGATGAAGACGTCGGGCTCGTCATGGATATGATGCAACACGTGCTCGAACATCTCGATCGCGCCGAAGAAGAGCGGCCCCTCGACGCTGAAGACGACCTGTCCGTCGCGCGTCACGTACCGTTCCGTCTGTTCGCGGACGTCAATCGTATCGGCCATCCGTTTCGCGAACAAGGCGAGCGCACAGATGACCCCGACCTCGACGGCGACGACGAGGTCGACGAACACGGTCAACCCGAGCGTGACGAGCAAAACGAGCGACTCGGCCGACCGATGCTTGAGCATCTCGAAGACGTGGTGCCGCTCCGACATGTTCCAAGCGACGCGCATTAGAATCGGGGCGAGTGCGGCCAGCGGGACGTAGCTCGCGAGCGGTGCCAACACGAGCACGGCGAGGAGCACCGTCAACCCGTGGATGACGCCGGAACGGCGACTGACGGCCCCGGCTTGAATGTTCGTCGCCGTCCGGGCGATGGCGCCGGTCGCCGGGATCCCGCCGAAGAACGGGACGACGACGTTGGCGAGCCCTTGCCCGAACAGTTCCTTGTCCGGGTTCATCTTCGTGCCGGCCATGCCGTCCGCGACCGCACCCGACAATAGCGACTCGAGCGCCCCGAGGAAGGCGATGGCGAACGCCGACGGAAGTAGCGTCGCAATCAAATCGAGGTCGATGGCGAGCCAGTTGAAGTCAGGCAGTCCGCTCGGGATACCGCCATAGGCACTGCCGATTGTCGCGACTTCTCCTGGGACGACGAGACTGACGAACGTCGGCACGAGCATCGCCATCAATAACAGCGGCAATTTCACGGGCAGTTTCGGTACGAGCCAGAGCGTCAAGAAACCGATGGCGGCAATGAAGACAGGCCATAAACTCGCTTCATGTAACGACGTCACGAGCTTCAGTAAATTCTCGTGGAAGTGCGGCGCCTTCTGAAACGAGATGCCGAACAGTTCATCGAGCTGGTCGACGAAGATGACGACGGCAATCCCGGCCGTGAAGCCGATGGTGACGGCCCGCGGCATGAAGCGGATCAGTCGTCCGACGCGGAGCACGCTCATAAGGAACAACAGGATCCCGGCGAGGAACGTCGTCACGAGCAATCCTTCATAGCCATGCGCGAGCATGACGCCCGAGACGATCGGGATGAAGGCGCCGGTCGGTCCGGCGATTTGGAACGTCGAGCCCCCGAACAGGCTGACGAGGATCCCAGCGATGATGGCCGTGTACAGGCCGTACACCGGTCCGACACCTGAGGCGATCGCAAACGCCATCGCGAGCGGCACGGCGACGACCCCGACGGTGATCCCGGCCGAGATGTCTTTTTGCCATCCTTGGCGTGATGTCATGAAGTTGTCCATTCTTGCATTCCTTCTTTCCATTATGTCGAAAACGAGTTCAGTGTACGCCTGTCCCTGCCCTTTGTAAACGACTCCGGCAAAACGTTAACATAATCGACAAAACAAAGACGCATCGCGATGGATGCGTCTTCGTTAATTCGTCGGTGCTTCGACGACTTGGTCACCCTCGTCCGCATCTTCCCCAAGCAGACGGACGTGACGGCCGAACAGCCACATGACGACGAGGTGGGCTTTCGCCTGCGTCTTCGTATAGAACCACCACGGCAGCGCCGGCACGAACTCGTGGATGGCGACGAGCCCTTCTTCTGACTCCGGGAGCCGTCTGAACTCGAGCCGGCCGGTCTTGTCATCCTCACTCAACTTCGCGAACAAGCCGCCGTCGATTGAATAGGACGCCATGTCGTCCGTCGCCTCGTCTTCGAGCGACAGGTGGAGCGCGACGAGTGATGGACGAAGCAACGAAATCTCCCAGTCATCGTCTTCTTTTGTCGTCTGGATGAGCGGATACGCGAGCCGGCCGAGCCACTCAAAATACGTGTCGGCCATCCAAAGCGCCGACTTGTTCTCGGGCAGGCCGAACCGTTGAATCGAGCGGACGGTGTACTGTTGCGGTGCTTTTTTCTTCTTGCCGCCGCCAGATTTCTGTTTCTCTTCTTCCTCGAGTGCGTGCTCCACCGCTTCCTTGAACGGGATCTCTCCTTGTTTGACGCCGGTCGTGTCTTTCGCGACCATGGCGTGGCCCATGCTCTCGACGAGCGGATAGACAGTATCTTTCGGTTCACCCGTCACGGCCATGACCCAAAGGCGGGACAATTTGATCGTCGGGAATGGGAAGTCGATCATGACGCGGCGTTTGCCCATGACGTCAGCCGTGTCTTCAATCATCTTGCGATACGTCATCACTTCCGGTCCACCGATATCGATATGATGGTCGTACAGCGCCTCGGCGCCGACGACTGAGATGAGCGCCTGGACGGCTTCACGCAAATCGATCGGGTGCGTCTCCGTCTTCGTCCAGTTCGGGAGAATCATGACCGGTAACCGTTTGACGAGCTTCGCGAGAATCGGGAACGACGAGCCTTCTGGACCGATGATGAGCCCGGCCCGAATCGTCGTCACCGGCACGCCTTGGCCGCCAAGAATCCGTTCGACTTCGAGCCGGCTCTTCAAGTGACGTGACAACGTCTTCGATTCTTTCGGAATGATGCCGCTCAAGTAGACGATTTGTTCGATGTCATTCGCTTTCGTCGCCCGGGCGAAGTTATCGGCGATGAGCGCGTCCATGTCTTCGAACGTCGCCTGCGTCAATCCGCCGTCCGGAATCATCGAGTGGACGAGGAACATGGCGTAGTCCGCTCCCTCGCACGCCTCGCGTGTCTGTTCATACGAGAACAAATCGCACGACCGCCACGTGATGTGGTCCTCGTCTTCTTTGTTCTTCGTCGAGCGGGATAAGGCGATGATGTCGTATTCTTCTTTTAAATGGTCCATCACGTTCGAGCCGATATAACCGCTCGCGCCCGCGATGACGATGGTTTTCCGCATAGTGGTCACTCTCCCCTTTATTTACACATAAAGGTACTGTACCCGTCTTAGGCTGAGATTAAATCAGTCCCGCGCCCTACAGTATGTACTGGAAAATATATGTAAACTAAAGCCAACTACAAGCGGAGGAGGAATGACTATGGGGTTTTGGTATTTCTTGATGCTATTGATCGGTGGAGGGCTCGTGATTCGCGGCCTATTCAAAAAGAACACAAGCGGGCTGATACGCTTCGGAAGCCTCGTCATCGGCGGTCTGTTAATCGCACTCGGTTTGTTCATGTTCCAAGACGGAAGTGATGCGATTGTAGCGGATTTGTTTAACTTGTGGTGACGATAAACTGAACAAAAACACTTCCTGCTCGCAGAAAGTGTTTTTTCATTAGAACGATAGAATTAACGGGGTCCCGTCATTGAGAATTTCTCCGTTTTTAGCGATATAGTCGACATGAACTTCCGCACGGCGTAACATGTCGCTCTCTTTTAGCGCCGCCATCCAAGTCCGGACGAGTACCTCGTCTCCTAACGCTGGCTCCCGATGAATCGTCACCAGGATTGTCGGTACGACGTCGGCTGTTTTATAGGCGAGCGGGTTCGCCGCCGAAGCGTCGAGTTCTCGTACGGCTACTTCGTCGTAAAAAACATCGTACGTGACATCGCGGCCAAACGCCGTCATGACCGAATCCTCGATGACATCCGTCACGTCATCTTCCCATTTCGATGCCAGGAACGTGTCGACGACTTCCCCTGTCGTCTCGTCCGCATAAACGAAAAACTCGGTCCCTGTCACGGAATCAACTGCGGTTGCCGCATATTCGAACGGGAAATTTCCCATGTTGTCGAACGTGACCTCTGTCGTCAATTCGGCATTGTCGAAACGCTCCGCTACATACGGCTCAGCGAGTTGGATTGCTTTTGCTTCTTCATTGGGGTCGGACTTCATCGACTGATTGAACACAAAAACGAGGCCTCCCATCCCGACGACAAGCACCCCAATCGCAATTAATGCCCATTTCCAAAAGCGCTCCACACCAATACCTCCTCTAAACCGTCTATGTACCACCAAAAAAGTATCTCAGCTTCTTTCTATCAGTGTATCAGACAATTTATGGAAGGGTTTATTTTATTCAAAGGTATAGTTTTAAGGGTAATGAGTTTCTAGTTTTCTAAGGTCCCGAATTTTTGAACATCACCTATCCCACAAACCTATGCCCTCGGTGCCCAATTGGCTTCAAACCCATTCTGCACCGCATAGTCATACAGGTGAATCAATTTCGTTTCTTTGTATGTCTCCATCTGTTCTGCCACGCGCAACTCATGATTTCGTTCCAGAAGAGCGTAAAGATAATCAATCTTCGCCATCCGATTGTTCTTGCTCGTATTACAAGTCGGACAAGCGAGGACAAAATTCCATAGAACATCATTCTGTATGTAAGACCACGGGATAAAATGGTCGACATGGATCTGTTTGAGCGGCTTCATACAATAAAAACAGACGGAATGACCATGGCTCAGCAAAATTTGTTTGAACTCGTCGAGCGATTGACGAGCCGAGACGAATTCGATTTTGTTCAAGATTCGCTCCATCGCTTCGCGTGTATTGTATTTTTCCAGAAAGACGGCGAGTTGATAATTCGTAACATTCATCAAGACCCGTTTATATTTCTCAAAAAAGATGACGTAGCTCGGCACAAGTTTGACCCACTCTTCTTTCCGATTGAATGAATAGACGGTTCCCTCGAACGAGGTATAGAACGATCCGTACACGTACTTCTTATAGAACTGATTCACGTTTCGAATCAATTGTTGTTGCTGCTGAACCGGCAGACGATCAAAGTTCCAAGTGGACGGAATTTCATGTGTCGCTTGAAACGTGAGCATCGTTTTTTCGACCGAGCTCAATTTCTCAAGTTGATTCACTTGTCGCAATCCGTGTTTCACAATCAAATTCCAATACATCTTCGTCACGTGTCTTGAAATTTGCTGGAACGTCACTACACCGGAATCACTTAGTTCGGTCGTGCATTCGAGCAACGCCTTCATAAGCATATGCTTGTACGTCGTCGTATGTGTCGCATTCATTAAAAATTGTTGTGTATAGCGCCATAAGTCAGTTTCTGTTAAGTAGACGTTTTTTGCCTCAGCAACACTTAAATCCCACCCCAATGACCTCACCCCCACTCATTCGTTACATCATCGATTATAACGAATGAGGAACAAGAACGGATCAAGGTGAATCAAACAGGAGCCGAAAACTCTTTTTTGATTTGTTCTATATCGATATTTGTTTTTTCATGGATATAATGGACTAACGTATCATACTGTTCGACAGTATTTAGCTTTTTAAATTTCTCAACATCTCCTTCAAAGTCTTTAAAGTACTCACTTTGATAATCAGGATTGTTAAAGAGCTTTAGATACTCCATATAATCTTTTACAGTCATCTGGCTCACAATTTGAAAGAGAATTGCAGACCACTCTTTTACACGACTCTCATGAATATGTTTTTTGATGATGCTGTCTTGTTCTTGCTTATGCTTAATTTGTTGAATATATTGTTCAACTTCCAACTTATATTGGAACAGCTCAGCTCGGTTTCGAGTGTCCAACGCAGGGATAACATCAGTTAACAAATACTGATATCGTTTCTTTCTAGGATGCATGATTTTGTCTTTCGGTTCTTTAGGACTCGATTTTTTATCCGTACGCTTTTTGAGTCGTTCCGTTACACCTAGTGCACCAATTGCTCCAACAATTTCTTTTTTATGTTCAAGAACTAGTTTTCCGACTGTTGGACCATACTTCTTGACTCCATTGATAATTAATTCCGTAGATTTTTTTGACATGAGGATTCCTCCTATGATGGTTATATATTCTCGTGACGTTTTTTCAAAAACAGCTCATAGTATATATTCAACAAAGCAATATTCAATCCTTTGATTCCGTTTAAAAGTCCAAATAATGGTGTTGTCCATTCACAAAGAAAGGATTATTGAGCAAACACTCAATAATCCTTTTGCTATAATGTTTCCTGATCATTCCCCAGCTTCTTTCTTCTCTTGTTGCTTCTGCAAATATGCTTCTCGAATCTGATTGATTTTATCTTTTTTATTCGAAATAGCTGGTTTTTTGCCATCTTGATACTTGGCAGCAGCCACTTTACTTTTCGTATCTAATTGATATTTTCCCATTTGATTCACCTGCTTTCATTTCATTGTGATTGAGTTGTTCCATAAAAATCAAAAGACCTTCTAATCTCAATGAAATTAGAAGGTCTTCATTAAAAATCATTGATTGCAGTCGTTGCAGACTGCTTAAAAATGGAGACGGCGGGAGTCGAACCCGCGTCCGAAGGCATCGTAACGCATGCTTCTACGTGTGTAGTTTATCTATTGAATCTCAATGTGACACTGCCGATAAACAGGCGTTGTCGCATCCAGTCTGGTTCATCTCTTCTTCGCGCCCTCAGACGGCGAGGTTGAAGCGTAGCTTGCTTAGTTTGAGACCCTGATAATCATCCACACAAGCGATGGATGTCAGGATCCGCAGGGCACTTAGGCTGCTGCGAGTTGTGTGTTAGTTTTGCCAGTTATAGGCGTTTGCGTTTTAACGAGGCCGACCCCTCGACACGCCACATACGACCGACCTACCCCCGTCGAATCCATAACGTCCCCGAGGTGGTAATTGGTACTACAACAACTATACCACAATCAGGTCTCGCTGTCAGTATTTTTGCCGGTCCCGGAGTGCCCGGTCGACATCGCGCTTCGCATCTTTCTTCTTCAAGTCGTCGCGCTTGTCATACTTCTTCTTCCCGCGCCCGATGCCGAGGAGACATTTGGCGAAGCCGTTCTTCAGATACACTTTGAGCGGGATGATCGTATACCCGTCACGGCCTTGCGCGCCGATGAGCTGATTGATTTGCTTCTTATGCAACAATAGCTTTCGGACACGAAGCGGCTCATGGTTGAACCGGTTCCCTTGCTCGAACGGGCTGATATGACAGTTATGAAGTGTCGCCTCGCCACCGTCAAAGCGGACATACGCGTCGGCGATATTGATTTTTGACTGCCGCACCGATTTAATCTCGGTCCCCGTCAACACCATGCCGGCTTCAATCGTATCTTCAATCGCATAATCGAAGGACGCTTTTCGGTTTTGCGCGAGCGCGTTCGAATCTTTCTTCTTGGCCATAGACATTCAGTCCTTTACTTCAATATGGAGGAGGGGTCGCCCCCTCCCATCAACGACGCTTCTTCGCTCCGCGTTTGGCGTCGCCTGTTCGTTTTTGACCGTCTTTCTTCTTCAAGTCGAGTGCCGAGCGTCCTTGCGACGTCTTCGGCTTCTCGCCTGGTTTGGACGGTTTGCCGGCTTGACCTGGTTTCCCTGGTTTACCCGGCTTGCCGCGCTTCGGACGTTTGTCGTCACGGCCGCGGCCTTTTTTGTCGTCTTTCTTTGGACGACCTTCCGTCGCTTTAATCGTCGTCGGTTGGCGACGGCGCGACTGTTCCCGTTTCGGCATGCCGACGACGGTGAAGTCGATCGTGCGCTCGTCCAAGTTGACGGCGTCGACCTTGACGCGCACCGCGTCACCGATGCGGAACTGACGTTTCGTCCGCTCGCCGAGCAACATGAGCTGCGACTCGTCGAAGTGGTAGTAGTCATCCATCGACTGGAGACGAACGAGTCCTTCAATCGTGTTCGGGAGCTCGATGAACATTCCGAAGTTCGTGACACCGCTGACGACGCCGTCGAACTCTTCACCGAGACGTGATTCCATGTACTCGGCTTTCTTCAAGGATTGCGTCTCGCGTTCGGCATCGACCGAACGACGCTCGCGTTTCGAAGCCTGTTCGGCGATCGAGTCGAGACGGTCCTCATACTTGGCGATCGTCTTCTCAGACACATCACCGTTGAAAACGTACGTGCGCATGAGACGGTGGACGATCAAGTCCGGGTATCGACGGATCGGCGAGGTGAAGTGCGTATAGAAGTCGGTCGCGAGGCCGAAGTGACCGAGCGAGACGTCATCGTACTTCGCCTGTTGCATTGAACGGAGCATGATCGTGCTGATGACCGGCTCTTCCGGTTCGCCCGAGATCGCCTTCAAAATCTTCTGAAGGGTCTTCGGTTCGACCTTCTGGCCTTTGAACCGTTCGATATGCACGCCGAAGTTCGCGACGAAATCGAAGAAGAAATCGAGCTTGTCCGGTTTCGGGTTATCGTGGACACGATAGATGAACGGCACGTCCATCTTGTGGAAGTGTTCGGCGACCGTCTCGTTGGCCGCGAGCATGAACTCCTCAATCAACTTCTCGGCGACCGAGCGTGGACGCAAGACGATGTCGGCTGGTTTGCCTTCCTCATCGACGACGACTTTCGCTTCGGCGAAATCGAAGTTGATGGCACCACGCGAGTTACGGCGCGTGCGGAGCACTTCCGCGAGTTCGGCCATCAGGTCGAACAACGGGATGTACGGCTCGTACCGTTCGAGCGTCGCTTCGTCATCGCGTTCGATGATTTCACGGACGTTCGTATACGTCATCCGCTCCGTCGTCTTGATGACACTCGGGAACAGCTCATGGTTGACGACCTTCCCGTTTTGCGGGGAAATCTCCATGACACAGCTGAGCGTCAAACGGTTGACGTGCGGGTTGAGCGAACAGATTCCGTTCGAGAGACGGTGCGGCAACATCGGGATGACGCGGTCGACGAGATAGACACTCGTCCCCCGTTCGAACGCTTCGACGTCGAGCGGTGACCCTTCCGTCACGTAGTGTGACACGTCGGCGATATGGACGCCGAGCTCATAGTTGCCGTTGTCGAGTTTCTTGACGTGGACGGCATCGTCCAAGTCTTTCGCGTCTTCGCCGTCAATCGTGAAGATCGTCTCGTTACGAAGGTCGACACGGCCCATGAAGTCTTTCTCGTCGGCCTCGTCCGGCACGGCGTTCGCCTGGTCGATGACATCTTCCGGGAACTCCGTCGGGATGCCGTGCTTATAGACGATCGACAAGATGTCGACGCCTGGGTCGTTCTTGTGTCCGATGATGCGGACGACGTCACACGCTCCGGCGAAACGTCCGTCCGGATATTTCGTGATGCGAACGACGACTTTATGGCCATCGACGGCACCGAGCGATTTGTCCGGGTTGACGACCGGCCAGAAGTTGATGCGCTTGTCATCCGGCTCGATGAAGGCGAACTGGTCGAGGCGTCCGCTCGGGAGCGTATACGTCCCGACGAACTCTGACAAGCCGCGCTTCAAGACTTTGAGGAGCACGCCCTCGGTCTTGCCGCGGTTGTCCTCGCGTTTTTTGACGAGGATCGTGTCCCCGTGGTAGACGTCTTTCAATTGGTCGGGCGGAAGGAACACGTCCTCCGTCTCGCCTTCGACCGATAAGAAGCCGAAGCCGCGTTGGTGAATCGAGATGATTCCCGCTGCTTGGCCGAGCACGGCGAGCGTCCCGTAACGGTTCGTCCGTGTGCGGCCGATTAAGCCCTCTTCTTCGAGGGTGTTCAAGGTGCGGATGAGTTCTTTAAAAGCATCCGTCGACTCGAGCGCAAGACGCTCGGTCAATTGGTCCACCGTCAGTGCTTTATCACTGGCTTGGATGATTTCTAATAATTGTTCACGTAAATTCAACGTGACACCTCCTTTTGTTACTGAAATTTAGAGAGCATTATTCTCTATTGTAGTTTTTTTAAATCTTTTCTCAAAAATAATTTATACATAATTCTAATTTCTAATAACTCATGAGAAAGGAAAAAATAAATCAAAGTGATATTTAAGACGAACAAAAGTTCTTAAATTGTTTAGATTTTTCTAATTGAACACGTGGTAATAGACTATATAAACACATCGGTTACTATATGTCGGTCCAAAGTTAGGGAGGGAATCAATATGCTCAGAGCCTACAAGTATCGGCTCTACCCCACAGAAGCACAGGCACTTTTTTTTGTGAAAACAATAGGTTGTACCCGATTTATTTATAATCGTCTTCTCGCTGACCGAATTGCAATTTATGAGGCGACAAAACAAAATCCAGGTATTAAACAGAAATTCCCGACACCAGCATCATACAAACCAGAGTTTCCATTCCTTCGTGAAGCTGATAGTCTTGCACTGGCAAATGCAAATCTAAACTTGAATGAGGCTTTCGAAAAGTTCTTTACCGGTTCAGGAGGTTTCCCGAAGTTTAAAACCAAACGACATTCGCGTGCCTCATATACTACTAATAATCAGCATGGAACTGTGCGCATCGAGGGGGAAAAGATTCGACTTCCTAAAATTGGTTTCGTGCGATTTAAGCAACACCGACTTTTTCATGGGCTTATTAGGTCTGCCACTATTTCAATGACTAGGACAAGAAAATTCTTTGTCTCTCTTCTTATTCTTGAACAAGAAATCGAGTCAGCCCCCGGGAATCACTTAGTCGGAATTGATCTTGGTCTTCAACATTTTGCAATTCTGACAAATGATAATTTAGTTACAAAGAAAGTTATAAACCCCCGTTTTTTCCGAAAATCCGAAGAAAAAATCAAAAGAGCACAACGCGCGATGTCTCGAAAAAAAGTTGGTAGCAAGAATCGAGAAAAAGCAAGATTGATTTTAGCAAAGAAACACGAGAAGATTGCGAACCAACGTAACGATTTTTTGCATAAATTATCAAAATCTATCGTTGACGAAAACCAAGTCATCGTTATAGAGACATTAAAGCCAAAAAATATGATTCAAGATAGTCATTTAGCAAAATCTATTAGTGATGCCAGCTGGTCTGAGTTTATCCGGCAACTAAAATATAAAGCTACTTTTTACGGTCGGACTCTCATTACAGCTGACCAGTGGTTCGCTTCTACGCAAATATGTTCTTGTTGTGGAAAAGATGATGGCCAAAAACCACTCGGAGTTCGTACTTGGACATGCTCGTCATGTGGCGCAGACCACGACCGAGATGTTAATGCCAGCATAAACTTACTACTATTGGCAAAAAACCACTGAATAAAATCTCAGGGCAGGAACTGCCCAACGAGCTTGGTTTATAACCGTAGCTAATTAGAGTACGGTCTTCCCAAGAAGCTCACCCTTTATCTTGCCTTTCAAGTACTGAGTGAGTAGTTCACACTGACCAGTCTAACGTTTCGAGAAAATCGAGCACGTCCTGGTGCAGTTTCTCTTTTTCTTTATCGAGTGTGATCACGTGTCCCGACTCCTCATACATGAGTAGCTCTTTTTGGAACGCGTTAATCGCCTCGTAAATCTCGTGTGCAGATTCAGGATCGACCATTTGATCTTTCGCCCCTTGAACGACGAGCGCCGGGACGAAAATATCTTCTAGTTTAGTCGTCGTGTCACGGACGAAGGCACGGAGATCCTTGAGCGTCGGCATCGGTTTGAAGTCCGCCATCTCCTGTTCGATCTGTTCAGGTGATTTTTCTTCTCGAGATTTATATTCTCGAGCGTAGGCTTTGACTCCTTTGTATAACCGGTCCTCGGCATCGATTCCGGTCGGGGCACACATCGGGATGACGCCTTTGACGGTTTCCTCCGAAGCGAGGCGCAGCGACATGACGCCTCCGAGCGAGAGGCCACAGACGGCAATCTCCTCATAGCCTTTATCTTTCAACGATTGGTAGGCGTTCAAAACGTCTTCCCACCAGTCGGCCGGTCCGTACTGAAGCAATTCTTCCGGCGGGACGGCATGGCCCCGGTACTGGGGACCCATGCACGTATAGCCTTCTTTTTGCAGGAAACGACCGAGCATGCGGACATCCGCGCTCGATCCGGTAAAGCCATGTAACATCAACACGGCACGTGGTCCGCCTTCAAAGAAGAACGGTTTCGGTGCTGTAATCTTCATTGCTAACGTCATCTCCTCATACAATCCATTATTCCCAAAAAATAATTGAAAAAAACAAAAGCCGACCGCCTCACGTGAAAATCGAGAACGATCAGCCTTTCATCATAGTGATGCGACTAGTAATCCTAAAATGAAAAACAATGTGCCTAGTACAGCTGCAGTTCGGTTCAAAACAGCGTCGAAGCCGCGCGCTTTCTGGCGGCCGAACAACTGCTCCGCGCCACCTGCAATCGCCCCAAGACCTTGCGACCGACCTGACATGAGCAGTACGACGACAATCAATAAAACAGCCACGACGAGTAGGCTGATTGTAGCGATCGTTTGCATAGTAGTCAGTTCCTCCTTCTTTTTACACGCTTCTTATTATATAGAAGTTGGCGTCAAAACACCAGCTTTCAAATTATCGGGACGGGTAGCTAAACCCTTCCCCGATGACCTCTTTCACTTGGTGGATGACGACGAAGGCACGTGGGTCTGTCACTTCGACGATTTTCTTGAGTGGACCGACTTGGCGCTTGTCGACGATCATATACAGCATGTTCTTATCTTGCTTCGTATAGTAGCCGTGACCGTGAATAATCGTCGCCGAGCGGCCGAGCGTCTCCGTCAACACGACGGCGAGCTCTTCTTGCTTGTCACTGATGATGGTGACGGCCTTACGGATGTTGAGTCCTTCGGCGACGAGGTCGATGACCCACGAGCCGATGATGATGGCGATCAACGTATAGAGCACGACCTGCTCCCCGAGGATGAAGCCCGACGCCCCGACGACGATCGCATCGATGATGAACATCGACACAGCGACGCTCATATGCAAGTAGCGCTCCATGAGGCGGGCGATGATGACCCCGCCCCCGGTCGTCCCGCCGACGCGGAGCACCATGCCGATGCCGACCCCGATCATAATCCCGGCATACACCGCCGCGAGTAGTTTGTCCTCGGCCGGGCTGCCCCAGTCATGGGTCAAGCTGAGGAAGAACGACGTTGCGATGACCGCGACGACCGAGTAGACCATCGTCCGGCGGTCGAGCAGCTTATAGCCGACGATGAATAAAATCCCGTTCCCGATAATCGACGTGACCCCGAGGTCCCAGCCGAACATGTAGTACAGGATGATGGTGACCCCGAGCAGGCCGCCTTCCGAGAAGTCGTTCGGGACGGTGAAGTAGTTCACCCCGAACGAGAGAATGAATGAGCCGGCGACGATCCAGGCGATATCCTTCAAGGAAATCGATTGGAGCTTCTTCCAGACTTGTTGACGCAATAGATGTTGTTGTTGACGTTTCATTGGTTGTCCCCCTTCCATATAAAAAAGACCGCGGCACAAAGCCGCAGTCTAAGTCTTACTGTTGAACTGGCTTTGGCGCACCGTCTTTCATAATCGGCAACTTGCGGTCCACGACGTTCGTGTAGACGTTCAAGAGTGCCTCTTTTTCCAAATCCCAGTTATATTGCTCACGCGCCGTCTTCGTGTTCTCTTTGACACGGGCGTAGAGTGCTTGATCGTCGAGCAGGCGGTTGACGCCTTCGGCGATCGATTGTGGGTCGTGCGAATCGACGACGACACCGACGTCGTTGCCGGCGACGACACGTTCGATTTCCGGGAAGTCACATGAGACGACCGGTACTTCGGCCATCAAATATTCGAACAGTTTGTTCGATGACGCCGAGTAGTGGTTGAAGCAGACGTTGTTCAACACTTGGAAACCGAGATACGCGTTCATCGTATAGTACGGTAACGCCTCGACCGGTACTTTGTCAATCATCTTGACGCGGTCGCTGACGCCTTCGTCCTCGATCATCTGTTTGATCACCGGCTTGAGTTTCCCGTCCCCGATCATGACGAGCGTGCCTTCGTTGAAGTCCTTGACGGCGAGGATGAGTTGCTCGAGTCCGCGGCCGGCTTGAATGCCGCCTTGGTACAAGAGGATCTTTTCATCTTTCGGCAAGTCGAGGAGCGCATGCAAGTCTTTGCGGAGCGTGAAGTCGAGCGGACGATAGAACGGATAGTTGTGGAGCACGTACGGATAGAAGCCGTAGAGTTCCTCGTTGTGCGCCGCGCGCGTGTGGTTCTCGACCATCATCGAGTCGACGTATGGCAAGAGCCAGCCTTCGAGGTTACTTTGGATATAACCGTAACCGGTCCGGTCCGTCTGGACTTCGTGCGAATCGTAGACGATTTTGCCTTTGTTGACGAGTTTCCCGGCGATCAACGCCTGCGGGAGCGTGTTCAAGTCGTTGGCGTGATAGAAATCGTACGACTTCTTCGTCGAAGTGAACACCATCTCGAGCATCGCGCTCGCGTTGACGATGTTTTTACGCACCGGTGGGAACAAAATCGCACCCGCTGCCGCACCGAGTCCGAGCATCGTCAGTGGTGCGAGGACGAGCAGTCCTACGCCGACGAGTCCGGCACCGAGTTGACGCGTCTTCTTCGCGCTGACCCATGTGCGGACCGATTTGAGCGCCTTCATCCCGTTGGCGAGAATCGACGGCTGACGTTTGACACGGATGACGCGGAATCCTTCCGGACGCATCTCCTCTTTCGGGAGCGACGGATTTTTCGGGTCTTGGAGCGCGATCAAATCGACTTCATAGCCCGCCTCGGCGAGCGCCGAGCATTCGCGCAAGACGCGCGCATCATTCGTAAAATGGTTCCATACAAACATACATACTGACTTCATCGTGTTTCCTCCATCGTTACTTTTTCTATCACGTCTTCGAGGACGTGTATGTTGTTTTCCCAACACAGATTGTCTTTCACATAACGGATCCCGTTCACGCCGTATTTCTCGCGTAAGTCGGGACGTTCGAGCAGTTTCCGGAGCATGAGCTCGATCTCGTTGATGTCACGCTTCCGTGACACGTAACCGACCTCGGCCGCTTCGATGACATTCGCCGCATGGCCTGACACCGCCGCGACGATCGGTTTACCGACCGCCATATAATCAATCAATTTACCCGGGATGACCGTATCGAACACTTCTTGCTCAATCAAGCTGACGAACGCGACGTCCGCGTTCTTGATGGCTTGGAACGCCTCCGTCCGAGGCATCGCCTCGAGGAAGAGGAAGTTCTTGAAACCGCGGGCTTTAATCATGTCTTTCAATTCGTTCTTCCGGTATCCATAGCCGATCAACTTGAAATGCACGCGCGGCTCGTCACGGAATCGTTCTGCAAGCTCGAGCAAGAGCGATACGTCTTGGGCGAGGCCCATGTTCCCGGCGTACAGAATCTCCATCCGGTCGTCCTCAGGGACGGTCCGCTCGAGGTTGCGCTCGCTCTCTCGAATCGAGTTCGGCATATAGTGAATCATGTCGTTGTCGACGCCACGTTGGCGCAGATAGCTGCGGAACCCTTCCGAGTTGATGATGATTTCATCGGCCGCCTTATAGAGCCGCTTCTCAAACCAAAACGCCGGGGCGAGCATCCAGTCGTGTTTGAACACACCGACGCCTTTCACCGACTCCGGCCAGAGGTCACGGACGTCCAAGATGAACGGGACGCCATACTTCCGTTTCGCATACACACCGACGAACGCCATAAAAAAAGACGGGGTCGTCGCAAAGACGACATCCGGTTTCGAGTCGAGCTTTTGGACGGCAGCGACGCCTTTAATCATCTGTTCCAAAAACAAAGCGAGCCGGCTCACCATGTTCGACGTATGCTTGCGTTTCTTCGTGATGAGACGCTTGATGAACGGTTGGTTGTTGAGCGCCTTGTCGTTCCAGAAGCGGTCGTCTTTATACAAGTTGAAGTTCGGATACGACGGGGCGGCCGTGATGACCTCCACGTCGTAACCGCGTTCTTTCATGAGATGCGTAATATTTTGCATCCGGTTCCCGGCACTGCCGATTTCCGGATAATAGTTTTGACAGACCATTAACATTGTTTTCAAAAATAACACACCTTACTGTTGTTCGAGTTCGTCCACGAAGCGCTTCAAGAGCGTGTGGACGTTGGCTTTTAAATCTGGGTCGCAGAGCGCATGGGCAATCGTCGCTTCGATGAAGCCGATCGGTTCCCCAACGTCATAGCGACGCCCGTCAAATTCATAGGCGAAGACGGTCTCCACCTCGTTCAAGCGGGCGATGGCGTCCGTCAGTTGGATCTCGCCGCCCGTCCCGATTTCTTGCGCCGACAACGCCTCGAAGACGTCCGGCGTCAAAATGTAGCGGCCGAGGATGGCGAGGTTCGATGGGGCTTCTCCGACAGCCGGTTTCTCAACGAACGTCCGGACCGGGATCAGCTTCCCTTCGACGGCAAGCGGGTCAATTATACCATATCGATTCGTCATTTCATACGGGACGCGCTGCACCCCGATAATCGAACGCTCATACTGCTCGTACTGGTCAATCAATTGCTTCGTCGCCGGCACGTCTGCCTCGATGATGTCGTCCCCGAGCAGGACCGCGAACGGTTCATCGCCGATGAACTTGCGGGCACACCAAATCGCGTGGCCGAGCCCTTTCGGCTCCTGTTGCCGTATGTAGTGGATATTGGCGAGGTTCGACGAGTGGCGCACCGACTCGAGGAGCTCGATCTTGCCTTTTGACTCAAGGTTCTGTTCGAGTTCGATGGCCCGGTCGAAATGGTCCTCGATGGCGCGCTTGTTCTTCCCGGTCACGATGATGATGTCCTCGATGCCGGAAGCGACGGCTTCTTCCACGATGAATTGGATCGTCGGTTTGTTGACGATCGGGAGCATCTCTTTTGGCATCGCCTTCGTCGCCGGCAAGAAGCGGGTACCGAGCCCGGCGGCCGGGATGATGGCTTTCCGTACGCGTGTCATGGACGTCTCTCCTTTTTGTAGTCTGTATCTGATTATACCCAATTTTCAAGCGTTCACGCACTCAAAAAAACGGCCGTGACGCACGTCACGACCATTTCCGGTCGTCCATATACTTATACAGGAACCAACCACCGACACCGAGCGCGATGAGAAGAAGGAGAAAACCGCTGATCATCATGACGAACGCCTCCTTTCACCTACACTCTTCTATTCCCGGAATGAGCACTCGACAAGCGTCCGTCTCAACCTTTCTTAGAACCACTTCCGTCCATGCACCTCGATGAACCGGTACTCTTCTTGATAATGGTCATAGTGCCCGTCATCGATCATGTGTTGGAACGCGACATCCCCTTCCGCCGCTTTCCGTTTCATCAATCGACAGAGCGCATCGATTCGTAACAGCAACATCGTCAGCAACTCTGTTGTCGATTCTTCCCAGCCGTATGCTTTCAAGAAGAGAGCGACTCGTCGTTTGTACGTCCCATCATCGCGCTTCGCCTCATAGTGAACAACTTCACCCGACTCGGCTTGATGACGCCGGCTGAGCGGGACGAACGTATAAAGCGCATATACAATATCCCAAGCGCGTGGACCCGGTGCGGCCAAATCAAAGTCGATGACCCCTGTCACTTTCCCGTCATGGAAAATCGTATTGTAGACGGCGAAGTCGTTGTGGCAAATCACTTCAAACGGTTTTGGCGTATGGTCGAGCGGTTGCCAGTCAGACGGCCACTCGACATCCGTGGTCGCGTCATGCAGCTGACGCATCAGTCGAGCGGCGTCTTGAATCGCCTCATCTGACCACATGTAGGCTTTCAACGGATAATCGGCCGTCTCCCCTTCGAGGTACGTCAAAATCTCCCGGTCCTGTTCATCCTCCCCGACAAATCGCGGCACGCCCGATATCCCCTTCGCCTCCAAATGTTTTAACAACCAATGGACATTCGCACTTACCTCTTTCTGCGTGCGATAGACATGATTCCCCTTTTTGTAGACGGTCGACACGTTCCCCCCGCTCAACCTCTCCTCTTGCTCATTCGATTGGTCCATCCAATCCCCCCATTCTTCATCAGTCACGTTCAGTATACAGCAACACGGGGTGTCGATGACGAGGAAGCTCGACACAGAGCATCGGTGCCACTTGGACAGGAGTATCTCGCAATATACATACATTCAGTGTCGACTCTTGCAAAATCTTAGATTGGTGCGCGACTGAATCAGACGGTGGGCGACTCCTTGGGGAGAGTGATGCAAGGATGACCCCGTAAAGCGCGCATGCGCTGCGGAGGCATCCGCATCACCCCAGGAAAGCGTCCCACCGTCTGATGAACGTCTGATCCACCAACAAAAAAAACAGGCCCGCACGAGGCGGACCTGAAACAATCAATTATTTTTTGAGGTTGTAGAACGACTTGATACCGTCGTATTTCGCTACATCGCCGAGCATGTCTTCGATGCGGAGAAGTTGGTTGTACTTCGCGATACGGTCTGTACGCGAGAGCGAACCAGTTTTGATTTGACCAGCGTTTGTCGCAACAGCGATGTCCGCGATCGTCGCATCTTCTGTTTCACCAGAACGGTGTGAGATAACAGCTGTGTAACCAGCTTTTTTAGCCATTTCGATCGCGTCGAATGTTTCTGTGAGCGTACCGATTTGGTTAACTTTGATGAGGATCGAGTTCGAGATTCCTTTTTCGATACCTTCAGCCAATTTCTCAGTGTTCGTTACGAAGAGGTCATCCCCTACGAGCTGAACTTTGTCACCGATTTTGTCAGTGAGCAATTTGAAGCCGTCCCAGTCGTTTTCGTCGCAACCGTCTTCGATTGAGATGATTGGGTATTTGCTTACGAGCTCAGCGTAGAAGTCTACGAGCTCAGCAGTTGTCATTGACTTGCCTTCGCCAGCGAGTTCGTACTTGCCAGTCGACTTGTCGTAGAACTCAGAAGACGCAACGTCCATTGCGAGGTAGATGTCTTCGCCAGCTTTGTAACCAGCTTTTTCGATCGCTTCAAGGATAACTGTGATCGCTTCTTCGTTAGACTTAAGGTTTGGTGCGAAACCACCTTCGTCACCGACAGCTGTGTTAAGACCCATACCAGAAAGAACTGATTTGAGGGCGTGGAATACTTCTGCACCCATGCGGAGCGCTTCGCGGAACGTTGGCGCGCCAACAGGCATGATCATGAACTCTTGGAAGTCAACGTTGTTGTCAGCGTGCGAACCACCGTTGATGATGTTCATCATTGGAGTTGGAAGCGTCTTCGCGTTGAATCCACCGAGGTACGTGTAAAGTGGAAGGCCGAGCTCGTCTGCTGCTGCGTGTGCTGCTGCCATAGAGACACCAAGGATCGCGTTTGCGCCGAGTTTACCTTTGTTTTTCGTACCGTCGAGCTCGATCATTTTCTTATCGAGTGCGTTTTGGTCGAATACATCGTAGCCGATGAGTTCTGGTGCGATTGTGTCGTTTACGTTAGCAACGGCTTTGAGTACGCCTTTACCAAGGTAACGTGACTTGTCGCCATCACGGAGTTCAACTGCTTCGTGCTCACCAGTTGATGCGCCTGATGGGACGAGGGCACGGCCGAAACCGCCGTCTTCTGTGAAGACTTCTACTTCGATTGTTGGGTTACCGCGTGAATCCAAAATCTCGCGTGCGTAAATTTCTGTAATCATTGACATGAAAATTCGCTCCTTTTTGTTTGGAAAGTTTTTTGAGTTACTTCGTGACGATTGATGTGCCGGTCATTTCGGCCGGTTGCTCTCCACCGAGAAGGTGAAGGAGCGTCGGGGCGAGGTCGCACAAGGCGCCTTCTAGAACTGGTTTCAGTTCCACCCCTTCTTTCGTGACGATACATGGTACTGGTTCCGTCGTGTGTGCCGTCATCGGTGAGCCGTCCGGGTTCGTGACAAGGTCAGCGTTCCCGTGGTCCGCCGTGATGATCGCCGCGCCGCCTTTGGCAATGAGTGCGTCCACTACTTTACCGAGGCATTCGTCGACGACTTCGACAGCTTTCTTCGTCGGTTCGAGCATACCGGAATGGCCGACCATGTCCGGGTTCGCGTAGTTGATGATATACGCGTCATACGTGTCCGATTCGATCCGTTCGAGAAGACCTTCCGTGAGCTCGTATGCGCTCATTTCTGGCTTCAAGTCGTACGTTGCCACTTTCGGTGACGGTACGAGGAAACGATCTTCACCTTCGAACGGTGTTTCTTGTTGTCCGTTCAAGAAGAACGTGACGTGCGGGTATTTCTCAGTTTCCGCAGCGCGGAGCTGTTTGTACCCTTGCGCGGCGAGAGTCTCACCGAGCGTGTTTTTCAAATCTTCTGGTGGGAAGACGATGTCCGTGTCGATTTCATCCGAGAATTTCGTCATCGAGACGAGTAAGATGTTCTCTGGATGTGCGCTCGAAAGTTCGAAGCCTTTGAAGCCGGTCTTCTCTTTGAACACTTTCGCAAGTTCAATCGCCCGGTCCGGACGGAAGTTGAAGAACATGATTGCGTCGTTGTCTTTAATCGTCGCAATCGGTTGACCGTCTTTCTCGATGACCGTCGGAAGAACGAATTCATCCGTTAAGCCGTCTGCATACGACTGTTTAAGAACGTCGACTGCATTCGTGCCGACTTCGCCTTTCGCGTTGACGAGCACGTCGTATACTTTCTCGACGCGTTCCCAACGGTTGTCGCGGTCCATGGCATAGTAACGTCCAGACACGCTAGCGACTTGACCGAGTCCGAGTTCAGCGAGCTTCGCTTCCGTTTGTTCGAGGAAGCCAGCGCCTGATTTCGGATCACAGTCACGGCCGTCCGTGAAAGCGTGAATGAATACTTTTTCGATACCATGAAGTTTTGCAAACTCGACGATGGCGTACATGTGGTTGATGTGAGAGTGAATCCCACCGTCTGAGACGAGGCCCATGATGTGGAGGCTCGAATCATACTTTTTCACATGTCCGGCCAAGTGGTTCATCGCTTGGCGGTCGAAGAGTGAACGGTCTTTGATGGAGTTGTTGACGCGTGAAAGTGACTGATAGACGACCCGGCCGGCACCGATGTTCAAGTGACCGACTTCCGAGTTCCCCATCTGACCTTCCGGAAGGCCGACGTACTCGCCTTTCGCGTTCAAGAGCGTATGTGGATACTGCTCCCAGAAGCGGTCGAAGTTCGGTTTGTTCGCCGCAGCGACCGCATTACCGAACGTCTCGTTCCGCATTCCAAAACCATCCAAGATGATGAGGGCGACTGGTCTTGCCATTTAAATCGCCTCCAACAACTTGAGGAACGAAGCAGCTTCAAGTGAAGCACCGCCGACGAGTGCGCCGTCGATGTCTTCTTGTGCCATATACTCCTTGATGTTCTCAGGTTTTACAGAACCGCCGTATTGGATGCGAACCGCAGCCGCCACGTCTTCACCGTAAAGACCTTTTACCACGTCACGAACATATTTGCATGAGCTTTGCGCGTCTGCTTCGTCCGCTGATTTACCAGTGCCGATTGCCCAAACTGGCTCGTACGCGATGACGAGTTGTTTGACTTGGTCAGCAGAAAGGTCCGCGAGGCCACCTTCGACTTGCGTCTTGATGACGTCTTCGAACTTGCCGCCTTCGCGCTCTTCCAATGTCTCACCGACGCAAACGATTGGCGTAAGACCGTGTTCGAACGCTTTTTTCGTTTTGCTGTTGATGAACGCATCTGATTCGCCGAAGTATTCGCGACGCTCTGAGTGTCCAAGGATGACATATGTCACGCCGAGGTCAGCGACCATGGCCGGGCTGATTTCGCCTGTGTATGCCCCGCTGTCTTTGTCGTACATGTTTTGTGCACTGAGTTTCAAGTTCGATCCTTTAGCCGCTTCTACCATTGGGGCCAAGAATACTGCTGGTGCACCAATCGCCGCGTCAACTTTGTCCGTTGACGGGATATTGTTTTTAACTTCCTCTACGAAAGCGACGGCTTCCGAGAGTGTTTTGTTCATTTTCCAGTTACCTGCAATAATCGGTTTACGCATCGATAACCCTCCTCTGTTTTACTTGTCGTTCAACGCTTCGACGCCTGGAAGTTTCTTGCCTTCCATGAATTCGAGTGAAGCGCCGCCACCAGTCGAGATGTGGCTCATTTGGTCAGCAAGGCCGAACTTGGCTGCTGCCGCGGCTGAGTCACCACCACCGATGATTGAGTATGCGTCGCTGTCTGCGAGTGCTTGAGCGACACCTTTCGTTCCGTTAGCGTACTTATCGAGTTCGAATACGCCCATCGGTCCGTTCCAAACGACAAGTTTCGATTCGCGAATCGCTTCCGCGTAAATTTCGACTGTCTTCGGTCCGATATCAAGACCCATGTGATCCGCAGGGATCGAGTCGATATCGACTGGTCCGACGTATGTCTCTTCGCCGAATTCTTTCGCAATGACACAGTCGACCGGCATCAAGAACTTCACGCCTTTGTCTTCTGCTTTTTTCATGAATTGACGAGCGAGGTCGAGCTTGTCTTCTTCAAGGAGTGACGTTCCGACTTCGTGCCCGAGTGCTTTCGAGAACGTGTACGAGAGACCGCCACCGATGATGAGTGTGTCAACGATGTCAAGAAGGTGGTCGATGACCCCAATCTTGTCAGCAACTTTCGATCCGCCGATAATCGCCGTGAACGGACGGTCTGGATTCGAGAGTGCCTTGCCGAGGACTTCAAGTTCTTTCTCCATCAAGAAACCAGCAACCGCGTGGTCGACGTGGTGCGCGATGCCTTCTGTCGAAGCGTGGGCACGGTGAGCCGCACCGAACGCGTCGTTGACGAAGATATCAGCGAGTGCCGCGAAACCTTTCGCGAGTTCTGGATCGTTTTTCGTTTCACCAGGGTAGAAACGGACGTTCTCGAGAACGACGACGTCACCTTCACCAAGTTTTGAAACGGCTTCTTCTGCGACTGGACCGTACGCCTCTTCGACGAGGGGTACTTCTTTGCCGAGAAGTTCAGCGAGACGTGTTGCGACCGGTGCGAGTGAGAACTCGAGGTTCTTCTCGCCTTTTGGACGGCCGAGGTGGCTCGCCAAAATGACTTTCGCGCCGCCGTCGATCAAGTGCTTGATCGTTGGAAGTGCCGCTTGAATCCGCGTTTCATCTTGAATGACGCCATCTTTGAGTGGAACGTTGAAGTCAACGCGGCAAAAGACGCGTTTCCCTTTTACATCGATGTCACGAATAGACTGTTTGTTCATAACCTTCGCCTCCATATGTCGTGCGTGTCAATTTCATAAATAGAGCGGAGAACAATCTCTTGTTTCCGCTCCTATTTGATTCTATTTAGTTCACGAACTTACTTCGCGATTTCAGCGAAGTGCTTGAGTGTGCGAACCAATTGTGCAGTGTAAGACATTTCGTTGTCGTACCAAGAAACTGTCTTAACGAGTTGCTTGTCGCCAACTGTCATTACTTTAGTTTGTGTTGCATCGAAGAGTGAACCGTAAGTGATTCCGACGATGTCAGAAGATACGATTTCGTCTTCAGTGTAACCGTAAGACTCGTTCGCTGCTGCTTTCATTGCTGCGTTGATTTCGTCAACAGATACAGTTTTCTCAAGAACTGTTACGAGCTCTGTGAGTGAACCTGTAGCAACTGGTACACGTTGTGCCGCACCGTCAAGTTTACCTTGAAGTTCTGGGATAACGAGGCCGATTGCTTTAGCCGCACCAGTTGTGTTCGGTACGATGTTCGCTGCTGCTGCACGTGCACGACGGAAGTCGCCTTTCGGGTGTGGAGCGTCAAGTGTGTTTTGGTCGCCTGTGTAAGCGTGGATTGTTGTCATAAGACCTTCGATGATTCCGAACTGGTCTTGGAGAACTTTAGCCATTGGCGCCAAGCAGTTTGTCGTACATGAAGCACCAGAGATTACTGTCTCTGTACCATCGAGGATGTCGTGGTTTGTGTTATAAACGACAGTTTTCATGTCACCTGTAGCTGGAGCCGAGATGACAACTTTTTTCGCGCCAGCTTTCAAGTGAAGCTCCGCTTTTTCTTTGTCTGTGAAGAATCCAGTACATTCGAGTACGATGTCAACACCGAGCTCGCCCCATGGAAGTTCTTCTGGGTTACGGTTAGCAAGTGTGATGACTTTCTCGCCGTTAACGAGGAAGTGATCGTCGTGTACTTCAACGTCTCCGTCGAAACGACCTTGAGTCGTGTCGTACTTGAGAAGGTGAGCAAGCATCTTCGTGTCAGTCAAGTCGTTGATTGCAACAACTTCGATTCCTTCGTTTTTGATGATCTCGCGGAATGCCAAACGACCAATACGTCCAAATCCGTTAATACCAACTTTTACTGCCATAGTTAATTTCCTCCTTAGGGTAGAAGCTATTTATTGAAGAGCCAACGGGGGTCAACTCTTTAATAACGAGTTAATAATTCTGTCGCCGCACCTTCGTCTGTGACGAGGATGATGTTCGGCGTGTGTTTCGCATATGCGGCGATCGCCTGTGCCTTCGACTTTCCTCCGGCGACAGCGATGACGGTGTCCATGTCGTCGAGCTCCTCCAATTGGATCCCGACCGTCTTGACCCGGTGCACGATTTCACCTTCCGCGTTGAAATAATATCCGAACGCTTCGGCGACGGCATCGTGCCGTTCGATCATCCGCAAATGCTCTGGTGACGCGTGACGGCGTTTCGCCATCGTTTCCGCCTCACCAATTCCATGTACCACAATTCGCGCCGCTCTAATCATTTCCAGTACATTTTTAATGCTAGGTTCCTCCACCATCCGCTCGAATGTCTCTTGCGAAACCTCGTCCGGAATGTGGAGTAAATGATAGTCGGCATGGGCCCGGTCGGCCATCCGAGAACAGACGGTGTTCGCCTGTAACTCGAGCGTCTCTCCAAGTCCGCCGCGTGCTGGCACGAAATGCATCGGCCGTTCTTTTTTATCGGGCGACATCATGGCCGCAACCGATGCCATCGTCGTCCCGCCTGTGACCGCGATGATATTGTCGTCCGGTGCCAGTCTCGCTTTCAGTTGCGTGACGGCGGCCCGGCCGATATCTCGCTGGACCCAGAACGTCTCGTCGGAATCACCCGGTACGATGACGACTTGGCGAACGCCTAGTTTGCGCTCGAGTTCTCGTGCGACTTCCGAGATGCCTAGGATCTCTCCCATGACCTCGTGCAAGTCCCGGAGAACGTTTCGGCCCGATTCCGTAAGGGAAATGCCTTGAGTAGCGACCATCAATAGACCTTGGTCTTTCAAAAAGTCAACTTCTCGTCTTAGGATTCGTTCCGTCAGCCCGAGGCTTGTGGCCAATGTCCTGCGGCCGATCGGCTGCATCAAACGGACATAATGTAAGATATCGTAACGATGTCGGAGCGTATCGAGCATGTCGGGAACGATTTGCTTCTGAACTTGAATCAGCTGCTGGATCATACTCATTCCCCCTCGACTTAAAGCATGGACAATTTTTGTCCCACTTTTATTTTTGCGTCCCACCGCTACGACTTCATCTTATCAATCACCTTTCCGTCTTGCAACCCCTTCAAACGTTTTTTTTCGATGTAAGCGTATACTTAACAAAATCTTCAACTTTACTGTCATCGTATCGACCTTGACTAATGACACGTCCCTCGTGTAAGACGACAGGGATCTCAAACAAGTATTTCGCCTCGAGTTCTTCGTTGCCGGTGATGTCGATTTGCTCGAGCTCGAACGAATAGTCTTCCATGAGCCATTCGAGCATGACGAGCGCCTCCTCGCAGAGCGAACAGTTGGCGCGGCGGTATAACGTCAGGACCATGTCAGTCCCCTCCTTTCCATAGTTGTCGTTCCCGCTCCCGCGAGTTTCCAAAACCGAGCGCCTCCCGATAGTTCGCCACGGTCCGTCGTGTCACCGTATAGCCGAGCCGGGCCAGCTCGCGCATGAGTGCGGCATCGCTCAGCGGCGATGTCTCTTGTTGAATCAGTTCGGCGAGCGCCTTCTTCACCATGAACGGCGATTGCCCGTGCGAGGCCCGGACGAAAAAGTGACGCCATGCCATCACGCCGCCTTCGGTCGTCACGTACTTGCCTTGAATCGCCCGGCCGACGGTCGACTCGTGCTTGCCGATTTGTTCGGCGACTTCTTTTCGCGTTAAAGGATGCAAGACGAGCTTCCCGTCCAACCAATCGCGTTGGCGTTCGGCGATGACGGCCCACACCGATTTAAGCGTCGCGTTCCGCATCTCGAGCGTCTCGTGCCACCATTTTGCCTCGCGGTCGTCTCTGATCCGAGCCGCATCGAGCGTCGGGCTGAACCATGTCGTCACGAGCTCACCGTCACGACGGACGACTTCAAGTTCCGGGACGACGTGTTCGGTTCCTTCATATAATAATGGCGTCTTCGGGAGCGTCGTCACGATACGCGTCACTCGTTCGTACTCGGCAACCGAGATGTCGAGTCGTCCCGGGATGTCATCAAGGTGCGCGTCGAGCGCCTCGAACACGTCCAAGACGAGTGGGTCGTCATGTTCAATCGCATGCCGATATTGGCAGTCGTGCTCATTCTTTGCCCCGATCCCTGTCGGTTCTAAAAACAAGAGCGCCTGGCGCGCCGCCTCAATGTCCGCCACATCGACCTCGAAACGATGGGCGAGCACGAAGTCGCTCTCCGGTAGTAGACCGCGATGATCGAGCGCGAGGACGAGCCGTTTCTGGAGCGCACGCTGGGTCTCGGTCCCGCTCCCTTCCTTGATCTGCTCGAACAATCGCTCCTCGAACCCACTCGCCGTATCGGCCACCCATTCGACCGCACCGCTCCCCGTGGCGATGCATGGATTGCGTCGAGCCAACCGGCCGAGCTGAAAGGCGATCGCGGTCCGGTCCGCCTCGAGAATCGGCAGCCGCCGAACCATGTCCTGGGTCAGCTGTTGTGTTTGAAGTTGTTGCTGTTCTTGCCGTTGCATCGGTCACACCCCTCTCGCTTCTTATTGTAACGAACAGCGGGAAATCGCGCTCAAAAAAAAGTGAGCCGAACAGGATTGCTTTTTTAAAAAAACAAATGTATAATAAATCGTGTCAGAGAACATGCACCCGTAGCTCAGGGGATAGAGCACTGGTTTCCGGTGCCAGGTGTCGGGAGTTCGAATCTCTCCGGGTGTATCATAGCAAGAGGTCAGGCAACATATGCCTGGCCTCTTTTGTCGTTTTAGAATCGTCAAACCGTGGAATAGGTCAAAAACGATGACTATCGTTTGACCAACATTGACTATAGCGGTATGATATGTTTACAACCTACATAAAGGAGGCAGATTCAATGTTAATTCCAACAGTTATCGAACAAACAGGTCGCGGGGAACGCGCGTACGATATTTACTCACGCTTGCTCAAGGACCGCATCATCTTGCTCGGAAGTGCAATCGACGACAACGTCGCCAACTCGATTGTCGCCCAGCTTCTCTTCCTTGCAGCCGAGGACCCAGATAAGGACATCTCACTTTACATCAACAGCCCGGGTGGTTCGATCACTTCCGGAATGGCGATTTATGACACGATGAACTTCATCAAGCCGAACGTGTCGACGATTTGTATCGGAATGGCCGCATCGATGGGTGCCTTCTTGCTCCAAGCCGGTGAACAAGGCAAACGCTTCGCGCTTCCAAACGCAGAGATCATGATTCACCAACCGCTCGGCGGTACGCAAGGTCAAGCATCGGATATCAAAATCCATGCCGAACGCATCATCAAGATGCGTGAGAAATTGAACCAAATCATGGCCGATAACACAGGCCAGCCGCTTGAAGTCATCGAGCGCGACACAGAGCGCGACTACTTCATGTCAGCTGAACAAGCGAAAGACTACGGTCTCATCGACAAAGTCATGACGCGTTAATCCAAAAGTGCCTTTCCCGACTTCGGGAAAGGCACTTCTTTGTTATTGGACGGGCAACCAAATTTCAATCAAGTCGTCGGCTCCGTCTTGCCCATGAATATAGCGCTCAAAATCGAGTGCATCTCGCAACGTTACATCCGGCAATGCTAGAAGTTGATTATATGTCGTAGGGATGGCTGGAATTCCCCCTTCGACCGTGGCGACAAGATACCGTCCTGCCGACAGTTCAACCTGTCTTCCGTCTTCACCTGTCACAGGATTAGTCATCCCTGCTAAATAGGCTTCTTCTTTCGCTAAACAGACGCCATATGATTCGTCTGTTGTCAGCTCTGGTTGCAGTTTTTCCCAAACGAATGGGATTTTGGTGAGTTCGGATACATAGCCGTTTACGATTTTCGGTTGGTCCCACTTCTCATAACGTACTTTCATTGAATCTCCCCCTGTTTGCATCCATTTAATTTGTTGCTCGACTTGTCGCAACGCCTCGATCTCACGTTGAACCTCGTCAAGTCTGCTGTCGAGTAACCCGCTCACACTTTCTGCCGCTTGAATTTGTTCGAGTGAGATGCCCATTTGACGTAGTAACTTGATTTCGTTCAGGCGCCTTATTTCTTCCATCCCGTATAACCGATACTGATTCTCTAAACGAGTCGGTTGGACAAGTCCTTTTGCTTCATACCATTTTATTGCTTTAGTGGACAACCCCGTTAGATGGACCACTTTTCCGATTTGAATCATTGGCGTCCCCCCTTCTCGTTTATCATAAAGCCGGCCGTAGCGGACAGGTCAACATCTTTATTCTTTGACCTCTACCCCGAATACATAGCGGCTATCGCCTTGCGGCCAATCCCCGCCCGTCTCGAATACATAAACGCCCGGCTCGTCTGGCACGACCGGTTCAGCCGGGACAAGTTCCCCATCGACGAGTTGATGGAACGAGGCGTTCGACGGCTCGGCATGGAACTCGACATCAATCTCGGCACCCGCTTCGACCGGCACGAGCTGTAGGTCATCCGCCTCCGGCAGAGCGTGGTCCTCGCATACCGCCTCGCCCCCATCCGACCAACAGAATGTCGACTGTTTCACTTCCGCGGTCACGGTTCCGACCCGGACCGTCGGGAGCGGTGGTTTGACCGACGTCCCCGACTTCCAAAACGAGGTGGCGTATAAAATCCCGCCGACCACGAGCAACCCAATCACAACAATCCATAATCCTTTTCGTCTCAACCCGCTCATCCCCTTTGTACGTCTATTCCCCGTCCTACGAAAAAAACGACCCACTTTCGTGAGTCGTCCTGTTCATTTCGGGCGTCGGAGCCCTTTCATCATATAGCCGCCTTTAAAGTCGATTGGATCGAAAGCGACGAGGAACGCCTTCGGTTCATACTCCTCGACCATCTGGCGCAAATCTTTCATCCGTGTCCGCGCTGCCAAGACATCGAGACGATAGCGGATGCCGTCACGTCCCTGCCCTTGGTAGTGTGTCACCCCGTAGCCGCTGTCGCGCATCTTCTGGATGAGCTCGGCCGGGAACTCTTGTGTGTGGACTTGAATCATATTGTAGCCGATCGCAAGTTTCCGCTCGACGTAACCGCCGACGAGAATCCCAAGTCCGAAGCCGACCGCATAGACGATCATCCCGAGTGTCGTCAAATCTTGGAACACGATGCCGAGCGCGAAGATATAGATAAGCGTCTCAAGCGTACCGAACAGCCCCGCAATCATCGTTTTTCCTTTGACGAGCATGATGGTACGAAGCGTCAGCACCGGTACATAGACGAGTTGTAATACTAGGATGAGCAAGATTTGCCCCATTGGAACGACCTCCATTCGAATTCAATACAACCACTATTTCAAATTTCAGGGCCGGATGCAACCAAAAAAGGCTGACCGGAGTCAGCCTTTCGCAATTATTTGTCTAAGTTATCAACGCTCGTGAGCAGTTCATAGTCTTTACGGATGACCTGATAGATGGCATTCGTGTCGCCTGACAATACTTCTTCGGCCCGCAATTGGTTGAGGAAGAGGCTTGTCGCGAACGTGACGAGGGCACTTTTCGGGATCCCGATTTGTTTCGCACGCTCCGTGATGACCTGGTCTAAGTCAGCGTCAATCGTGAGCGAGATTCTTTTCTTTGCATTCGACATAATCATGAAGCTCCTTTAAGTTACATTTCTAAAGTCCTATACACAATTGCTAATTATATAGGAAGAATGGTTTTGGCGCAACCAACGTCACGATGAGCTGATTTCTTCACCGTTGCGCACCTTGTCCGCGATCTGGTCGATTTTACGGAGCCGGTGGTTGATTCCTGACTTCGAGATTGGTCCCGTCTCGAGCATCTCGCCGAGTTCTTGAAGCGAGACGTCTTGATGGGTGACCCGGAGTTCAGCGATTTCTCGGAGTTTGACCGGTAAAATCTCAAGCCCGACCGTGCGCTCGAGGAACTTGATGTTCTCGACTTGGCGGAGCGCCGCCCCGACGGTCTTGTTCAAGTTCGCCGTCTCACAGTTGACGAGCCGGTTGACCGAGTTGCGCATGTCCTTGATGATGCGCGCGTCCTCGAAGTCGAGCATACCGCGCGTGGCGCCGACGAGTTTCAGGAAGTCCGAGATTTTCTCGCTCTCTTTGATGTAGAGGATATGACCTTTCTTCCGCTCGAGCGTCTTCGCGTTCAAGCCGAAGCGGTTGGCGAGGTCCCGGAGCGCCTGGTTATGGTTCTCGTACAAGCTATATACCTCGAGGTGATACGATGACGTCTTCGGATGGTTGATTGAGCCGCCGGCGAGGAACGCCCCGCGCAAATACGCCCGGGCGAGGTTCTCGTCGCGTGTCATATCCGAGTTGAGCGTCCGAATCATCTCGTAATTCTCCCCGAGAATCTCGAGGTCCTTCAACATCGTCTCGGCGCGTTGGGCGACACGGACGATATAGACGTTGTTCTTCTTCAACCGCATTTTCTTCCGTACGAACAAATCGAGATGATGGTCGTACAGCCGTTTCATGAGGGAATAGATTCGGCGTGCGATGGCGGCGTTCTCGGTCGAGACGTCGAGCGTCATCCCCCGCCCTAAGGCGAGCGAGATGACCCCGTTCATCCGGACGAGCGCGGACAGTTCCGCTTTCGCCTCGGCACCGGTCACAACGAGTTGCGTCAGTTCTTTTTTGACGTCAGAGGCAAAGCTCATGTCAGTCCCCTCCTTTCTGTTCAATCACAACTTATTTCAGCTCGAGCTCTTGAAACGAGCGTGGTTTCTTGATGCGCAGCACGCGCTGCATGACGAGGCCGGCGATGGCGTCCGAGTCGTGGCGGATGTAATCGCGATTATAGTCGACGATGTCACCGGCGAGCACGTTCGTGCCATAGTTCCGAAGCTTCTTGCGATCGAACCGGACCTCTTCCGAGCCGTCCTCGAGGTAACGCTCTAAATAGATGTCCTCGATCGGCTCGTTATTGACGACGATCGTGTCGACCGTCGACTTGCCGAGATACGCCTCAATCGATTTCAAATGCTTCATCGCGTCGTACCCTTTCGTCTCGCCCGGCTGCGTCATGACGTTGCAAATATAGACGACCGGCTTCCCGGAGCGGACGATGGCGTCGCGCACTTCCGGAATCAACAGGTTCGGGATGATACTCGTATATAAGCTCCCTGGTCCGAGTACGATCAAATCCGCGTCCTCAATCGCCTCGACGACACCTGCCGCCGGCTTGATGCCCTCTTCGAGCAAGAATAGGCGCTTAATCGGTTTTTCGACGAGCGGGATTTT
Source organism: Exiguobacterium sp. s50 (assembly GCF_018618175.1). Lineage (NCBI taxonomy): Bacteria > Bacillati > Bacillota > Bacilli > Caryophanales > Exiguobacterium > Exiguobacterium sp. s50. Next base: position 75,527 of record NZ_JACSLP010000004.1, read on the forward strand.
CGATTCGCCTTTGACGATCGTCCCGTCCTCAAACTCGGCCGCGAGCGTCATGAGCGTCTCCGTCACCGGGAGCACCTTGCCCTGGGCGTTCAACAGCTGCGACAAGACGTCGACCGCCTTGACGAACGAGCCTTCACAGATGTGCGTCGCCGCCGTCAGCATGAGGTTGCCGAGCGAGTGGCCTTCGAGCCCAAAGCCGCTGTCGAACCGATATTGCAGAATCTTGTCCATGAGCGGCTCGACCTCGGACAAAGCGAGGATGACGTTCCGGATATCGCCCGGCGGTAACATGTGGAACTCGTCACGGAGGCGTCCCGAGCTGCCCCCGTCGTCCCCGACCGTGACGATGGCCGTTATATCGAGCGGATAGTGCTTCAAGCCCCGTACGAGCGTCGAGAGGCCCGTACCGCCACCGATGGCCACAACTTTCCTTTCGCGTCTCATCTTACTTCTCCTTCGTCGCATGCGCGAGGTCGCGATGGACGGTCTTGACGTTATAGCGCTCGGCGAAATGGGCCGACACTTTCTCGGCGAACGTAATCGAACGGTGCTTCCCGCCCGTACAGCCGAAGGCGACGACGACTTGCGTCTTCCCTTCGCGCTTGTACTGCGGCAACAGGAATTCGAGCATGTCGATCAGCTTCTTATAGAACGCCCGCGCCTCGGGGTGCGACATGACGTAATTCTGGACTTCTTCCGTCTGTCCGGTGAGCGGACGGAGCTCCGGGATATAGAACGGGTTCGTGATGAAGCGGACGTCGAACAACAAATCGATATCGAGCGGGACGCCGTGCTTGAACCCGAACGACATGAAGTTGACCGTGAACGGAATCCGTTCCTCGTTGAATTGGAGCAGGATGCGGTCTTTGAGCATCTGCGGCTTCAAGTCGGTCGTGTCATAGAGCGTATGGGCCCGGTCACGGAAACCTTCGAGTAACGAGCGCTCGAGACCGATGCCGACGAGTGGTGCGTCTTCCGGGGCGAGCGGATGCGACCGGCGCGTCTCTTTATAGCGGCGCACGAGCACTTCGTCCCGTGTGTCGAGATAGAGTAAGTGCGGGTGCACGTTCTTCTGTTCCAAGTCGTCGATGACGATAAACAGGCTGTCGATGAAGTCGCGCGTGCGCGTATCGATCGCGACGGCTATTTTCGGTCGGACCGAGCTGATGACGTCAATCAATTGCGGCAATAGCACCGGCGGCAAGTTATCGACGCAAAAATAGCCGAGGTCCTCAAAGCTGTTCATCGCGACCGATTTCCCGGCCCCGCTCATCCCGCTGATGATAATCAATTCTTCTAATCCTTTAAAGTCTTCCATGTCACTGACGCCCCCTTAAAATTGACAACCGAGCCGTGTGTGTAGCTCTCTTCTGTCTTTAGTATAACGAACGCCTGAAAAAAAGAGAAGGGATTGCGGTCGCCCGCAATCCCTTCTGTCTCTAGTCACGCGTTTTGTTCGTGCAACGCCTCGAGGAGTCCCTCGATATAGTGTTGCGCGTTTTGAGCGGCAATCGACCCATCGTTCGTCGCGGTGACGACTTGACGGAGCGTCTTGTCGCGAACGTCTCCGGCTGCGAAAATCCCAGGGATCGTCGTCTGCATCGCTTCGTTCGTGACGATATAGCCTTGCTCGTTCGTGATGCCGAGGTCTTTGACGAAACCAGTGATCGGGTTCATGCCGATATAGATGAACACGCCATCGATCTCATGGTCCGACTCGGTTCCGTCGACCGTGCTGACGAGACGCGCCCCACCGACTTTTCCGTCCGCTTCCACGATCTCTTTGAGCGTGTGGTTCCAGATGAAGTCGATTTTCGGGTTGTCGAACGCCCGTTTTTGAAGAATCTTTTGCGCGCGAAGCTCGTCGCGACGGTGGACGATTGTGACTTTGTCAGCGAAGCGCGTCAAGAACACGCCTTCTTCGACTGCCGAGTCACCGCCACCGATGACGAACAAGTTCTTGCCTTTGAAGAATGCTCCGTCACAGACCGCACAGTAAGAGACACCGCGGCCGCCGAGCTCTTCTTCGCCCGGGACACCGATTTTCTTGTATTGCGCGCCTGAGGCGAGAATGATGGCCCGCGCTTTATAGTCGCGATTGTGGGCGTGAACGACTTTATACTCCGTCTCGTCCGAGATGCTTTGGACGTCGCCATAGGCGTACTCCGCACCAAACGCTTTCGAGTGGTCGAACATTTTTTGAGACAAGTCTGGACCAAGAATGCTGTCATAGCCCGGATAGTTTTCGATATCTTCCGTGTTCGCCATCTGTCCACCTGGGATGCCGCGTTCGATCATAAGTGTCGATAAGTTGGCACGCGACGCGTAAAGTGCCGCAGTCATTCCGGCTGGGCCGGCCCCGATGATAATGACATCATAGATTTTTTCTTCTGTCATAATGATTCCACCTCTGCATGAAATTGATTGACTTCAGTATAAGAAACCTAGGGAGGTATCGTCTATCTTTATGCTTGTTCGAGTGTTTGTTTGAACGAACGGATCGTCTCCGTGAGCGTCGCGACATCGATACCGAACACATCGGCACAGTCGTCGAGGACGAGAGCGTCCCGTTTCGCATAGAACATCCAGACGAGGGCAGCGGCCGATGCCGTTGTGTCCTCGAATGATGCACCGGCGAGCAGCAAGAGCGCGAACCGTTCATAAAAGTCGCCGTCGAGGCTCATCTGTTCTGCTTCCGAGACTTTCGTCTCGGCAAGCAGAAGCGCGTCATACGCCTGAGCGATGCGGACGTCGCCTGTGAACGGAGCCTGGCAAATCTCGGCCCGGCACTTCTCAGCGAACGCAAGCACCGTCTCGTTGTCGGTGATGCCACTCGTCAACGCAAGCGCTTCGAACGCCTCGTCATCGGCGAGCTTCGAGATGATTCGGATGATTTCGATTCGAGCCGCGTCTTCTTCTTGACGCAATCCTTGGACGAGCGCCGAGCGGAACTCGAGGTTGTCGCGGATGTCGTACGGGCTCTTCTCTTCGAATTGTTTCAACTCGTCACTGTTCAAATAGGTAGCCGCTTCTTCAAGACGCCCGGTCTTGTAGGCGGATACGCTGAGCCAATGCCCGAACAGTGAATCCCCACGGAACCCGCGCTCTTTCAACAGGCGGAGTTCTTCGTACGCGCGGTCGTATTGACCGACGAGCGCGAGCGTCGTGGCGAGTTTGTAGCGTAAATCGAACTGGAGCGGACGGACACGTGTCAGTGGGACCGACAGTTGGAGCGCCGCCTCTGATTGTCCGGCTTCATGCAACAACAGAATCGTGTTCAAGAGCGCATGCAAGTTACCCGGGTTCTCATCGAGCACGTACTCGAGCGTCTCGAAAGCCGCGTCATCGTTGCCGAGATAAAAATTGACGACAGCCAAGTTATTGAACGCCGGCCAAAAGCGCGGATAGCGATCGATTAACCGTTCGAGCGTCGACTTGGCGGCGAACAGGCGGCCTTTGTCGATATGCTGTTGGGCCTCGGTGTGCCACGTGATCAGCTCGTCTTCTTCGTCATCTTCGAGTTCTTGTTCGAGTTCAATCAGTTCTAACAGGGATTGGACCGAGTCCGCGTAGCGTCCGTGTGCCTCGACTTCGAGGTAGCGGTTCGCATACATCGCTGCTTCTTCATATAAAGAGATATAGGCGCAGTTGCTCGCAAGGTGATATAAGGCCTCAGTTGACGTTTCATCGAGTTCAAGCACCCGTTTCCACACGTCATTGGCGTGGTAGATCTCCCCTACTTCAAATAACAGTTCAGCGTACTGTTTGTGATAGTCGACGCGGTGGGCTGCAGCGGCAGTGGCTTCAGCCATGAAAAAAGTCGCTTCATCTAGGCGACCTTCACGTAACGCACGACGACCTCTATAGTAGTGGAGCTCCGCGGCGAGCGGAGATTCTGGTTCGGGTAGCGTCATTACTGCTTCATAGTTCGCTTCCATATTCTAAATCCTCCACATCATCTCTAAATCTTTTTTTAGTTGCAGGGTTAAGAATACCGCACTCAATCAGTGAGGGCAACTGAAAAACTTAAAAAAAATCGGGACTATATTCCTTCTATAATGAATATATTTTGCTAGGTCCGCTAAATGCTTTTTGACAAAAATATGAGGGTTTCGTGTCAGCGCCCACAGACACAAAAAAGCGGCATCCCCTTTAAAAAAAGTGATACCGCTCTAGTAATTTTATGAGGACGAACATGTCTTGACCTCAAAATGATTTCGCGCTAAATTGTGTCTATTTTGTGTCGATGGTTTGGAGCTTTGCGCCAACGACGCGCTCTCCGGGCAGGACGTCGCGATGCACGACGGCACCGGCACCGATGACGGCCCGGTCGCCGATCGTGACGCCAGGAAGGATCGTCACGTTCGCCCCAATCAACACCTCGTCCCCGATGCGGACATCCCCGATCCGGTACTCGTCGATGAGGTACTCGTGACAGAGAATCGTCGAATTGAACCCGATGACCGTATTACGGCCGATCGAGATTCGCTCCGGGAACATGACGTCCGGTGTCACCATGAGGGCGAGCGCGCTATACTCCCCGATTTCCATGCCGAGGAACGTCCGGTACAACCAGCGTTTCGCTTTGACGGATGGGAAGTAGCGGCCAATCAAGACGACGGTCGTGTTCTTGAAGACGCGCAGGAAACGAATCGTCCGATACATCTGCCAGAGCGGATTCGGCCCGTCGAGACGAAACCGTTCCGTCTTACGCATGGACCGTAACCTCGTCGAGCCACGCCTCAAAATGTTCCATCGAGTCGATGATGACGTCCGGCTCGAGCGCTTCTAAAAACGCGCGGCCTTTCAACGCCCAGCCGACGGCGACCGTCTTCGTGCCGGCGTTCTTGCCACTGAAGATGTCCGTGTCATTATCGCCGACCATGACGGCGCGGTCCGCCGTCGACCCAAGCACGCGGAGCGCCCGCTCGACCGGTTCGGCATGCGGTTTCTCATGGACGACATCGTCGGCCGTGATGACGACGTCGAACAAGTGGTCGATGTTGAACAAACGCAAGCCTTGCTCGACGACAGGACGGCCTTTCGATGTGACGACGCCCATCTTGTATCCTTTGGCGTGAAGGCGATACAGCCCCTCGATCACACCCGGATACTCGGCGACGAGCTGGTCGTGCATGGCGATGTTGAAGCTGCGATAGAACGCCTGCATCTCTTTCCATTCCGGCTCATTGAGCGCTTTGAACGACTTCTCGAGCGTCGGTCCGATGAACGGGAAAATGTCCTCGTCGCGATACGTCTCGTTTGGGAAGTAATACTCGAGCGTGTGACGGAAGCTCGCGATGATGAGCGGGTTCGTATCGAGCAACGTGCCATCCAAATCGAATAGAAGGGTATCCATCAATCAAACAGTCCTTTCTCTGAAGGGTCGTCGTATCGCTTCGCTTTGCGGCGGACGATCATCATGACGATACCGAACACGATCATCGCGATCGAGACGAGTTGTGCCGTCCGGAGATCACCGGCCATCAAGCTGTCGGTCCGCAGTCCTTCGATATAGAAGCGACCGATTGAGTACCAGACGAGATACGACAAGAAAATATAGCCGCGCGGCGGGTTACCGACCATACGCCATACGACGAGCAAGATGACGCCGATGATGTTCCAGACGCTCTCGAACAAGAACGTCGGCAAATAGTAGGCCCCGTCGATATACATCTGATTGACGATCCAGTCCGGGAGGAAGAGAGTCTCATTCAAGAAACGGCTCGTCGTCTCGGCACCGTGCGCCTCTTGGTTCATGAAGTTCCCCCAGCGACCGACCGCTTGTCCGAGCAAGAGCGACGGTGCGAGGATGTCCGTGATCTTCCAAAACGACATCGACTTGCGCATGCAATAGATGACGACGACGAGCAGCGCCCCGAAGATGGCCCCGTGAATGGCGATGCCGCCTTGACGGATGTCGATGATTTGGCCGAGGTTCTGACTATAGTAGTCCCATTGGAAGATGACGTAGTAAATCCGGGCGAAAACGATGCTGATCGGAATCGACCAGATGATGACGTCGACGACCCGTTCTGAATCATAATTGAGGCGCTTCGCCTCGAACAAGGCGAGAACGAGGCCGAGCATCGCCCCGAAGGCGATAATCATGCCGTACCAATAAATCGGGAGTGACCCGATCTCAAACGCGACGCGGTCAAATGTTGGCTCTACCATTATTCCATGTCTCCTTCGTTGTCATGGATGGCGTTCGCGAGCCGCTCCGCGAACTCTTCGGCCGTATTGATGCCCATGTTCTGCAGACGGTAGTTCATCGCCGCGACTTCGACGATGACAGCCAAGTTACGTCCCGGACGGACCGGAATCGTCAAAATCGGCACTTCACTGTCGATGATTTTCATCGTGTTGTGATCGAGCCCGACGCGGTCATATACTTTGCCCGCATCCCAGTTCTCGAGGTTGATGATCAAGCTGATTTTCTTGTGCGAACGGACGGCACCGGCACCGAACAACGTCATGACGTCGATGATGCCGATTCCGCGAATCTCGAGCAAGTGACGAATCAGCTTCGGCGCTGAACCGACGAGCAATTGGTCCCCGGTCTGGCGAATCTCGACCGAGTCATCAGCGACGAGACGGTGGCCCCGCTTGACGAGTTCGAGGGCGGTCTCGGATTTCCCGACGCCGCTCTGCCCTTTGATGAGCACGCCGACGCCGTAGATGTCGACGAGCACGCCGTGCATCGCCGTCATCGGTGCGAGTTCCATCTCGAGGAAGTTCGTGATTTGTGACTCGATTGAGGTCGTGACCGCGTTCGTGCGCATGAGCGGAACGTTCGCCGCCTCGGCTTCTTGTTCAATCTCTTTCGGGATGTCGAAGCCGCGCGTGATGAGGATGCCCGGTGTCAATTCCGTGCATAAAATCTTCGCCCGCTCGCGGCGGCTCTCTTCCGACAAGCTCGCATAGAACGTGAGCTCGGTCTTCCCGAGCACTTGAAGCCGATTTTTCGCATAGTGGGTATAATAGCCGGCAAGGACGAGTCCCGGTCGACTGAGGTCCGGTGTGGCGACAGGACGGTGAAGTCCCTCTTCCCCGGCGATGACTTGAAGTTTGAAGCGCTCAACGAGTTGAGCCGTGCGTACGATATTTTGCATGAGTAATCTGCCCCTTTCACGCTCATTATTGTATCATAGCTCTTCTTGAAAAGTGTCAACGAAAGTGAGCCGAAGCGTGTCGAAAAAAAGAGGTGAAACTAAATTGTGGCAATTGCGTAGAACGGGTATAGACGAATAGGGAGGTGAAATGAAATGAATTCACTATTTTGGATTGCCATTGTCTTTATTTTTATCGTCGGGATCGCGGCGCTCGTCTACTTGGTCAAGTCACTATTTGACATGTGGCGCGAGTATGCGGCGACGAAGAACGAGACGGTGCTCTTATTGTTCATCTTGAACATCGTCGGCTTGTTCTTGTCCGGGTCGCTCTTATCGATGATCGTCGCCATCATCTTCTATTGGAACCGATCGAAGAAGATGCGGTATCTCGGAATCTTCTTGCTTATCGCCGGACCGGTCCTATTTATCCTGTTCATCATCGGCTCATTCACGCTGTATGACGGTCAAATGATGGATTGGGAACAGATGGAGTATCAAATGAATCTATGACACGACAAAAACCCGGAGGCATTCGCCTTCGGGTTTTGTCATGGGTGTCTCATTCGCCCGGCAAATAACCGACCACGGTGTTCGACTCCGGTGCGACCAAAATCGTCGGGACGCCGACGCTACTGTTCGGGTCCGCTTCGAACGATACGGCGAGCGCCTCGGTCCCCTTATACGCATCGTCCAACAGTTCATAGCCATCATCGACCGTGATACGATGTACCTCGGCACTCGCTCCCGCATCGATTGCGGGCTCTTGCCAGTTTCGCGCGGTCACATACGCCCAGGCGATGGCAATCGCTTCGTCGCCTGCCGGCTCGTTCCCACTGACGATGCGCTGTTTGTCGTCACATCCGCCGAGCAACAGCACCGCAATCATCATCCATCCGGACGCTGACGCTAATCGCTTCATCCCGTCCCTCCTCATCTATCAAGTTGAAAGAAACCCGAAGGCGAGAGGCCTTCGGGTTGTCGGTCATTGCTGATGGAACGGGTTGTTCAAATCGGCTGGATTGACCGGGTCGACCGGGTCGATCGGTTCCACCGGCTCGTGCTTGTCCTCTTCGAGGAACGTCGACGGCGTATGGAGCGAGCCGTGTTCGAGGTCGATTGTACCGGTACGTGTTCCGGCCTCGACTTCGATGCGTGGTGTCTGACCGCGTCCCGACAGGAATTCAAGACGACGCTGGGCGACATCTTTCCGGTCACGGATCAACTCGAGCTCGTCCAAGTTACAGTGAAGTCCACCGAAGTTCGTCTCGAGTTCCCCTTCGACCTCGACGCCGTGCGGCAAGACGAGACGAATGTTTCCGGCGAGCGAGACGAGCTCGAACTTGGCCGGACGGGCCGTCGCGAGTTCGGCCCGGATATTCCCGTTGCCGGTCTTGAGCGACGCCTTGTCATATTTCCCGTTCACGATGACGGCACCGTTGCCGGTCCGTACGTGGACGAGTTCTGACTCGACCGCTTCGACCTCGACCGTGCCGTTCCCCGTATTGAGGAGCAGCTCTGAGGCGTGCACGTCATGGAGCACGACCCGGCCGTTCGCCGTCTGGATGCGAACGCTCTCGACATCGAGGCCGTCCGCGCGGACTTCCCCGTTGAGCGTCTGCACGTGCAGGTGATCGAAATGATGATGCGGGACGTACAGTTCGACGTGGGCCCGAACGAGTTTGTCACGGAGCGACACGACGAGACGGTCGCCGATGACCGAATGCTTGACCGCCGACTGAAGCTGTTCGAGTGCCTTGTCCGCGTCTTGTTGACGGAGCGGACGGCCCGTGACGATCAGTTCGCACTCGTCGTTGTCGGACGAGACAATCGTCGCCGAGGCGTTGAACAAGTCGAGCGAGATGTCTTTCCCAGTGAACGGGAACGATTTCGAATACGTCACTTCTGGTCCGAAGTTCGAGCTGAACGTGAAGTCGCTGTCACGAAGTTTCGTCACGAGTCCTTCGACGGCCGACGTCAGTTTCGTCGTGAGCGACTCGACCGAATACGCATCGACTTTCTCCGTCTCTTGACGTTCCTCGAGCGCTTGGACGCGCTCAGGTTCGAGCCGTTCCAGTCGCTCGAGTTGGGTCATGCCCTCTTCAATCGTCAGCTTTCCATCTTTCACTTGCTGGAGAATCAGTTCACGCATTTCTTGTTTCACTGTTCGTTTCCCCCTTCGATTTGGTTACACGTCAATCATGTTCCCGTTTCTCATCATTTCTATACCTTACTTCCGTTTTCCTGCTTTTGGTTTCGCTCGGGCCGAATCCCGTTCTAACACCGGCTTCAAATACTTACCCGTATACGAGGCTGCCACTTCAGCGACTTCTTCCGGAGTCCCGGTCGCGACGATTGTCCCGCCACCGTCACCGCCCTCAGGTCCGAGGTCGATCAAGTAGTCGGCCGATTTGATGACGTCGAGGTTATGCTCGATGACGAGTACCGTGTCCCCGTTCTCGACGAGGCGTTGCAGCACTTTCAACAACCGGGCGATATCATCGACATGAAGTCCTGTCGTCGGCTCGTCCAAAATATAAATCGTCTTGCCGGTCGATCGCTTATGGAGCTCAGAGGCGAGCTTGACGCGTTGCGCTTCCCCGCCCGACAGTTCCGTCGCCGGTTGTCCAAGTTTCATATAGCCGAGACCGACGTCATAAATCGTCTGAATCTTGCGCTTGATTTTCGGAATCTTGTCAAAGAAGTCGAGCCCTTCTTCAATCGTCATATCGAGCACGTCGGCAATCGTCTTGCCTTTGTACTTCACTTCGAGCGTCTCGCGGTTATAGCGTTTCCCGTGACACACTTCACACGGGACGTAGACGTCCGGCAAGAAGTGCATCTCGATTTTGATGATTCCGTCCCCGCGGCACGCCTCGCAGCGTCCGCCCTTAACGTTGAAACTGAAGCGGCCTTTCTTATAGCCGCGCATCTTCGCCTCGTTCGTCGACGCGAACACGTCACGGATATCATCGAATACGCCGGTATACGTCGCCGGGTTCGACCGTGGCGTCCGTCCGATTGGCGACTGGTCGATATCGATGACTTTATCGATATGGTCGAGTCCTTCAATCTTCTTATGCTTCCCTGGCTTCGCCTTGGCCCGGTTGATGTGATGGGCGAGCGATTTATACAGAATCTCGTTGATGAGCGTCGACTTCCCAGAACCAGAGACACCGGTGACGGCAATGAACATGCCGAGCGGGATCGAGACATCGACCCCTTTCAAGTTGTTCTCTTCCGCCTTCAAAATTTTCAAGAAGCGCTCGTCCGGCACTTTGCGTTCGGCCGGGAGCGGAATGAACTTCTTACCCGACAGATATTGGCCCGTGAGCGACTTTCGGTTCTTCATGAGTTGCTTCGGCGTCCCGGCGGCGATGACTTCTCCACCGTGTTCGCCGGCGCCCGGTCCGATGTCGATCAAATAATCGGCTGCCATCATCGTATCCTCATCGTGCTCGACGACGATGAGCGTATTGCCGATATCACGCATCTGTTTGAGCGTCGCGATCAAGCGGTCGTTGTCGCGTTGGTGCAACCCGATTGACGGTTCATCGAGGACGTATAGGACGCCCGTGAGCCGCGAACCGATTTGCGTGGCGAGACGAATCCGCTGTGCTTCCCCGCCCGAGAGTGTCCCGGCGGCGCGAGAGAGCGTCAAATAGTCTAGACCGACGTTGTTCAAGAAGCTGAGCCGCTCACAAATCTCTTGCAAGATGAGACGGGCGATGGCGATATCTTTCTCGCTCAGTTCCGTCATGATCGAATCGAACAAATCGATGGCGTTGACGACCGACAAGTTCGTCACTTGGCCGATATGGTGACCCGTGATTTTGACGGCGAGCGTCTCTTCTTTCAAACGGTAGCCGCTACATGTCGGACAGGCGTGGGTCGCCATGTACGTCTCCATCTGTTCACGGATATAATCGGACGTCGTCTCTTTATAGCGGCGCTCGATGTTACGGAGCACCCCTTCGAAGAAGATCGTGTTCGTCCGGACTTGTCCGAAATCGTTCTCATAACGGAACAAGAACGACTCTTCATCCGTTCCGTGCAAGACGAGGTCTTGGTCCCGCTTGGACAAGCGTTCGAACGGTACATCCATGTCGATGCCGAAGTGTTTACACATCGAGGCGAGCAGTTGCGGATAATACTGCGAACTCGTCGGCTGCCAGGCGACGATCGCGCCTTCCTTCAGCGTCTTCGATGGGTCTGGGATGACGAGTTCCGGATCGACGTCGAGTTTCGTACCGAGCCCGTCACACGTCGGACAGGCGCCGAACGGTGAGTTGAACGAGAACATGCGCGGCTCAAGTTCGCCGATCGAGAACCCACAAATCGGACAAGCGTGATGTTCGCTGAACAGGAGCTCGGTGCCGTCCATCTTATCGATGATGGCCCGACCGTCGGCAAGGCGAAGCGCCGTCTCGAGCGAGTCAGCAAGACGACCTTCGACGTCAGCGCGAACGACGAGACGGTCAACGACGACTTCGATCGAATGTTTCTTATTCTTATCAAGCTCGATCTCATCGGTCAGTTCAATCGTCTCGCCATTGACACGAACGCGGACGAACCCTTCCTTTTTGAGCGAGTCGAACACTTTGACGTGCGTCCCTTTGCGGCCCGAGACGATTGGCGCCAGGATTTGCAGGCGCGTCTTCTCCGGCAGCTCCATCACTTGGTCGACCATCTGTGAGATGGTCTGGCTCGAGATTTCGATACCGTGACGCGGACAGACCGGTTTCCCGATGCGAGCGAACAAAAGACGTAAGTAGTCATAGATTTCCGTCACCGTCCCGACGGTCGAGCGCGGGTTACGGCTCGTCGTCTTCTGGTCGATCGAGATGGCCGGGCTCAGCCCTTCAATCGTATCGACGTCCGGTTTGTCCATCTGTCCGAGGAATTGACGGGCGTAGGCCGATAGACTCTCGACGTAACGGCGCTGCCCCTCGGCGTAGATGGTGTCGAACGCGAGTGACGATTTACCGGAACCGGACAAGCCCGTCAAGACGACGAGCTGGTCCCGTGGAATATCGATATCAATGTTTTTCAAGTTGTTGACGCGCGCCCCTTTGATGACGATCGCATTTTTCTTTTCAGCCATTTAATTCCCTACCTTCAACTCCAAGATTAAGTCACGCAATTCGGCCGCCCGTTCGAACTGGAGGTCGCGGGCCGCTTGTTTCATTTCTTCTTCTAGCTTGGCGATGGCTTCCTCACGTTCAGCCGGCTTCATCGAGCTGAGTGATTCGAGCACATCCTCCTCGGCGTCGACCGTCGCGCGGATGACGCCGCGTACTTCTTTACGGATCGTCTGCGGCGTGATGCCGTGTTCTTCATTATAAGCTTCTTGAATCGAGCGACGACGATCGGTCTCTTCAATCGCGCGCGTCATCGAGTCGGTCATCTTATCAGCGAACAAGATGACGTGCCCGTTCGAGTTCCGCGCCGCCCGCCCGATCGTCTGAATGAGCGATCGGTCCGAACGGAGGAACCCTTCCTTGTCGGCGTCTAGAATCGTGACGAGACTCACTTCCGGGATGTCTAGTCCTTCCCGCAGCAAGTTGATTCCGACGAGGACGTCGTATTTCCCGAGACGCAGGTCACGGATGATCTCAATCCGCTCGAGCGTCTTGATTTCCGAGTGCATATAGTTGACCTTGATGCCCGCTTCACGCAGATAGTCCGATAAATCCTCGGCCATCTTTTTCGTGAGCGTCGTCACGAGGACGCGTTCGTCCTGTTTGATACGGTCGCGAATCTGATCCATCAAGTAGTCGATTTGTCCCTTAATCGGATGAATCTCGATCGTCGGGTCGAGTAGACCCGTCGGCCGGATGATCTGTTCGATCATGTTCGGTGTATGTTCAAGCTCGTAAGGACCCGGTGTCGCCGAGATGAAGATCGCTTGCGACAACTTCTTCTCGAACTCGTCGAACTTGAGTGGTCGGTTGTCTTTGGCCGAAGGCAGACGGAAACCGTGGTCGACGAGCACTTGTTTCCGGGCCTGGTCGCCGTTGTACATGCCGCGCACTTGCGGGAGCGTCACGTGCGACTCATCAGCGATGAGCAAGAAGTCTTTCGGGAAGTAGTCGATGAGCGTGTACGGCGTCGCCCCTGCCTCCGTCAAGTTCAAATGACGTGAATAGTTCTCGATGCCTGAACAGTAGCCCATCTCGCGCATCATCTCGAGGTCATAGTTCGTCCGTTGTTCGAGGCGCTGTGCTTCAAGCAGTTTGCCTTCTTCGCGGAACTTTTCGAGCTGCTGTTCGAGCTCGGCCTCGATGTTGACGATTGCTTTTTGCAACTTCTCGTCACGAGTGACGAAGTGGGACGCCGGGAAGATCGAGACGTGCTCCCGGTCGGCGATAATCTCTCCGGTGAGTGGGTCCATCTCGCGGATGCGGTCGATTTCGTCACCGAAAAACTCAACGCGCAAGCACTGCTCGTCACGTGACGCCGGGAAAATCTCGACGACATCCCCGCGGACACGGAAACGGCCGCGCTGGAAATCGATATCGTTCCGTTCATATTGAATGTCGATCAGTTTGCGGAGCATCTGGTCGCGCCCCATCTCTTTGCCGACGCGGAGACTTAAGACGAGACTGTTATACTCTTCCGGGTTACCGAGACCGTAAATACAGGAGACGGAGGCGACGATGATGACGTCGTCCCGCTCGAACAAGGCCGATGTCGCCGAGTGGCGGAGTTTATCGATCTCATCGTTAATCGAGGCATCTTTCTCGATGAACGTGTCGGTCGACGGCACATACGCCTCCGGCTGATAGTAGTCGTAATAACTGACGAAGTATTCGACGGCGTTGTTCGGGAAGAACTCTTTGAACTCGGAGTAGAGCTGTCCGGCGAGCGTCTTGTTGTGGGCCAAGACGAGCGTCGGCTTCTTCACTTCTTGGATGACGTTCGATACGGTGAACGTCTTCCCGGTGCCGGTCGCACCGAGCAACGTCTGATACCGGTCGCCGCGATTGATTCCTTCGACGAGCTGACGAATCGCTTCCGGTTGGTCGCCGGCCGGCTTATATTCTGAATGTAAGTCGAACGGAACGCTAATCTTATCCATGTATATTCCTCGCTTTCTTTACCTTGCATATTGGCTTGATTATATCACATACACGAACAAATATTCGCTTCTGACACGCTTCCCAAATCGTTCCGCTTTTCGTTATCATGGAGAGTGAATCTAAACAGAAACGAGTTGGTCGTCATGTGGTCGCTTCTCTTTATCCCGCTCGGTGCCGTCGTCGGCGCCACGTCGCTCCTATTCGTCGTCGGGACGAGCCTGTCCGGCGCCAAGAAACATACGTCGCTCGGCAACGTGTCCTGGTTGACAGGCATCACGGTCGGCTTGGCCGGTGCCGTCACGGCTCAGCTGTCGAGCCGGCTCGTCCTCTCGATCTCGGGCACGTACGACTGGTTGCTCAATCTATTTTATCTGGCTATCCTATCTTATTTTGCCGTTACGCTATTAAAGAAAACATCGAAACCGCAGAAGCCGAAAAAATCATCGCTACTTGCCGCCCTCGTCATCGGGATGATGGCCGGGCTGTTGTCGGCGCTACTCGGTATCGGTGGCGGTTTCATCATCGTCCCGCTCCTCGTCAGTTGGCTTGGATTCTCGACACATCACGGGGTCGGAACGAGCCTGGCTGCCGTCCTGTTCATCTCGCTCGGCGGACTCGTCGGTTATCTCCCGTCGCTGTCGCTCGACTACGTGACGCCGCTCGCGTTGGTCATCGGCGCTTTCATCGGAGCCCCGTTCGGCGCCACGCTCACGAATCGCTATCACGATAAAGAGATCTCTAACCGACTCGCCTGGTTATATATGGCCGTCATCACCTCGATCGCGCTCGATCTTGGTGCCGCCGTCTATGCGCCGCTCGCGTACGTCAGTTTGGCGGTCCTGCTCGCTTTTCTTGTCGGGATTGGACTCGACTTCAGACGGCGTATTGTCAATCAAAACCACTTTTCATAAGAAAAGTGGCTTTTTTTGCATATACGGTTTTGAAACGCTTACATTTGGGGCATATAATGAAGTGGTAAGCCAAATTTAATATGGAAGGAAGGGAGTATCACATGTCAGCATTCGTCAGCGAAATTATTGGTACAATGCTACTCATCTTGCTCGGTAACGGTGTCGTCGCCGGCGTCGTGCTCCGTCATTCGAAAGCGGAGAACGCAGGTTGGGTCGTCATCACGTTCGGTTGGGGCTTCGCCGTTATGATCGGGGTATACGCAGCCGGAATCTACGGAGGGGCGCACTTGAACCCTGCCGTCACGGTCGGGCTCGCGACAGCAGGCTCATTCCCTTGGGCTGATGTGCCCGCCTACATCTTGGCACAGTTTATCGGGGCGTTCATCGGGGCCGTCCTCGTGTTCGTGCACTACAAACCGCACTATGATGTGACCGACGATCCAGGTGCCAAACTGGCCACCTTCT
Organism: Exiguobacterium sp. s50; assembly: GCF_018618175.1. Taxonomy (NCBI): domain Bacteria; kingdom Bacillati; phylum Bacillota; class Bacilli; order Caryophanales; genus Exiguobacterium; species Exiguobacterium sp. s50. The sequence goes on from NZ_JACSLP010000004.1 coordinate 91,097, forward strand.
CGACCGCACCAGGGATTCGTAGCACGCCGTTCAACTTGATCGGGGAAATCATTGGTACGTTCGTCCTCGTCTTCGGAATTTTGTCATTCGGGGCCAACACGTTCACGGACGGCTTGAATCCGCTCATCGTCGGTTTCCTCGTTGTCTCGATCGGTCTCTCGCTTGGTGGTACAACGGGATATGCCATCAACCCGGCACGTGACCTCGGGCCGCGGATTGCGCATGCGATTCTTCCAATCAAAGGCAAAGGGACGTCGGACTGGGGCTATTCATGGATCCCGGTCGTCGGACCAATCATCGGGGCGGTCATCGCCGCATTGGTTTACGGCATTCTTGTCCCATAATCTTTCTAATTTCTAAGGAGGCACTCTCATATGGAGAAAGAAAAACGTTATATCTTAGCACTTGACCAAGGAACGACAAGCTCACGGGCGATCATCTTCGACCACGACGGAAAAATCGTCACGACCGCTCAGCGTGAGTTCAAACAATACTTCCCGAAACCGGGCTGGGTCGAGCATAACGCCAATGAGATTTGGGGGTCTGTCCTCGCCGTCATGGCCGAGGCGTTCGGTTCGGCCGACATCGATCCAAAAGAGATCGCAGCTATCGGGATCACGAACCAACGGGAAACGGCCGTCGTCTGGGAGAAGTCGACAGGACGTCCGGTCTATAACGCCGTCGTCTGGCAATCGCGTCAAACAGCCGGTATTTGTGATGAGTTGAAGGAAGCCGGTCATGCCGACTTGTTCCGCGATAAAACTGGTCTCTTGATCGACGCCTACTTCTCAGGCACGAAAGTCAAATGGATCCTCGACAACGTCGAAGGCGCCCGTGAGAAAGCCGAAGCCGGTGACCTCCTCTTCGGAACGATCGACACTTGGCTCATCTGGAAACTGTCAGGCGGCCACGCCCACGTCACGGACTACTCGAACGCGTCACGTACGCTCATGTACAACATCTATGAGCAAAAATGGGACGATGAGTTGCTCGAGATCTTGACGGTACCAAAGTCGATGCTCCCGGAAGTCAAACCGTCGAGTGAAGTGTACGCCAACACGATCCCGTATCACTTCTTCGGCTTCGAAGTTCCGATCGCCGGTGCGGCCGGTGACCAACAGGCTGCCCTCTTCGGTCAAGCCTGCTTCGAGTCAGGAGAAGGTAAGAACACGTACGGAACAGGTTGCTTCATGCTCATGAACACGGGCGAAGAAGCCGTCAAGTCGGACCATGGTCTGCTCACGACGATCGCGTGGGGATACAACGGTAAAGTCGAATATGCGCTCGAAGGTTCAATCTTCGTCGCCGGTTCGGCCATCCAATGGCTCCGTGACGGACTCCGTATGCTCAAGTCGGCGAAAGACACGGAACAGTACGCCAACCGCGTCGAGACGACAGACGGCGTCTACGTCGTCCCTGCCTTCGTCGGACTTGGTGCCCCGTATTGGAACTCGGACGTCCGTGGTGCCATCTTCGGCCTCACGCGCGGGACGGAGAAAGAACATTTCGTCCGGGCGACGCTCGAGTCACTCGCCTATCAGACACGCGATGTCTTGACGGCGATGGAACAAGATTCTGGCATCGAGTTGAAGACGCTCCGCGTCGACGGCGGTGCGGTCAACAACAACTTCCTCATGCAGTTCCAAGCGGACATCTTGGACGTGCCGGTCGAACGGCCTGAAGTGAGCGAGACGACGGCTCTCGGTGCCGCCTATCTCGCCGGTCTCGCCGTCGGGTTCTGGAAAGACCAAGCAGAGATCAAACAGCAGTGGAAACTCGACCATCAGTTCGAACCGAAGATGGACGAAGCACACCGCGAAAATCTGTATAAAGGCTGGCAACACGCCGTCGAAGCGACAATGGGCTTCAAACCATCAAAACTTGAACTTTAATTGAACGCACGAAAGGGAGCATCCGCCAAGGATGCTCCCTTTTATAGTTTCCGTAACCGCAGACGAGGGCTCGCCGGCTCAGCGACGAACAAGATGCCGAGCTCGTGCGGATCGGTCTCGTACATCGCCCGTTGCACGAAACGGATGTCCCCGTTCAAGTTGAGCACCTCGAGCTTGATGTACGGTTTATGCAACTGGAGCGCCTCATAGAAGCTGCTCCCGCCCGTGATGATGGTCCCGTTCACTTTGTAGATCGATTCGCCCGGAATGAGCTGCATCGCCTCGCCCGGTGAGCCCGGGAGCGTATCGATGATGACCGCGCCCCGGTTGCCGTTGATGAACACCGGTGTCGTCCCGCGGTTCTCTCGCTTGATCATTTGAAGCGCTAGCTCATACAAGACGAACACGACGAGCAAGCCGTAAGCCGCATACGGCACGTCGATGACGTACGACGCCCCGAACAAACCGAGGGCGACGAGCGCGAGCACGCCGCGATACAGGCTCAGGCGACCGAGGAGCGTCCCTGGCAAGGCCCCGGTCGATAACAGGCTGACCCCGATTGGGATCGGCAAGATGACCGGCACCGGCATGTCGAGACCGAACGACGGTGGCAAAAAGACGACGAGCGGGAAAAACCAAAACCGTTTGACGACGTGTCCGCCGATGAACTGGCCTCGTTTGGACAAGATGAGCGTCGGTGATGTCTCAATCGACCCGTTCCAACGTAAGAGAATCGCTTCCGCCAATGTGACGACGCCGAACACGAGCGCATATACCGGCCACTCGACCTCGGATAGCCGGTCCATCCAGCCCGAGACGGCGCCGTAGTCGACGACGTCACGAAGCGCGACTGCCGTCAGCATGATCAAAAACGGGAACGCCGGGCTGCTGAAACGCGGGTGCATCGTCAAGACGATGAGCGCATACAGCACGCTGAACGTCACGAGCCATTCCCAGTTGACGGTCGTCTCGAGCAAAATCAATGCGGCTGAACCGATGACGGCGAGCAACAGGCTCGGCCATACAAAATGGCGCCAGTCCGACTTCGGCGAACGTCGCCGTGAGCGGAACATGCCCCGCTCCCGTTTGATGCGCGTCATGGATATGTAAGCGAGGGCGACGAGCGTCGCCCAGAGTAGCGGACTACCGATCAAGGTCAACAAAGCAGTAAAACTCATTCGTAGAACGTCCACACTTGTCCAATCCTTTCCCTAATCCTTATTTTGCAGCTTCTTCGAGCGCACGGTTCAATTGGGCATCGTTCGCCTCATCTTGAATCACCTCGAGCAAGCGTGACTCGAGCGCCGACGCCGTCGCCTCATTGACGACCCCGTCTTCCGGCAAATTGTTGTCGGCTTGGAAGTCGCTGACGGCGCGGGCCATCGTGTCGCCGTAATATCCTGGCTGTCCGCCCGGCTCATAGCCGATGCCCGACAAGACCGTATGCAGGTTCGACACCGCCTCGCCGTAGTCGCCGACTTTGAGCGAGTCCGTGTCGGCGAGGATACGGTTGACCCCGAAGTAATCCGGTTGATTGACCTCGACGTCCGGCTCGATACCTTTCTCGTTAATCCAATTGCCGTCCGGCGTGAGCCATTTGCTCGTCGTCAGTTTCAAGTTGCTGCCGTCCTCTAAATCGAACGCCGTCTGGACGACCCCTTTTCCGAACGTCTTGTTGCCGATAATCGTGGCACCGGCCCCTTCTTTGAGCGCCCCGGCCAAAATCTCAGATGCCGACGCCGATCCTTCGTCCGTCAAGACGAACAAGTCGTACGGCTTCGCTTCTCGGGCGCGGCCGCTCTGCGACTCGCGTTCCCCGTCCGCGTTTTCAATTTGGACGACCGGTTTATTCGTCGGGACGAACCCTTCGGTCATCTCGATGACGGCAGGAAGCAAGCCACCTGGGTTCCCGCGCACGTCGATGATCAGGCTATCGATGTCTTCTGACTCGAGCGTCTCAAGCTGCTCCAAAAACTCATCGGCCGTCGGCTCAGAGAACTGGGTCACCTCGATATAGCCGATTTTCTTGCCGTCCTGTTCTTTCACTTCTGAATAGACGGTCTCGATCGGAATCGTATCGCGTGTAATCTCATAGTCGGCCTCTTGGCCGCCGCGACGGATCGTGAGCGTGACGACGGTCCCTTTCTCGCCACGGATGAGTTGGACCGCCTCTTCGACGGCCATCCCTTCAATCGATTCCCCGTCGACCGCCGTGATGACGTCTCCGGCCCGAAGACCCGCTGCTTCGGCTGGTGCGCCTTTGATTGGAGCGACGATTAAGATGTCTTCTCCTTTCTTCTCCAAAGTCGCGCCGATTCCTTCAAAGCTCGACTCGATCGAGTCAGTGAACTGTGACGTCTCTTCGGCGTCGAGGAAGTCCGAGTACGGGTCGTCGAGCGCTCCCGTCATCCCGTCGAGGGCACCGGTCAACAAGTCTTCTTCCGAGATATCCTTTAACGAATGCGTCTCAATCAATTGTCGGACTTGGTCGACTTTGTCCCAGCCTTCCGCTTTCGGTTGAATCGGTAACGCTGTATCGGTGAACGCCATCGTCGCGAGCCCAGCACCGGCACCGGCGACGAACGTGGCACCGGCTAGTAATCCTGCGGTTGTATTTTTCACGGGTAGTCCCTCATTTCTCTTTGTCAGCCTTTCATCCAGTATAGCAAAAAGTTCAGAAAAACGGACGTGTTCCAGAAATTTGGAACACGTCCGTCTCATCAGTAACCGATGTATGGACCCGGGTCGACCGCATTCGGTTGCCCTGGCGCCCATTGTCCGCGATGTAATTCGAAGTGGAGATGCGGGCCTGTCGACCAGCCCGTGCTGCCGAGCGTGCCGACGGTCTGTCCGGCTCCGACCGTTTGCCCCGACGTGACCGTAATCGCGTCGAGATGGGCATAGACGGTCGTCCATACTTCCCCGCCGACGATATGGGACACGAAGACGACGTTGCCGTAACCGGTCGCCGGGGCCGCCTTGATGACGATGCCTGGTGCCGCCGCGACGATCGGTGTCCCGGTCGCATTGACGAGATCGATGCCACGGTGCGACTCCGCCACGCCCGTGAGCGGGTTTTGCCGCGGGCCGAAAGGGCTCGACACGTAGCCGGATACCGGCCGCACGAACGAGGTCGCCGGTCCCGTCACGTTCGTCGGGGTTTCCGCAGGCGGTGGGGTTGTTGGAGCAGGCGCTGGGGCGGTTGGCGCTTTGTCGTCTGTCCGCTTGTCCGCTTCCGCTTTGGCATCTGCTCGTGCTCTCGCCTCTGCCTCGGCTTTTGCCTGCGCTTCTGCTTGTGCCTTGGCCTTCGCTTCGGCCTCGGCGCGGGCGGCGGCTTCCCGCTCCGCTTGGGCGATTGCTTCGAGTTGACCGGCGATGATCCGGCTCTGCTCACTCATGAGCGCCTGTTCTTCTTCACGGCTCATCTTCTCAAGCTCCAGTAGTTCGACTTGTTCGTTCAGTTCCGACAACAAACCCTGCTTTTGTTCGGCGGCGACGTCGAGCGCCTGTTTCGTCACGACGAGTTCCCGCTCTTTCTGTTTAAGGAACGAGAGCTGGGTCCGCTGCCGTGCTTCGAGCGCTTCGAGCCGCTCGACTTCACTCATGTAACTATGTATGAGGTCCCGGTCCTGATCGGCGATCGTCTGCGCGGTCAAGAGCCGCGTTACGAAGTCTCCGAATGAACGGGACTCGAAGACGACTTGGAGATAGGACTGGTCCTCATGTACTTGAAGCACACGAAGACGCTCACTAAGGAGCGCCTTCTGGCTTTCGAGGTACTGCCCTTGGGCAGTGAGTTGATCACGGGTTTCCTCGAGCTCGGTGCGCGCCGCGTCCGCTTCTTCCTGTTGGACGGCGATCTGTTCACTTAAGCCTTCGAGACGTTCATTGACCGCACGGATTTCTGTCGTGACCGCGTCACGTTCCGCCTCGGTGACTTCGAGCTCGGCGTCCGTCTCGTCTTGCGCTTTCTTGGATTCCTCCAATTGATTGGATAAACGATCTTGTCGTGCTTTCAGCGTGTCTTTCTCCGTCGCCCATACAGGCGAGGCAAGTAGCGTCAAACTTAATCCAAGCGCAAGCGAACGTTTCATCCGCCAACTCCTCCTCATATTTAAATTAGATTAGACTTTCAAGAATCGACCGAGCGATGTCGTCGAACCCCAGATCCCGATGAAGGCACCGAGCGCTAAGAGGACGAGTGACACTTGCGTCGTCAAAATCGATGGATCAATCAATTTAAATATATCACTATTCAGTTGATCTAGCGATGGTTGTAAAGCACTATATGCGACGTCATAACCGAAGTAGATGACGGCGATCGGGATGAGCGCACCGAATACACCGAGGAGAAGTCCTTCGATGAAGAACGGCCAGCGAATGAAGCTGTTTTTCGCTCCGACGAGACGCATGATCTCGATTTCGCGACGGCGTGAGAAGATCGTCATCTTGATCGTGTTCGAGATGAGGAACATCGCCATGAGCGTGAGACCGACGATCAACGCAAGTCCGCCGATGCGAATCCCGTTGAAGAAGGCGAACATCTTGTCGATATAGTCCTGTCCATATGTGACCTTATCGACGTTATCAAGTGACTGCACCGAATTAGCGACCTTCTCCGTATTGAGCGGGTCTGACGCTTTGACGATATAGCGGTCGTGGAGCGGGTTGTCCTTCTCGACCGTCCCGTAGGCGTTCGCATCTTCCCCAAGTTGGTTGCGGAAGTTCTCCAGTTCATCCTCTTTCGAGCTGAACGTGACCGATTCGACGCCTGGAATCTGCTCTAAGTTCTCACCGAGCTTCTCGACGTTCGCTTCCTCCGCGGTCCGGGTAACGAATACTTGAATCTCGACGTCGCTCTCGACGTTCTCTGAAATCTCATTGACGTTGAACATGACGAGGGCGAATACCCCGACGAGTAACAAGGTGATGGTAACGGCACTGATGGCCGCGAATGTCATCCAACCGTTGCGTAGTGTTCCCTTGAACCCTTCGCGCAGATGACGTAATCCACTTTTAAATATCATAGCCATATGCTCCTTTCTCTTCATCGCGTACGACTTTCCCGTTCTCGATCGCGATGACGCGATGGCGGATCTTGTCGACGATATCACGGTTGTGGGTCGCCATGACGATGGTTGCACCGCGACGGTGAATCTCTTGGAACACTTCCATGATGCCCCAAGCCGTGTCCGGGTCTAAGTTACCCGTCGGCTCGTCGGCGATGATGAGCTTTGGCTTATTGACGATGGCACGAGCGATCGACACACGCTGTTGCTCCCCACCCGATAGTTCATCCGGATAGTTGCGCGCCTTGTGTTTCAGTCCGACAAGGTTCAACACGTCCATGACCTGCTTGCGCATCGTGTTCGTGTCGGCCTGTACGACTTCGAGAGCGAACGCGACGTTCTCATATACCGTGAGTGACGGTAACAACTTATAGTCTTGGAAGATGACGCCGAGTTGACGGCGTAATTTCGGGACGTGGCGGTTTTTCAACTTGCCGACGTCAATCCCGTCAATCAAAAGAAGACCGCTCGACGGTTTCTCCTCCCGATAAATCATCTTCATAAACGTCGATTTCCCGGCGCCGGATGGTCCGACGACGTATAAGAACTCGCCGTCTTGAATCTCTAACTCGAGGTCATCGACGGCGACGACGCCGTTTGGATATACTTTGCTGACTTTTTGCATCGAGATCATAACGTATTCCCTACCCTTTTTATATATTTTTTATGCATCTATCACGTTTCATGCATCTATGACGAAGACTGGATTAGTTAGTTAAGTGAATATTTTCGTCTAGCCTCTGTTCTACACGATAAGCACTCGTCCTGTCAAGGGACCCTGTTCGTGCCAACCTGACCCAAAAAGGCGACAGGCAATATAGTTCAAGCGCCTTCAATTATAGCAATCGGACTTTTAAATAACCATTACAGGAATGTTTCAGTTGGATGGAGTTCGGTGTGAAATTGTCGCGTTGAAGAATGATTTCACGACTCGGACACAGATGATGAAACGCACATTCAAAAGATACCTGCATCTGTGAATGCTTCCACTGAATCATGGGCGCTTCATATTTAGTTAAAGGAAATGAAGACAAAAAAACCACGAGTCGCCTCGTGGTTCCCTATGATTATTTTTTCTCGGCGAGCCAAGCGGCGACAGCCGTGATTTCTTCTTCGTCCTCAATCACGTTCGCAGGCATAGCGCCTTTCCCGTTTTTGATGACTTCTTCAATTTCACTAGCTGATAGACGTGAACCGACGTCCGAGAGTTTCGGACCGCTCATTCCTTCTAGATTCGCACCGTGGCAAGCCGCACAGTTTTGTGCGTAGACCGCTTCCGCGTCGACCGACGCCGTGTTGGCGCCGTCCCCGTTGCTCGTCGACTCTTCTTCATCGCCACCGCCGCACGCACCGAGCGTGAGCATGGCGCCAAGTCCAATCGCCATCATCCATTTCTTCATAATCAGGTTCCCCTCCTATGTCGTAGAAATAACCTACTTTTACCATTATAGCCGTTATGAACCGCTTTCTAACCTAACTCACGAAAAATACACAAAGATTCCACATGTTAGGGAACGTTGATATAGCGCTTATCGGACGTGAATCCTTGGCCCATCACCTCATGCGCCTCACTGAAGATGAGGAACGCGTCGGGATCGATACGGCGAATGATCTCTTTCAAACGACTCACCTCGTTCTGACGGACGACGACGAGGAGCATCGGGCGGTCGAGACGCGAATACGCCCCGATCGCTTGAATCTCTGTCGCGCCGCGGTCGAGCTCATCGAAGACGGCGCGCGTGATGACGTCCCGTTTCTCCGAGATGACGTACGCCATCTTGTCCTGTGTGAACCCGAGCTGGACAAAGTCGATCATCTTGATCGTAATGAAGAGGGCGATCAGTGCATACAGTCCCGTCGTGAACGAGAACGTGACAGCAGCGACGAGGACGACCGCCCCGTCGAGGATGGCGATACAGAGGTAGAGCGGGATGTGGGTGAACTTATGTAAGATTTGCGCGAGCAAATCCATTCCCCCGGTCGAGGCCCGTCCCCGGAAGATGAGCCCGAGACCGATGCCGACGCCGGCCCCGCCGAAGATGGCCGCGAGCAATGTGTCATTGACGGCCGCACCCGCGTCAATCGCTTCATAAAATAAGATCACGCCCGGTAAAAAAATCGACCCGACGAGTGACTTCACGCCGAAGCCTAGCCCGAGAATCATCCAGCCGACGAGGAGGAGCAACACGTTCGACACGAGCTGGAACGCCCCTGGCGAGATGTTGAACAGCTCGTACGTGATGATCGAGATCCCGCTGACGCCGCCCGAGGCGAGGTTGTTCGGCAATAGGAACAAACTGAACGCCGAAGCGACGAAGACGGACCCGGTCAGTAAATAGATATAGTCTTTGACGATTTGCTTCATTAAAGGTTTTCTCCTCTACATACAACGTGGCCCAAAGACGTCAGTCCTTGAGCCACTTGCATCACATATTTGTCTTGCGGAGGTAAGCGTCGATGAAGCCCATGATGTCGCCATCCATGACGCCGCTCGTGTTCCCGACTTCATAACTCGTGCGGTGGTCCTTGACCATCGCGTACGGGTGGAAGACGTACGAACGGATTTGGCTGCCCCAACCGATGTCTGTCTTCTCGCCGCGGATCTCATCGAGCTTGCGTTGCTGCTCGTCGAGTTCGCGTTGATACAGTTTTGCCTTGAGCATCTTCATCGCTGCTTCGCGGTTCTTGATTTGCGAACGCTCAGCTTGACACGAGACGACGACGCCCGTCGGCACGTGCGTGATCCGGACGGCCGAGTCGGTCGTGTTGATGTGCTGACCGCCGGCGCCTGACGCGCGGTACGTATCGATCCGGAGGTCTTCGGTCTTCACTTCGATTTCGATGTCGTCATTGAATTCCGGCATGACGTCGCACGAAACGAATGACGTATGGCGGCGGCCCGACGAATCGAACGGCGAGATACGAACCAAGCGGTGAATCCCTTTCTCTGCTTTCAAATAGCCGTAAGCGTTATGCCCGACGATGCGAAGCGTGACCGATTTGACGCCGGCTTCTTCGCCCGGAAGATAGTCGACCGTCTCGACTTTCCAGCCTTGCTTGTCAGCGAAGCGCTGATACATGCGGAGGAGCATCGATGCCCAGTCCTGTGACTCGGTACCGCCCGCCCCCGGATGAAGCTCGAGGATGGCGTTGTTGGCGTCGTATGGTCCGTTCAAGAGGATCTCGAGCTCGAACGCGTCGAAATCGGCCTTGAGCGCCGTGACCATCTCTCCTAATTCACTTTGCATCTCGGCGTCCGGCTCTTCTTTGATCAGTTCGAGCGTGACTTCGCCGTCTTCGTGCCCATCGGCGAGCTCTTGGTATTTGTCGACCATCGCTTTAAGCGCGTTCGACTCGTCGATGACTTTCTGCGCCTTCTCTTGGCTGTCCCAGAAGTCTGGGTACGTCATCTCGTTCTCGAGCTCGGCGATTCGGGCCTGCTTCTCTGTCAGGTTGAGCGATTGGCGATAATTCTCGAGGCGTTTCGCCATCGCCTCGAGTTCGTTGCGAATATCTGAAATTTCCATAGTGTAGGTCACCTTTCCGTAGGAAAGAGGCGAGCGGGCTCGCCTCTTTCAAAATTAAGCCTGTTGTTTGCCGTGGCAGTTTTTGAACTTCTTGCCTGAACCACACCAGCACGGGTCGTTGCGCCCGAGCCGTTGGTCTTCCGAGCGACGGACCGGCTTCTTCTTGAGCGGCGTGTCGTCCTTGCCAGACACCGCCACTTCCTCCTCGACGACTTTCTCGCGTCGGAGGTTATCGCCGACTTCGGCACGAAGCACGAAGCCGGTCACTTCTTCGGAGATGGCCGCGTTCATCGCGTCGAACATGTTGACGCCTTCCGCCTGGTACTCGCGGAGCGGATCGTTCTGTCCGTAGGCACGCAAGTGAATCCCTTGACGGAGTTGGTCCATGTGGTCGATGTGTGCCATCCAGTGTGAATCGACGGCACGGAGCACGATAATCTTCTCGAACTCGTTGAAGCGTTCCGGCGGCGCGAGTTGGCGTTTCGCCTCATACTGCGCGTTCGTGCGTTCGCTCAAGAGCTCGATGATCTCCTCGCGCTCTTTGCCGTAGAAGTCCTTGCCTTCGACCGGCTGTTCGAGGGCGAGCGTCTGGTTGGCCCAGTGCGCGAGCTCATCGATGTTCCATTCTTCCGGCACGAGCTCGAGCGGCGTATATTGCGCCACGCCCGTCTCGACCGTCTCTTGAATCATCGAACGGACGATGTCCGTGACCGATTCGTTCTCGAGGATGCTGGCCCGGTCTTTGTACATGACTTTCCGTTGGTCGGCCATGACGTTATCGTAACCGAGGAGCTGCTTCCGGGCGTCATAGTTGTTCCCTTCGACACGTTTCTGGGCCGACTCGACCGCTTTCGAGACCATGCGGCTCTCGATCGGTTGCGTGTCGTCCATGCCGAGGCGCTCCATCATGTTCTGGAGGCTGTCCGTCCCGAAGCGGCGCATGAGCTCATCTTCGAGTGACAAGTAGAACTGGGATTTACCTGGGTCCCCTTGTCGTCCGGCCCGTCCACGGAGCTGATTGTCGATCCGGCGCGACTCGTGGCGCTCGGTCCCGACGATATATAAGCCACCGAGTTCGATGACGCCTTCGCCGAGCTTGATGTCGGTTCCGCGTCCAGCCATGTTCGTCGCGATCGTGACCGAGCCTTTTTGGCCGGCGTTCTCGACGATTTCGGCCTCACGGGCGTGGTTCTTCGCGTTCAAGACTTCGTGTTTGATTTTCTTCTTCGAGAGAAGCTTGCTCAAATGCTCCGACGTCTCGACAGCGACCGTCCCGACGAGGACCGGTTGTCCCGTCGCGTGGGCTGCCATGATTTCTTCGACGACAGCTTTGAACTTACCGTCCATCGACTTGAAGATGAGATCCGAGCGGTCTTCCCGAAGGATCGGTTTGTTCGTCGGAATCGTCACGACCTGCATGTTATAAATGTTACGGAACTCTTCTTCCTCTGTCTTCGCCGTTCCGGTCATCCCGGCCAGCTTTTCATACATCCGGAAGTAGTTCTGATACGTGATCGTCGCGAGCGTCATCGATTCGCGCTGAATCTCGACGCCTTCTTTCGCCTCGATCGCCTGGTGCAACCCTTCCGAGTAGCGGCGTCCGTCCATGACCCGACCGGTGAACTGGTCGATGATCATGACTTGGCCGTCACGGACCATGTAGTCGACGTCATGATGCATGACGGCGTTGGCACGAAGGGCGAGCCCGACGTGGTGGTTGACCGAGACGTGCTCGATCGCGAACAAGTTGTCGATGCCAAAGAACTTCTCGGCGAGGTCGACCCCTTCGTCCGTGAGGAGGACCGACTTCGTCTTCACGTCGACCGTGTAGTCGTCCTCGATTTTGAGCGTGCGCACGAAAGCATCGGCCCGCGTGTAGAGCTCTGTCGATTTCTGGGCCGAACCCGAGATGATGAGCGGGGTCCGCGCCTCATCGACGAGAATCGAGTCAACTTCATCGACGATCGTGAAGTAGAGCTCACGTTGGACACGGTCTTCTTTATAAAGGACCATGTTGTCACGCAAGTAGTCGAAACCGAGCTCATTGTTCGTCGAGTAGGTGATGTCACAGTTGTAAGCCGCTTGCTTCTCGACACGGTCCATGTTCGACACGTTGAGGCCGACCGAAAGGCCGAGTGCGAAGTAGAGCGGTTCCATGAGTTCTTTGTCACGGCGGGCCAAATATTCGTTGACCGTCACGACGTGGACGCCGCGGCCCGTGAGCGCGTTCAAATATACCGGAAGAGTTGCGACGAGCGTCTTCCCTTCCCCGGTCTTCATCTCAGCGATGTCACCGTTATGGAGCACGTAGCCCCCGATGAGTTGGACGCGGTAGTGGCGCATGCCGAGCACACGCTCAGACGCCTCGCGACAGACCGCGAAGGCTTCCGGCAAGATATCATCAAGCGTCTCACCCTTGTCCAAACGCTCCCGGAACTCAATCGACTTCGCCTGAAGTGCTTCGTCAGACAATGCCTTAATCGGTTCGGCGAACGACTCGACGAGGTCGGCCGCTTTTTCTGCTTTTTTCAATACTCGTTTCTGTGGAGCAAATAAATCTTTCAAAAAGTTCGCCATACGCTTTATCTCCTCTGCATTCACTGAAAAATGCATGTTTTTTCCCTAATGTACAGTTTAACCGAAGTGACCCTCGCTTTCAAGGAAAGGCCAAACGAAACGGCCCTCCGAGTTGGAGGGCCGTGTGGTTTCAAGGTTGAATTATTCTGGTTCGATCAAGCCGTATTTCCCGTCTTTACGACGATAGACGACGTTCGTGTTGCCCGTTTCTGCGTCTGAGAAGACGAAGAAGCTGTGACCGAGCATGTCCATCTGAAGAATCGCTTCTTCCGTATCCATCGGTTTGAGCGTGAAACGCTTCGTCCGCACGAGTTCGAGTTCTGCCTCGTCCTCGTCGTAGACGACCACGTCCTCAGGACCTTCGAGTGACTTGAAGTACTCGCCGATACCGCCATCTTTGGCACGTGATTTACGGTTGAGTTTCGTTTTGTGCTTACGGATTTGACGTTCCAATTTATCGACGACGAGGTCGATTGCCGCGTACATGTCGAGGTTTGTTTCCTCAGCACGGAGCAACAAGTTCGGCATCGGGATCGTCACTTCCACCTTTTGCTTCTCATTGTACACTTTCAAGTTGACGTAAGCCGTCTGTGCATCCGTAGGAGTTGTGAAATACCGAGTCAATTTGTCCAACTTTTTCTCGACATAGTCTTGAATAGCTGGTGTGACTTCAATGTTTTCGCCGCGAATGTTATAAATCATCTGAACTCCTCCTTAAAATAACCGCTTGACCCAATGATTCGTCGATTTGGACCGAATCTCCTGCTTCATTTCTGAAAAGAAAGTGGAACCAGGTGGCTCATTTATAGTATACCCCGAATTCAAATCGTTTGAAAACGTTATCATCAGAAAATAATGACAATTTTGTTCCGATTGCGTCGTCTTCAACTTGAATCGGCGGTATAAAAAGAAACTACCCGTTCTGCCCGTTCTTAAACGCGATTTTGATTCGAAGGACGCTATGTAAGGAAAATAAAAAGCCGGCTCCACGAGGGAACCGGCTTACGGCTTGAAATTATAATTTTGTAACGTTAGCCGCTTGTGGGCCACGCTCGCCATCAACGATTTCAAATTCTACCTCTTGACCTTCGTCAAGTGATTTGTAGCCGTCAGTTTGGATTGCAGAGAAGTGTACGAATACGTCTTTGCCGCCTTCTACTTCGATGAATCCAAAACCTTTTTCTGAGTTAAACCATTTTACTTTACCTACCATGTGTAAATCCATTCCTTTCACCATTGAAGAATACAGAGGCTTTCCCTCTATCGGTAATCTTACCACCTTCTTGGAAGCGTGACAAACACTTTCTCATATTTTTGTAAATGAATCGTCTTTTGGCTTACATTGGAATTCTATTTCCCTACTTTTCATATAGAGATATTGAATTTACATATTTTGTGATATATCATGGAAGGGATGATTTAGGTTTGTACGCCATTTGGGCGAGCCGAGCCTGAAAATCTAATACGAAAAGGACGGTGCAGCCATATGCGCCCCTACCATTCCGAGGAAAAGTACCGTATTACGAAGCGGACGGTGGCCATCCTGCCTTGTTATGAGATGTCCGCGCAATCGCGCGTCATTCTCGAGGACGGCTCCGAGATTACGACCCCGCTCCGGCCCTACCAGCTCCTGCAGCTCTCATGCCGCCAGTACAGCAGTTCGATTGAGGAGCGCATCTTCGTCGCCAAGCGCGTCGCCGGCATCAAAGGCAAAGTGCCAGTCGTCATCGAACCGACGTCCGGTCTCGTCTTTTTCCCGACGATGTCCCCGAAGCGACCTGAGTGTGAATGGTACGCCTGGTCGCACGTCCGTGACATCACGAGTGACCCGATCGAGTCGAAAGGCTTGGTCGTCACCCAGAACGGTCACCGGATCACCACGAACGCGACCTCATACGTCCTCCGCAATCAATTGAAAGCGACGGGCGAACTCGTCGCTCGGTTCCAACAATTAAACCAGAGCGCAACGCTCAACTCTTGACCCTTCCGTCGATTCGACGGGAGGTTTTTTTCTGCCGGTTTCGCTTCACTTTTTGAAAAAGAGGTCGATATATTGTTCGAGGTGACAACTATGCAAATCCAAGCCCCCATGACCGCAGCCGTCGCGGTCACAGCCGGTATCCAGACGAATCGCATCTATAAAGCCGAGCTCGTCAAACAGACCGGCCCTGACTCCGGGATCGTCAAAATCAATGGCGAGCACGTCGAGGTCACGTTCGAGGGCGGGCTCCCGAAAACGAACCCGTTCCAACTGACACTCGCCGAACAAGACGGCCAGCTCATCGCGACGATCGTCGTCAAACCTGAGCCGGAGACGCCGGACATGCCGAGCGGTCAACCGGTGAAACTCGATACGAAGATTCAGGCGTTGCTCGCATCGCTCCCGCCCGAGGTCCGGAGTGCCGTCAGCCGTTTGCTCCAATCAGGACGGCTGCCGATGAACGAGGACACGGTGCGTCTGCTCGAGACCGTCTTTAAAGGCGACATGCGAGATGCCGTCCTCTGGCTGAAGACGGTCGAGGCGCCGACGCTCCCGCGTGATGTCGCGCGCGACCTCGCCATCGCGTCATTAGATGAAGCGAGACAACAAATGAAACCACCGCCACCTGACGCGCCGTACCCGCAGAAAGAACGGTTCATCGAACACGTCAACCTGTCGCGTCCCGTCAGCGAGCGCATGACGCCGACGCCGGATACGGTCGACCGGCTCATCAACGAGTTACCCGAGCCACGTCCGACGCGAATTGAACCGCGCGAGGCATTACCACCCGTCCTCGGACGACCGGTGCTCGTCAAGGAAGTGACGACGCATCTCGCGACCGTGACGAACACGTTCCGAAGCGAACAAGTGACGGTGACGAAACAGCTCGGCCAAGTTGCCGCCCTCGTCGAGACGAACCCGCATCAAGCAAGACCCGCTCTCGAGACGGTGTCGACTCGCTTGACGCAACTCATCCAAAAGACGGACGCCTTGTTACATACGAGCGCGACCCAAGAGAAGGCGCTCGTCGCGATGACAGCGAAGCTCGACGTCGCCCTCGGCCTGCTGTCGACGAAACCGGCCGAGAGCGCAGTGCTCATCAAAGAAGTGCGCGCCAGCTTGAACGAGTTCCGGTACGTGCCGAACCACGTCCGGCTCGAATACATCCCGCATCAGGCGACCCGCGCCGGTGAACTGCCGCGCGTCACGCCGTTCAAGGTCGACCCGAACCTATCGGGCCGCGTCATCCAAGAGACGGCGCAGCGCATCCAGGCGTCGACGTTGTCATTGAAAGCCGACGCGGCGACACCCGAGGCACAACGACTCGCCTCGTTCTTCCAAGTCCAACAGACGTTGAACCGGTTGGACGGTGGGCAGCTCCATCAGCTCATCCTTGCCTTGCCGGCGAAAGTCCAAGAGATTGACACCGGCATCCACGTCCATATCCAAAACCGTGAGGCCGGGGACGTCGTCGACTGGGAGAACAGCGTGCTCTACATTCGGCTCGAGACGCCACGGCTCGGCGAGATCGGCGTCAAGCTCGAAGCGATCGACCGGAATCTCCGGCTCACGCTCGAACACGATGACCCGACCGTCGAAGCACTCGCGCGTCCCCTGCTCGGCAACATCGAGACGACGCTCGAGGCGATCGGCTATAAGAGTGTGACGACCCAGTTCCGCCCATTGACGAAGACGGACCGACCGGAGACCGAGCGTCCGACGCTCGAGACGACCGGCTATGATTTCCGTATCTAGGAGGCTGTTATGTATCAACGCATGGATTTGACGAAACGCAAGACGGCTGCCGTCGTCCGCTATGACGAGACGATCGACCGCGCCCCGGTCGTCGTCGCCCGCGGAACGGGCGCCGTCGCCGATAAGATTTTAGACGAGGCGAGATCACGCGGCGTCGCCATCGAGCATGACCATTCGCTCCTTGGCCACCTGCTTGACCTCGACCTCGGGGACGCGATTCCGCCGCAACTGTATGACGTCATGGCCGAAGTGCTATTACTGATTGAAGAACTCGACACCATCAAAGGAGACCCATCATGAACCCGAACCGACTATACGAAATGAGCCCGGAAGAGCTGACGCAAGCGATGCTCCACGCGCTCGTCTATCACTATGAACAAGCCCAGACGGCGACAATCGCCGAACGCAACCGCCATTTGCGCCAAGCGCGCGAACTGCTCGCGAAGCTCCACCAAGGACTTCACGACGGCGGCGGCATCATCTCGGCCCAACTCGATGAGCTTTACTTGTATATGGCCAAATCGAGCCTCGAGGCGTTGATTGAACAAGACATGGACAAAATCGAGGAGCTTCACGGCCTCGCGACCGAGCTCGACCAGACGTGGGCCGAGGCGATCGAGAACGCCCGACTCCAACCCGTACCTTCAGGAGGAAACCGTTATGAAAATTACCAATAACGTGCAAGCACTGAAAGCCTACTCGTCGCTCACGGTCAACCAGGCGACGATGAAGAAGACGATGGATCGCCTCTCGAGCGGTGTCCGCATCAACAAGGCGTCCGACGACGCGGCCGGGCTCGCCATCTCTGAGAAGATGCGCATCCGTCTCGACTCGCTGTCGATGGCCGAACGCAACACCCTCGACGGCATCTCGCTCACGCAGACGCTCGAAGGCGGGATGAGCGAGACCCATTCCCTCCTGCAACGGATGCGCGAGCTGTCGGTCCAAGCGTCGAACGGGACGCTGAGCGGTGATGACGCCAAGGCGATTCAAGACGAGATTGCTGCCCTCACGGATGAAGTGACCCGGATCGCCGAGACGACCGAGTTCAACTCGAAGAAGATCATGAACGGTGACTTTATCGCCGGCAATGAGACACTCTTCTTCCAACTCGGGGCCGGCAGCGGCGAAGGCGTCGTCTTGAACGTCGACGACATGCGCGCCGGCGCGCTCGGAATTGATGGTCTTGACGTGACGACGCAAGGTGGCGCCAATGACGCCATCGCCAAGTTCGATGCCGCGATTCAAAAAGTCTCGCTCGAACGTTCGAAACTCGGCGCCATCCAAAACCGGCTCGAGGCGAATGTGAGCGTCGTCACGATCGGGTCTGAGAACTTGACGGCTTCCGAGTCACGCATCCGCGACGCCGACATGGCACGTGAGATGATGGACTTCGCCCGACTCAACATCTTGAACCAATCCGGCATGGCGATGATCGCCCAATCGAACGCGTTGCCGCAAGGCGTGCTACAATTGTTGAACTAACTTAAGGAAGGACGGATCCCTATGGACATTCGTCGCATCATGGAGACGCAGTCGCTTCACGGCGCCAGTAAGGCGAAACGCCCTGACACCGAGCCCGGCGTCTCGTTCCAGAACGTCATCGGTCAAAAGCGGGAGGACCGCGAGCACGAGCGCTTCCAACGCCAAATCGCGGCCATCCACGAGAAAGGCGAGCTCCTCGCCGAGAGCCAGACGGTCGAGTCGCTCGCTGAATATAAGCAACTCATTAAAGACTTTATGAAAGACGCCGTCGACGCGGCACTCCGCCTCGAGGACAAACGCGGCTTCAACCGCCGCGGCCGCGCCAAGATTTATAAGATTGTCGAACAGGTCGACCAGAAGCTGCTCGCCTTGACCGATCAAGTCATCTCGGGCGAGGCGTCACGTTTGTCGCTCCTCGACCAAGTCGGTGAGATTCGCGGCCTGCTCGTCAACGTATACGTGTGAGGTGAGACAATGGCAGAACATATCTTTTCGAAAAAAGTGAAGTGTCCGTATTGTTTGAAACAGAGCGAGACGCCGCGCGTGCTGTCGCGCCACATCCGGCCGCAGGAAGTCGCGAAGGACGGCTATACGACGTACGATGGCGCCAACCCGTACTTTTATGAGCCGACCGTCTGCAGTCATTGTCATCTCGTCTTCCATGACTCGTTTGACAAGGTACGGAAAAACAATCGCGAGGCGCTCGAGTCGGGCTACTTCGACCGCGTCAACGCCGAGGCGCTCAACGGTGACCGTTCGGCCGAGCACGTCATCCGGCTCTATAAGTTCGCCGTCGTGACGGCCCAATTGAGCGGCCAGAAGCCGTCCGTCGTCGCCATGCTCGGCATGCGGCTCGTCTGGATGTATCGCCTGACGGGGAACGAGGCGTCTGAGAAGGAATGGATGAAGCGGACGCTCGACAAGTACAACGAGGTGCAGGAGGCGTACACGGATCAAATCCGGACCGGCCTCCCGTACGACCAGCTCATGTTGCGGATCGCCGACTTGTCGGCCGCGCTCGGTCTGTATGAGGACGCAAGACGTTGGTACGGCATCTTGCTCGGCAGCAAGGAAGTGTCGGAGCGGATTCGTACCCAGGCCCGGTCACACTGGGAAGACTTTAGAATCGAGCACGCCTAAAAGGGAGAGCCACGGCTCTCCCTTTTCGCATACAAAAAACCGCGCTCATCCACTCACGGACAAACGCGGTCGGTTCTCTTCACGGGTGAACCCCCAAACCGAAAGGAGATATACGCCACATGACTCGCATCAAAACCTAAACAGGGCACCCAAGAACCGACCGCGCGGTGGCGTCTTGCACGGTTCAGTCTCATTATAATGCGGATTTCGCTATTTTACTATTATTTTTATCACGTTCAGATTGGGGTATGGTTAGTAGGAATCCAAAGGAGGTCATTCCATGTTTGAAGCCAGCTATATCGAAACGGTACGCTCAATTTTCCAAGAACAGAAACAGCTCGCCGAGAACGCGTTGAAGCAAGTGAACGACGAGGATATGCATCGTGTGCTCGCGAAAGACACGCTCTCGATCGCGGTCATCGTGCAGCACATCTCGAACAACATGAAATCGCGCTGGACCGACTTTCTGACGACGGACGGCGAGAAGCCGGACCGGAACCGCGACGCCGAGTTCGAGGACCAGCACCAGTCACGCGCCGAACTGATGGCGACGTGGGATGAACGTTGGCAACTGTTGGACGACGTCTTAGCGAGCCTCACGCAAGAAGACCTCGGCAAGACCGTCTTCATCCGCGGTGAAGAGAAGAGCGTCATCTGGGCGATCGAGAAGCAAGTGTCCCACTACAGCTATCACGTCGGACAGATCGTCTATCTCGCGAAGCTGTTCGCCGGTGAGAACTGGAACGTGTTGACGATTCCGTTGCCGCATCAACGGAACGGCTGACGTCTCGTAAGCAATACTTAGAGCACAAACTCGCCCGCTCCTGGCAGACGTTGTCGACGCCTAGAGCGGGTTTTCTAACGGTTAAACAACAGGACTGCTTTCCTGGTCAAGTAGATGGAGACCCGAACGATTGTTCCTTGGCGAGTGTCAGCAACCGTCGTTCAAGTGACCCGTCGAACGGAAACGCACCCGAATCGATTCGCCGTTTCACGTCTGCGATCGTGTTCCAAACATGTGCCACGACATCGTCCGGATAGCCGAACCGGACCCGATTGACGGCAAACTCCTCTTCATCGACAAGCCGCCACTCTCCTCCTCCATCAGCCACAAGGTCGAGGTCTAAATCAATGAACGTGATGACGTCTTCGTTTAGTCGAGGAACGAGCCCGATGTTGCAGTAATGACGAATCGACCCGTCCGTCTCTAAATCGAGTTGGACCGTGAATCCGTCTCGGCGCATGAAACATTCGAGCGAATGTGATTCATACGTATAACAAGCTTGGCGGGTATGGTGTTGCAACGTCCGCCCTGGTCCAGCGTATAGCAGGATGCGTTCGTCATCCTCGTCGATGAGTCGGCTTGTCCATTCGTAATGCAGGCTTCCATCATACTTTTCCACTTGAACGGTGCGTGTTTCACTCATCCCAATTTCCCCTTTTGCGATATCGATTACTTTCATCATGTCTGAAGCTGAAGAGAGAGACAACTCATTTATGGATAATCCATACAAGAACGGCCGCACCAGTTCCCTGGAGCGACCATTGCTTATTTCTCGACGTTGATTGTATATTCGTAACGGGATTCCCCGATCGACTGATAGTTCTCGTCAGATGGGCCGTCGATGACAACTTTCACTTCCGCCAACTCTTCCGGCATCGCTTTGACGAAGAACAGTACGTTCCCTTCCTTCTTCACTTTGCCGAGAAACTCCCCGCCGACGTCATCAGAGAACCACAAGTCCGCTGATACTTGTTCACCCGTATTCGTCACGAGCGTCGCTTGATCCGGATAAAAATTGACCGTCTCATCAATCGTGTTCTCAACGATCATATTCATTGCGACGACCGTCACTTCTTCTTGTCCGTCGAACGAATCGCGATACATCTCGTTCACCGTGAGCCGTGACGTCTGGACCTTATCGATGGCGAAGTTGACGGAGCCGATCGTCTCTTTGATGTCGAGCGCCTTGTTCTTCATGTAAATCTGATTCGAGCCGAGCTCACTTTCCTGAACTTCCTCATCTGTTGTTGATTCTGGAGCCGGTTCTTCCGTCTTCTCTGCCTCGACGACTTCCTCCGTATCGGTCGCGGTCGTCTTCAGTTCATCGGCTTCCCCGCAGCCGACAAGCAGTGTCATTGGCAAGGCTAGCAACAATCCGTATCGTTTCATGTTCATCTTAACTCTCTCCTTTTTCGTATGAGTGGTGGTTGATAAGATGAGCATACTGGATTGTCTAGCCTGACCGGTGTAAGAAAAAGTTGAAGGTTATCACCCTGAACAAATAAAAGTCAAGGTCATGGAAACGACCTTGACTTCGACTGATTTATCCTCTTGATTTGAGCTCTTCTTCTTCATACGGATCGGGACCGTCTTCGATCGGCGCATCGTCCTCGACATACGCCTCAAGTTTCGGGTCGCGTTCCACATACTCATCGTACGCCCCTTCTGGACCGTAGACGAAGTAACGACGGTCTTTCGCTGACTCAGGTTTCACTTTTTTCTCACTCATCTCGTTTCCCTCCCCTTTCCAGAAAAGAAGCAACGGTTACAGTGGTATTTACCCGATTTTATACGAAAACAGACGTCTTTGCATCCTCACATCTAGATTGAAACTTTTTCCAAATCAAATCGTATAAGAAACCAACAAGCGATAGAAAGGACGATCTAGATGGCTTTTTTGAAGCGAGGATTGGTTCGCGGTGTGACGTGGTTTGCGGTGTTCGGGGTGCTTGCCGGGTTTCAGTGGTGGAGCGGAAATCAAGATGGTGTGACCAACATGCTCGTCTATGGCGGGATGGCATTTTTCCTCGGTCTGACGAGTGTCATCTATGAAGTGAGACGTTGGTCGTTCCCGAAACAGATTTTCATTCATTGGGCCACGATGCATGTAACGATTCTGCCGCTCGTCATATTCAGTGGTTTTCTGCCGGTGACGTCACTGCAAGACGCTTTAGTCACGTATTTAAAATTCAATGTGAGCGGTCTGATTTTGTTTACCTTGTCTAGAATACTGTTGAAAATACGACGGCAAGTCAAAGCTTCATAAACGAAAACAGCTCGAAGGCGCGCCTTCGAGCTGTTTCATGTCTGTTGGTCGAATAAACCCGAGAAATTCGAATCGACGTCTTCGTATGGGTCGACGTATGATTTGACGGTCTTCCGTTCTTGCCGCGCCGTCCCGAGCGTCATCCCGAGCCGTTGATGTTCCGCCTCGATTAAGCGTGCAATCTGTTGACTGTCATCGACGAGCTGACGAATCACGGTCTGGTCGGCATCCTTCAAGTCCGGTCCATGAGCCGCGAGCAATTGCTCACGGTCGTCTAGCAACTCATGGATTTGGTCCATCCATGTGTCGTACGTCGGTTCTTCCGGGACTTTCGCCAACAAATCCTTTAATCGTTGCGTTTTGAAGATAATTTCATCGATAGGTCTCATGCTTGCTTCGCGAGTTTCATCGCTTCCTTCCACGTGTCGCGGAGCTCCGTCGTGAAATCGAGTACTTCGTCGAGGATCGTCGTATCGTTCTTGACGTTCGCATCGACGAGACGACGCCACATGTATTCATAAAGCGCATCCAAGTTTGCCGAGATGGCGACATCCTTATTCAACGTCAAACGCATCTCCTGGAAGATAGCTTGCGTCTTCTGGATGTTCGTGTTCTTTAAGTCTGGATTTCCTTGCTCGATGGCGAGTTTGGCGAGGCGCATGAACTTGAGCGCTCCGTCATAAAGCATGAGCGTCAGTTCCTGTGGGTTTGCGGTCGTGACCGCGTTGTTTTGATATGCTGCATATGGATTGGCTACCATTTAAATTCCTCCTCTTACATGCCTCCGCCTAAGAACTGTTGCAATGAGGCGGCTTGCGAGTTCGCCTGATTCATCGCCGTTTCCATCGCTGCGAAGCGACGGTAGTAGGCGTTTTCTTTATTTACAAGTAAGTCATTCAAGCGCTGAATACGTGTATCTATCGCAGTCATCTCACGCCCCATTGAATACGTCGGAGCACCGGCACCGTCAGCACCAGCAATCCGAGTAATCGACGATCTCGATGAAACAGCTGTATCACGAATTTGTGGGAGTAGTCCACTCTCAGCATTAGTGAATAGTTGGTACACCTGATCTGGGTCTTTTTCGATGGCGGCTTTGAGTTTCTCTTCGTTTAGCTCGATTTTTCCACCATTTGTGAAGTCAGCTCCGGTCGAAAGACCAATCTGGAATAGCTGTTTCATCGTATCGTCATTCGTGGAAGACGCAGTCATGGACCACTTACTGCGTAATGTATCCATGGCACTGCGAACAATCGTATCTCCACGAAGCATTCCGCTCATTGCTTTCTCTTCCCACTTTTTGATTTCATCTTCAGACAGTTCCCCGCGCTGTGCTTGAGTAAGCGGTGCAAAAGAACGAAAACGGTCTTCTTTGACTTTTTTGTTCATCAAATCAATTGTTTCGTTGTACTTATCGACAAAGCCTTTAATATTATCGAAAACCTTTTGAGTATCAGTTGCGGCTGAGAGCGTGACTGCGCCTGATGCAAATTCAGATTTCAGAGTAACGGTCATATTATCAATCGTGACAGTATTTGAGCTTTGTTTCATGTCAATTCCATTAACAACAAATTCTGCATCTGCACCTTTAATCGGTAGAGATGTATCTGCAATTCGAAACGCTAACTTCGTGGTTGTATCAAATTCAATAATTTGATTTTCTCCAGTCTGTTTTTGAGTAATCGACATTTTGCCTGAGACAGGTTCAAAAAATGCAGAAATCCCTGTATCTTTTCCGTTTAAAGCAGCGACCAAATCTTGCATTGTCGCATCTTCTGAGACTTTAATCGTTTTAAAATCTCCATCTACGCTCGTTCTAATCTGAATCTGATAGCCTGATTCATACGTACTAGTCGTGCCTGCTGCAAAGTCAGATCCATCGTTCATTGTTAACTTTCCAGTTGTTTCGTTATACGTATATAACTCTGCAGCAATCGTGTCACCACTAGCTGTTTTTAAGACAATACTTTCTGCAGCTTTTGGTTTGGGTGTGATTTCCCACTCTTTCACTGCAGTTTCTAACTTTATTTCTTGAGTCGCAACTTGCAACTCCATGTCTGCTATTTTAGTTGCGTTCGTTACATTTACTCCGTTTTTGTCTTTAGGGATGACAACTTGAGTCGCAGCTGTCGCCAGCTTTGAAACAGATTCAATTTGAATTGCGGTGTTCCCACTTGATGGCCCAGCTACCACAGAAACACGTGAATCATCAGAGGAGCTAGATGTTTTCGCATAAAAATTACGGCTAAACATAAGATCAACTGCACTATTGCGTAATGTCATAAGTGAACGGTTAATTTCACGGTAGGCATCTCGTTTCCATTCAGTCGTCTGTTTCTTTTGTTCAAGTTTATCGACTGGTAATCGTTCTGCTTGCATCAATTGTTTGATAATTGTATCAGTATCGATTCCACTAGCAAGTCCACCAAATCTAATAGGTGTTGTCATGATGTACCTCCTTTATATACGTTCATCGAAGAGCTGATTGAATTCCATAAATGCCGCGAAGAAGTCAAGCGACTTCTTGCTTGGGATTTCACGGATGACTTCGTTGTTCATATCAACGATTTGAATATAGTAGTCGTTTAATTTTTCATGTTTCATAAATTTCAAACCGGTACGTTGTTGATCTAGCACTTGGTTCGCCTTCTCGACAGCTGCCTCTAACTTTGTCACGTGTTGAGGCGTCGGGAGAATTACGATGCCTTCGTCGGCGAGGGTCTTTTGATTCGCTTCGACGAACACGTTTTTCGTTTGTTCATACGGCAAGACAGAAGAAGGTAGGTGAAGCCGGACTTCAGAGATAATTGGATTCATAAGCTGTCACACCTCATTATGATTTCTTCATTATCTATATCGGCATCAGATTCGTAATCTTCAATATTATCACGTTCACTAATTCGTCTAATCTTAAGTAGAAACAAAAGAATACTGTGAAACCAGTTGGGTATATAATATACGAACGTAAGTTCTTATCAGGAGGGGTTAAATTTGAAGTGGGACGAGTTGACAATTTATGAGAAAAGTTTATTGTTAGGAACTTTGCTAGGAGACGGTCATATCTGTATTCAAAAGAAAAAATATCCGAATGCAAATTTACGGTATGGAGAACACTTTTCTATCAAGCAGCTTGAGTACCGGGAATGGAAATTGCAACAGGCACCTCGTATTTTCTCGGGTATCATCAAGAATAACAATGGGACAAGCGCATCGCTCACTTCAAAATATGATGAATTATTCACTTGGCTCCGTGGCCAACTGTATATTGCCGGTAAAAAAAGCGTCCCGCTTCATCTGCTTTCAGAGTGTACCGACCCAGTCTTTTTATTAGTGCTCTATCTTGATGACGGCAGTCTTTGTTTAACAAGGTCGAGTCGCTCCAATAAAAATCAAATCATTTTGACCCCACACATCGCTTTATACCTCCAAGCTTTCCATCCATCTGAGTTGAACTATTTAAGCCAATTCATTCACGATACGTTTGGACACCAGTTTGTGTTAAGCCGACGAAACGATGGGCATAATTACATTCTACGAATACAGAAGACCCAAGAAGCCCTCAATTTCCTTGAGTTCACAAAATCGTATGCCACTGAAATCCCGTCGATGGCTTGGAAGTTGGATTGGGACTACCGCTTGTCACGAGAAAAAGACGAAAATCCTGATAAAGTAGTGCTTACCTCTAAACCTAAAAATGATTATACGGAGGAAGACATCGAGTATATTGTCACTTCAAAATTACGAGGACAGACAGATCAAGAAATCGCAGATGTGTTAGGCAGAACATATTGGTCTGTTGTGTACAAGTGGCAGGACATTAAGAAAAACAGATTAAGAGAAGTCGAGGCTGTGTATGTAAGTTAAAAAACTCCCGCGACTCTTGTCGAGTCGTGGGAGTTTTATAGCTTGTTATAGTGCCAATTAACGGAGCAATTGAAGAACAGCTTGCGGCTGTTGATTCGATTGCGACATCATAGCTTGAGCAGCTTGGTTAAGGATGTTGTTCTTCGTGAAGTTCATCATCTCTTTAGCCATGTCTACATCACGAACACGTGATTCAGCAGCTGTCAAGTTTTCAGAAGTAGTACCGAGGTTATTGATTGTATGCTCTAAACGGTTTTGTTTAGAACCTAGGTTAGCGCGCTCAGTAGATACAGTAGCAATCGCTTTGTCCAAGATATCAATTCGCGTGTTATACGTTTGTGTCGTGCTAGTAACGTTAATATCACTTACTTTCTGACCGGCAACTGCATTACCAAGAGAGTCAGCACGCATATTGCCGATTGAAAGGTTAATTGCTTCGTTAGCTGTGTTGTTAGCACCAATTTGGAATTTCAAAGCCGCAGATGCACCAGTAGTAATTGTACCTACATTAGCAGCTTGAGAGAAGTCAGTAACTGAACCTGTAGTCAATTTAACGCCTAGTGAATCAAAGTTTAATTCAGTACCAGTTGCTACTGCTGCTGCATTAGCAACAGAAATAGTTTGTGATACAGAACCGTTTGTCAAAGTGATATCGTTTAAAGTCCGAGACAAAGTGTATGTCGAACTAGGATCGGCATTACTTACATCAATTTTAGCTCCAGCTGCAGTAACTAAACCTGCGATTGCTGTACCACCAGACACTTGAACACCAGCACTACCATTGATGAGGCTCAAAGTGTTAAACTTCGTTTTTTCAGCTGTATCAGTGATTTCATTTGACAACTCACCGATTTCTTTTTGAATTGCATCACGGTCTGCTGTAGTGTTAGTTCCGTTGTCAGCTTGAACAACAAGTTCACGTACACGTTGAAGCATTGAATGCGTCTCGTTTAATGCACCCTCAGCTGTTTGAATCAAAGAAATGCCATCTTGTGCGTTACGCGACGCTTGATCCAAACCGCGAATCTGTCCACGCATTTTTTCAGAGATTGCAAGACCAGCTGCATCGTCACCAGCACGGTTGATGCGAAGACCTGAAGATAATTTCTCCATCGCTTTGCCTGTTTGTGTTGTATTGATTGACATGTTGCGGTGTGCGTTCATCGAGTTAAGGTTGTGGTTAATAATCATTGTAATTTCCCTCCATAGGTTTGAGTTTTTTCCGCTCTTCCAAATCCATTTGTCCGAGCATACAAGGCTTAGGCCGGCCCCTCACCTTGTATTAGTTGGAACGTTTTATCGTTACCATACTCTATATCGGAGTGTCGTTTCGATTGTTTAACATTCTTGGCAATTTTTATTGATTTTTTATCCATTCAATCACCCGCGTTTGACTTAATCGATGGTTTCCATCTTTTGTACGACTTATTCGATACACACGATAACCTGTTTGTTCTCTCTTGACATATAAACGTCCCGGTATGCGATGAGAAGATCCCCACCCATATTCCTTATAAGTTGTCGACTTTCCTTTAACGCTATTCGGTCTAAATGTCACATTCCCCGTATGCCATCCAAGCGAAAGTTCGTAGAGAGCCGCATCGACGCCAGTCTGCTCCTGCTCGGACAATTCCAAATAGTCTTTTTCGAATTCCTTCTCCACATATATGTTCGGGATACTTCCACCTACCCTACGCCCAATTTTCTTTTGAAGCCGCATTTCTTTTTGCAAGTGTTTTTTCTTATCCAAACTCCATTGTTCTATCACTTCATCGTATTGGCGATTGATTTTCTCTTTTTCAAGCTCGATTGCGGATCTTTTTTCTAATTCTTCACTCCATAACGAATATGCCGCTTCTTGCTCTTCTCTACTCGTTTGGAGTTGCTTTTGAAGGCATTCACTTTCTTGAATGGCAAATTGAATTTGCTTTTCATGAGAAGCGACGTCATGGAGCAATTTCTGTTTATCTGTTAGTAAGGCATCACGGACCACTTCCATTTGAGCAACCTTTTGATCAAGTTCTAATTTTTGATGTCGTACTTTTTGGAGTTCTTCTTCATATCGTTTATTTTGTTCACAGACCGATTGTTCTCGTGCTTCAATCTCTTCAATTCGCTTCTCTGCTTCTTGAATCTGTGCCTTGAAAAGTACTTTCGCATTAGCCTGAAGATTATCATCTGACAATTTTGATGTCATTTCTTTAATTTGATTTTCCAATTTGTTTTTTTCGATATGAAATTTTTGTAATTTCATTTTTTGTTTTTCTACATCTTCTTGAAGTTTTGTTTCTCTGGATTTTGACTCGTCCACTTTGAACAATAATTGTTGAACAGCAAGGTGACTCTTCATAACAACTTCTTCTTTTTCTTGAAGTTCGCGATGTAACGTTTCAATCCGATTCACTTTTTCTCGCAATGTCTGTTGAAAACGAGCCTGTTGATTCAGACGCTGAGAATCATCATGTTGATACAAACGAGTTATTAGTTCTTGAATGACAAGGTCATGTTTCTTCAGTTTGTCTTCCACTTCACGAGTTTGTTTTTGAAACGCAATGACTCGTTTTTCTTGAGCCACCCAATCTGCAAGCGCTTGACCTAACATGGAATCCATCCCGCGCATCCATTTCTCTATGTGGCTTGCCGTGCTTTCCGTCCACCGTTTTAATTGCTCCCCTAAATCATTCATATTTTTCGTACTCATCCTTTCGTTATGCATACTAGTTCAAGTAGACAAAGTAGGTTTGCTCTTTTACAAAACGAGAACTAAAAACCCTCTCAACTGTTGCCGAGAGGGTCATGGTAAATACTTTTCACGTGAGCTGGGGTGTCATCTCAACAAAAATGTCTTTAGCTGCGTTGGCAATCAATTTTGTCGTAGTCGCATCATACGTTCCGCCAATAACCCCTCCAACTAGTGGCACCATTTTTCCCATGTTAATGACGCCTTTTTGTCCGAACTTCGTCATCAGTCTAAACCCAACAGCCTTATTAATTTTTTTTATAACTTCAAAAGGTAACTTTTTAATCATATTTACTGCTAATTTTTGCCCAACTTGAACACCCGCTTGCTTCAAAATATCAGTGGCGGCTTTTCCCGTTAGTGAAGCATAAACAAATGTACGTACTTGGTCATCTTTTACATCATACCCTCGCATAATTGCAATTGAAGCAATCATTCGCATTTGAATAAACAGGACTGAACTGATGTTAGCAGGGACGGCTACCGGTAATGTAATCAAACCCCCTAGTCCCGTCAAAAATCCACTCGTCCCACATTTAGCGAGCTGCGTTGTGATTAGTTTATCAATCCCTTGGTCCACTCCATACTTCTTCGTATACTCTTCAGCCAATTCATATGCTGTATCCATCCCAGGTAAACCGGTCAATGCTTTTTCATAGCCCCAATCTAATACTTCGTTCACTTTATTAACAGTTAATTGATTTGCCATGTAATATTCCTCCTACAATTTCATAAAATCATTATAATTCAATTTTTAGGTCTTAAATAACTTTTTTTATAATTAATGGAAATAAAAAACGACCCATCGCTGGGCCGCTCCTCCTTACGCTTCTACCTTCACTTGCTCCGTCTCATTCTGCAAACTCTCCGCGACACGGACGAGCTCCGTCATCGCGCCGTTCACTTCACCGAGACTGGCCGCCTGTTGGCTCGCCGCCGACGTGACTTCCGTCGCGTAGCGTGACGCCTCTTCGACCATGCCGACAATTCCGGCCGAGTTCGTGACGACCGAGTCGATCTGTCCGCGTGACTCATCCAAGAGCGCATCGACCGAATGGACGTGGCTGTACACTTCGTTTGCCGAGTTGTGGATTGATGCGAACGCACCGCCCGCCTTCTCGACGAGACCGACGCCCGTCTCCACTTCCGCTTTCACGTTCGCCATCGAGGACGACGTATCGCCGACGAGACGTTTGACGTCGACAATCAAATCCGTGATCTCTTGCGTCGAGTTCGCCGTCTGTTCAGCGAGCTTCTTGACCTCGGCCGCGACAACCGCGAAGCCGCGCCCATGTTCGCCAGCCCGTGCCGCTTCAATCGACGCGTTCAAGGCGAGCAAGTTCGTCTGCGCCGAGATGTCGCTGATAACGTCCGTGATGCGCGAAATTTCGCCCGTCATCTCTGTCAACTTGCTGTTGAGCGTCGACGATTGCTCAACTTTGTCAGCAATCGCATGCATCGCATCGACCGACGACGAGGCGAGGCCTTTGCCGCTCTCCGCCTCTTGTTGCATCTCACTCGCTGATTCAAGCGCTGAGCCCATCTCGTTGCGGATCTTCTCCATCGTCCGAGCGACGGCACCGAGCAAATCCATCGAGCTGTACGTCGCGCTGACGTTATCCTCGAGCATCTTGTTCAAGGCGTCCATCGCTTGACGGATGTTCTCGCCGGCGATATTGCCTTCTTGGACCGCTGCCGCAATCTCTTGTGCCGAACCTGTGAGCTGGTCCGCCGTATAGCGCATGTTCGTCCCTTGTTCACGTAGGTGTCCGACCATGTTGTCCATCGAGAGGAGCAGACGCCCCATCTCCGAACGGTCTGTCGTCGTCTCGTCCGCGAACGCGACCGTCAAATCGCCGTTGCCGACCTCGACTGCCTTGTCCGACGCCAATTCGATCGCCTTGAGCGGGCGACGGGCAATCAAGTAGATGACGGCACCGCCAATCCCTGAAATAAGCAAGGCCACGGCCGTCCCGACGAGCATGACCTGACCTTTCGCCATCTCAAGCTCCGTGAGCAGTAAGAGCGTGATCCAGCCGACCGCTCCGCCCGTGATAAAGGATGTGACCAAAATCCAAGCGAGCAGTTGGGTCGTAAAGTTTTTGAATAGCTTCACTATGAGTTCCTCCTCTGTGTAATTCATCACCTACTATATCGTCCAAATCCCAGCTTTTGTATAGCGTTTTCAGTTGAAGTTTTGGTCAATGAAAAAACGCCCTCGTCACCGAGAGCGTCTTGATTAAAAACGGTCATCTTCACTTGTCTTACGTTCTTCGTTGTGCGTCGTCATAAGTGCATCGAGCGCGAGCGCAATCGCGGCTGCCCAGTGTAGCACCATGCCGATGAGCGGGATGACCCCGAGTACCGAAGCCGTAATGCCGACGATGGCCCCGACTGAAATTCGTTTCAGCCGCGACACCGATAAGACGAGCAAGACGATATGGAACACGAGCATGAACCCGAGCGGTGTGTAGCCCATACTGATGATGAACAGCCCACCGATTGCCGGGATGCCGAGGAACGCCTCGAACGCGGCACCGAGCCATTTCAAATTCCGAACCATTCGTCTCACCTCACAGTTCTAATAGATAGAACTCATAGCCGCCGTTTTCAGCGAACCCGGCTCGCTTGTAAATCTCGAGCGCGGCTTTGTTTTCTGTCTCGACGTCGAGCTCGAGCTTCGTCCGGCCCATACGGAACAGTTGCTGGACCATCTGCTTCAACATCTTCGTGCCGTAGCTCTTGCCTTGCTCGTCCGCCTTGACGCCGAACGCGTGGATGCTGCCGGCATCTTCGCCCGAAAGGAGCGCGCGGATGACCCCGACCGGACGACCGTCGACCTCACCGATGTACGTCACGCGGTCCGGCGTATCAATCTGTTGATAGATGTTCTCCGTCACGTCGACGGGGTCGCCGAACGCTTCAGAGAGCGTCTCGATGATGAGCGAACGGTCGGCGTCCGTCGCCTCGCGGAGCGACACTTCGTCCGGCTTCAAGAACAGCTCGGCTTTTTTAAGGACCAAGTTATATTCTGAGAACTGGTACGCCGCGCCAAGATGGTCGATGACCGCCTTGCCGTCCTTCGATTTGCGGTCGATGACGAACGTGAACGCTTCACAGCCATTCTGTTTCGCGTCCTGTTTCGCCGTTTCAAAGAGCGCCTTGAAGACGCCTTGTTTCCGATAGTCCGGATGCACGAGCGCGTTCACTTCATACTCGTTCGGGAGATACGGGAAAAGCACCATATACCCGACGAGCGTGTCGTCATCATAGACGGCGTAGTCGTTCTGACCGACCGCTACGTGTCCAAGTTTCACGTCAATCTTGTCATGTGCGTTGACAGCTTCCTCGAGCACCCCTACTTGTACTGCCTGTCTCACTTCTTCTACTGTCCAATTCATGAAATCACCTCACGTCATATTGTAGCATAATCGAAAAAGCCCGCCGTAGCGGGCGGACTCATAACGTCCGGAATTCGAGCTCCGGTAATGTCTCGAGCAGTTCGGCAATCTCGTCCGTGTGCGCCTCGGCACCCGGGACGGCCTCGGTCGGTTCGACCCAGAAGAACGTCTTGTCGCTCGCACCGAGGTAGTTGCCGTAGCCGACTTCCTGGGCGAACGCCTCTTCCGATAGTTCACGGTCAATCAAGTCCAAATGGAACAACAACTGGTCGTCACCGTCCTCGACGTTATAGTAGAGATCGAACGTGCCGTAGCTGTTCTTGTCGCCGACATCGACGACATCCTGCGCCTTCTCGATATAGACGTCCCCGCGCTCAATCGCCTCGACGATTTTCGATGGGAGAATAATCTCATAACCGAGCTCACGGTCACGGATCGTCTGCGTCGTGTCGTCAGTCCGCCCTCTGGACGAGACGACACCGATCGTTGCGACGAGGGCACCCGTCACGCCAAGCGCGACCGCCCATTTCATTGTTTTATTCATCTGAACCACTCCTTCTGTGAAGTCTGTCATGACTTGATTATCTCATATCTCATCGAGCGTACACTAAATATTCTGAAAAAATGTTTTAGGATGCGTTGACGCACGTCCGTCAATCCCATACGATGAAGATATCGTATTATAGAAAAGAGGAACTGATATGTCAAACGAACAACAATTGTCACGCGCACAGCTCGACGCGCTCTTAAAAAACGTCTTCGCCCTTCAAATCCCGGTCATCGAGAAGTTCATGACCGACTTGTTCAGAAAGTACGTCTCGACAGCGTCCACGTTCAAGCAGGACATGGACACGATGAAAGCGACGGACTGGCATAAGCAGTTCTTCGGTCAGAAAGTGATGCCGCACTTGTTCATCGAGAACCTCGGCTTCGGCGCGTCGTTCCGTCATCAGGAGCAAGACAAAGTCGTCAAAATTCCGGACAATATGACGGTCGTGAAACCGGACTCGGACGACCAGATTGAAGAGATTCTCCAAAACCTCGACAAGACGATGGCGTCGATGGACAACATCAAAAACAAAGGACTCGTCAAAAAGTTCTATAAAGAGACGCTCGAACTCATCTGCCAGCTCGGTAGCCGGACTGGGATGATGGACGAGTTTTATGAGCAAGTAAAAGGCAGCTTAACGAAAGCTTGACCACCTATCCACGTCCACGGACGTGGATTTTTTTAATGACCGTCCCGCGGCTCGAACACGGCCAAACGCTCGATATTGGCCAGAATCGGCTTTGCTTTCCCAATCAACGTCTGCGTCGTCTCGAGCGACAGCGACTGTTGATGCGCCTCCATACTTTCCCACACCTCATAGACGACGATCGACTCGTCATCGAGCGAGACGTTCACCCGGTACGCCGCGCACGTCGGCTCCTGTTCCATCGCCGTGGCCGCCTCGAGTAAAATCGCGAGCAGCGTCTCGCGCTCACCCGGGACGGCCGTCAATTTCCCAATCAATCCATAGGACATGTTCATCCCTCCTTCCCGTATCGATTCGCCGCAACGTGCGGCTTTTCCTCCACCTTGAATTGGCTTCGGCTATGCAGCACGACCCCAATCATGACGAGCGAGATGCCGACGAGCGACAGCCCGGACGGCAGATGCGCCTGAAGAAAAATCAACTCACCGATGAGCGCGAACAATACCTCGAGCGCCTGCGTCGCCTCGACGGTGGCCAGTTTCCCCATATCGTTTTTGACGAGGTCGGTCGCCTTGAAGAAGAGCACCGTCGCGACGACGCCCGATAACAGTGCGACGAGGAGCGTCTGCGTCAGTTGCGTGCTCGATGGTGCCCCCGTCGTCAGCCCGTAGCCGAACAACAGGAGCCAGACCGGGAGCGAGCCGATGCACATGCCGAGGATGCGCTCGAACACGTCGAGGTCGGTGTGGGCCATC
Source organism: Exiguobacterium sp. s50 (assembly GCF_018618175.1). Classification (NCBI taxonomy): domain Bacteria; kingdom Bacillati; phylum Bacillota; class Bacilli; order Caryophanales; genus Exiguobacterium; species Exiguobacterium sp. s50. Next base: position 125,529 of record NZ_JACSLP010000004.1, read on the forward strand.
ATCTTCCGGTTGCCGAGCGGATAGGCGAACGCGGCGATCAACACCGGCACCACTCCGATCCACAAAAAGCGCGGCTCGAAATCGGCGAAGAACTCGACTTGCATCAAGACGACGCCGAACAGAATCAGTCCTGAGAAACGGAGCGCCGTCCACGGAATCTGTTCCCGCGTCCCGTCACTGCGGCGGAACAGCGGAGACAACAGCGCCCCGGCGATAATCGTCACTTGCCACGTGCCGGCGATGAGCCAAGGCGGGGCGACCTCGGCGGCGAGACAGATTGGGACGTAAAACAGACCGAAGCCGACCGTCCCCCAGACGAGCCACGGCCATGGCTCATCGACGATGGCGCGGCGCACCCGCGTCATGCCACCCCGGACGGCCACGACGAGCATGAGCAGTGGGATCATGAACAGGAAGCGGAGCGAGGCGCTATACGCCCAACTCCCTCCGCCGACCTGCATCGATTCATTCAAGACGAACGTGCTCGCGAAAAACAAGGCGGCGAGCACACCTAATAACAGCGGACGCATACGGTCTCTCCTTTCTGAATCCCAATTTGTTCCCTATCCGTCCCGCATTTCCCTGCCTCCACCAAAAAAAATCAAGCAGCGCCGGCTGCTTGATTCGTCTCAATGGATATCGCTTTTGCGGAAATTCCCGCCTTTGACCTCGGACACCTCGTATACGACGACGAACGCCTCGGGGTCGACTTGGTTGATGATTTCTTTCATCTTCCGCTCCTCGAGCCGGTTGATGACGCACGTGATCTCGTATTAGCACTCTTTTGAGTACGCGCCTTGAATCTGGTTGAGCGTGGCGCTCCGGCCGAGCCGGTCCCGTACCGTCTCGACCATGACGTCCGGTACGCTCGTAATGATTTTGAACGTCTTCGCACCGCTCAGTCCTTCCTCGACGATATGAATCACTTTCGAGGCGATGAAGTAGGCGATGGCCGACAGGACCGCTCCTTGCAGGCCGAACACCGTCGAGACGACGATGAAGACGAACACGTTCAAGAAGAGAATCAAGTCGCTCGTCCCGAACGGCAACTTCCTCGACAACAGGACGGCCAGCATGTCAATGCCGTCGAGCGCGCCCCCGTTCCGGAGCGACAGCCCCATCCCTAGCCCGAGAATGATTCCGCCAACGACCGTGACGAGGAGCGTGTCCCCATCGATGATCGTCGGGACGCGGTGCATGATGACCGTCCCGACCGAGAGCGAGGCGATGCCCGTGACCGATAGGATGGCGAAGCTCTTCCCAATCTGCTTATAGCCAAGATAGACGAACGGGATGTTCAGGATGCCAAGGAACACGCCGAGCGGGACACCCGTCAGTTGGGAGCCGACGATGCTGATGCCGGTGATGCCCCCGCCCGATACGCTGTTCGGGATCAACACCGATTCGAGGCCGTACGCCGCGATCATTCCGCCGATGATGTTCATGATGATTTGAAAGCCCATGAGCCAGGCTCGATTGTCACGTTTCATGAGTAACGTCCTCCTTTTGATTTCAACTTTCCTAGTCTAGCATAAAAAAATAGTAGAATAACATCTTCGGTGTCGATGAAAAACTTGTGTCAGATTCTCTGCCGCTTCTGCTTCATCCCGTGTGAGGTTTGCTATACTGAAAAGAAAAAGGAGTGACCCCCGATGCAGCGTCCACCGATGCCTTCCCCGTCTCCGGAGGAAGTGCTCCGTTTGAAACGTGTCCACAATCCGATCAAACCGACCGAACTCCTCGCCAAGGGGCTACTCCTGTTGATTGGGTCGTTCATCTTCGCCATCGGGCTTGAGGCGTTCCTCGTCCCGAACCAAATCATCGACGGCGGCATCGTCGGCGTCTCGATCATCACGTCGTATTTGACGGAAACGAAGCTCGCCATCTGGCTCGTCCTGTTCAACTTGCCGTTCATCTTCTTCGGCTATCGCCAAATCGGAAAGACGTTCGCCATCGTCACGTTGATCGCCATCATGCTCATGTCCGGCTTTACGATTTTGCTCCATACGATCGAGCCGTTCACGGACGACCTGCTATTGTCGACCGTGTTCGGCGGCTTCCTGCTCGGAGCCGGCATCGGCCTCGTCATCCGGGCCGGTGGGTCGCTCGACGGGACCGAGATTTTAGCCGTGTCGTTCACGGACCGGCTCCCGTTCTCCGTCGGCGAAATCGTCATGTTCTTCAACATCTTCATCCTCGGGACGGCCGGCTTCGTCTTCAGCTGGGACCGGGCGATGTACTCGCTCATCACGTACTTCGTCGCCTTCAAGACGATCGATATTGTGCTCGAGGGACTCGACCAGTCGAAGGCGGCGTGGATCATCACGACGGCGCCGGACGACATCGGTCAGGCCATCATGGACCGGCTCGGCCGGGGCGTGACGTACTTGCACGGTGAAGGGGCCTATACGGGCGACGGCAAGAAAGTCGTCTTCACCGTCATCAGTCGATTAGAAGAAACGAAATTGAAGGACATCCTCGACGACTATGACGAGAAGGCGTTCCTCGCCATCGGCAATATCCATGACGTCCGGGGCGGCCAGTTCAAAAAGAAAAATATCCACTAAAAAAATCGGCCCCCCGGGACCGATTTTTTGTTTATCCGATTTTTGCTTGATCGCGCCCGCTCGTCTTCGCCGCGTAAAGGGCGGCGTCGGCCCGTTCGAACACGACCGTGCCCGGCTCGGCCCCGGCGAGCGATGCTCCGAGCGAAACCGTCATCGGGATGTGCATCCCTTCGAACGAGAACGGGGTGTCGCGGATGACCGTGACGATGTCGTCCGCGATCACCCGGACGTCACCGGCATCCTCGAGCACCATCAGAAACTCTTCCCCGCCGTAGCGCCCGACGAAGCCGTCCGGCGGACAGTTCGCCTGTAACGTTTGACCGATGTGATGAAGCGCCGCGTCACCGGCCCGATGGCCATATGTATCGTTCAACTGCTTGAACCGGTCGACATCGATGACGAACAGCGCCCAAGGGAGACCCGACATCTCGACCTCGTTCAATCGTTCGAGCGTCATATAGCGGTTCGGGAGACCCGTCAGCTCGTCAATCGTCGCCCGCTGCGCGTGCAGCCGGAACATGCGTAGGTGCGTCTCAATCTGTTTCGCGACCCAGTAACACATCCAGCCACCGAGGAACGTCATGACGAAATACGGCAAGAACACGGTCGTGAACGCTTGGATCGGGACATTACCAGCAATTCGAAACAAGACGAGCACGGCCCCGAACACGAGATAGGCCGAATACAAGTGACCGCGTCGCATCACCAGTCGATTTAACACGAGCGACAACACGAAGAACAAGCCGAGCGTGCCGAACGAGCGGATGAATTGGTCGGTCATGCCGTCGAGACCGAAGCGACCGAGAAGAGTCAACCCCATCGTGACGGCGACTCCGACCGGTCCGGCATAGGCGCCTGAGAGCGCGAGCGGGATAATCCGGAGGTCGACTCTTGCCTCTCCGACTTGAAACGAGTTGACCGTCAACAGTACGGCCGCGAGCCCCATGGCGAGACCGAACCAGATGCGGACCGCATAAGGAGAACCTGCCTGAATCGGCAACAGCTGGCGCATGAGATACAGGGCCAGTGATAAAACGAGATAGATGATACTGACATTGATGAAAAAGATGTTGATGACTTGACCCAAGCCTTGTCCTCTCCCGCCATTTCTTTCCTCCTATCCTATCGTACAAAAGTGACGCATGTCACCCTATCCAAATTTTAGGACAGCTAAAAAGCCGGAAGCTCACGCTTCCGACTTGTTTTGCATCATCTGTTTCATCAAGTTGGCGCTGTCGCGGGCCGATTCGTTCTCGGCCTGCATCTGGACGTACACCTCATGGCGATGAATATCGATATGGCGCGGGGCATCGATGCCGAGCTTGACCTGGTCGCCTTCGATGGCGAGCACGGTGAGCGTCACATCGTCCCCGATATGGATGGCCTCGCCTTGTTTTCGTTTCAATACGAGCATCAGCGCACCTCTTCTTTCTGACCGCCGAGCGGGAACCGAGCCGGGTAGACGTCATCCAAGATGACCTGCTTCCCACGCCGCTCTTTCGTCTCGATGACGATCGGGGCCTTCAAGTTGAGCGTCGAGGCGTCGAACGGATCGCGGAGCGTCACGATGGCATACACCGAGACGTGTTCCGCCTCATCGATGCCGAGCTGCTCTTTCGCGCCGTCGGTCAACTCGAACGCATAGTCCGACTTGTGCCAGAACGGGTTCGTCACGACGAAGGCGCAGGCCGGATCCTCGAGCGACTGGAGCGACCAGAACGGGAGCTCGTCGCCGTACGGGATGAGGGTGAACGTCTTCGATTCCGGGAACCCGGGAATCTCGCTGACGAACGAGATCGTCTCGTCTTCATTTACTTCGATTTTGCCAAAATAGTCTGTCTCAATGAACATGGGTTGTCCTCACTTTCAACGCGTCTCATCATACATGCCACCGACCGGCCACATCTCGAGCGATGCCTGTTGACGGAGCGAGATGTCCGTCGTCCATGGCGTGAACGAGATGTCGGCCGGGGTGAGTGATACATCAATCTGTGCCGGCGTCAGGTTCCACTCGATTTTGACATCCGCCGGCGTATACGTCAACTTCACGCGGTCGAGCGACTTCGGCATGAAATCCATGTCGACAACCGGGTATGGGGCACTCGTCTTCTCGGCGGCCATCGCGGCAATCGGATTGCCGTTCTCGATGCGCATGAGCCGGTCCCCGTCGCGGGCCGTGGTCGACGTCGCTTCCCGGGCCGCCTGTTCCCCGAGCTGACCGAAGTGGCGGCCGAGCTCGAGTGCGGCTTTCAAGTTGCTTTCACTGCGCGCGACCGACGAGTCGATCTCGAGCGTGCCGCCTGTCGTCTGTTGGGTCATCTCGACCTTGCCTTGCGTCATCGACACATCGGCCCGCCCTTGCCGCATCTCGAGGTGGGGCCGGTTCGACGTGATTTGGATGGCGGCCTGCGTCTGCCGCATCTCAAGCCGGGCGATATTCATCGCTTACCGGAGGAAGTCGAGGAGCGTCGGTTGGATGATCCGCGCCCCGGCCGATAGTGCGGCCCGGTGCACCGTCTCGTGAGACTTAAGCTCCATGATGACTTTTTCGATGTCGATGTCCTCGTTATCGGACATGATTGTCTTGGCGATAATCTCATGTTCTTGCAGGCGGTTGTCGACGAGCTCTAGCCGATTGGCGCGCGCCCCGAGCTCGGCCCGTTCCGTGATCAAGTTTTGGGCGATGACGTCGAGGTCGGCGAGCTCATTCGAAAGCACTTCACCGGTCGTATTCGGATCGGCCAGTTTCGAGACGAGGTCGTGGAGTCCGGCGAACACGTCACTCCCGAATACCGTCTCCGGCTGCATGTTCACTTGAACAGTGATGCCTTTCGATACTTCGAAGGCGACTTTGCCGCTCGCGGCCGGTGCCCCGTCCGGATAGATGCTGTTGACGTCCCCGTTCGGGTCGGCGAGGAACGCCTTCAAGGCGTCCATGTCGACGAGCGGTTGGTCCGTCTTCGTGCCGTTATAGATATATTTCTCGCCCGACTTCGCGTTCGCGAGTGAGCCGATATGTTCGATCAACTGATTGACCTCACTTTGGATGATTTGACGTTGCGACGACTCGTACGTGTCGTTCGCCGCCTGCGTCGTCAGTTCGCGGATCCGTTTGACGGCTTCTGTCACTTCGTTCAACGTCGAGTCGGTCAAGTCCATCCAGCTCGTCGCTTCGCTGACGTTGCGGCGGAACTGGTCGACCTCACGCACCTCGGTCCGGTAGCGCATGCCTTGCATGGCGACGACCGGGTCCTCGGACGCCTTCTGAATCCGTTTCCCGCTGATGAGCTGTTCTTGCACTTGGGCGAGCTTGTTATAACTGCTCGATAAGTGTTTCAAGTTCGTCTGTGTGAGCATCGTCTGTGTGACTCGCATCAAGCATTACCTCCCTACGACACCCATGCCGTTGATGATTTTGTCGAGCATCTCATCGACGGCCGTGATGTTGCGGGCCGCCGCGTTATAGGCGTGTTGATATTGAATCATCATCGTCATCTCCTCGTCGAGCGACACGGCGCTCACCGCTTGGCGGCGCTGGTCCGAGCTCGCCATGAGCGCGAACGTGCTCTTGGCGAGGCGTCCGCTCTGGTCGGCGGCGACGGCCATGTTGCCGATGACGTTCTGATAGTATTTGCCGATCGACGTGTCCGTCTGGACCGACCCGTCGAAGCTGAGCGTGGCCGACTTCAAGTTCGCCAAGGCGAGGGCCCCGCTGCCGTCCCCGATATTGCCGTCTTGAGACGCGGCGATCAAGTCGAGGTTGTTCATGACGGCGTCGCTCACTTTGATTGTCGCAGCGCTCGCCGTTCCTTCAAAGAAGTTCGCCGTTCCGGCGTTGCCTTTGGCGTCCATGTTTGTGCTATGGGCGGTGTTGAACGCCGAAGCGAACTTGCCGGCCATCTCGTCCAAGTCTTTCAACATCGTCGCGTAGACGCCGTTCACGCTGCCTGATTCTGGCGTGTCCGTGCCGTACATCTCGACGAGCGCTTTCCATTTGCCGTTCGGCATCGTGGCGTGCGTGAGTGCCACGTCCGCTCCACTTGCATCGGTCATATCGAGACCGTCGAACGATCCGACCGTGCCGTTGATGCCGTCGACGAGTTTGTGGTCGACGCCATTGATCGAGACGACGATGTCGATGCGGCCCTCAGCGACTTTTTGTGAGTTACCGCGCGACTCCCCGTTCGTATAGTCGACCGGGACGCGTGTGAAGTCCATGTATTGGGCGAGCTCGTCCATATAGCGGTCACGTTCGTCATACAGTTCGTTCGGGAGCACGCCGAGCGGCTCCGCATCCCCGATTTGACGGTTGACCTGACTGATTTTTGTCATCAAGTCGTTCACTTTCTTGACGACGACGTCACCTTCTGAGGCGAGGTCGGCCTGCACTTTTTGGAGCGAGGACGACATGTAGTTGAACGTCTCAGCGAGCGTCATCGCCCGTTGGCGCACGACACTGCGCGCGCCGGCGTCATCCGGGTTGACCGACAAGTCTTGGAGCGAGGCCCAGAACAAGTCGAGCGATTTGGCGAGCCCTGTCTCGGAAGGCTCGTTGACGATATCCTCCATCCGACCGAACGCCGCCTCTTTCGTCGCGTAGTAGGCGTTCTTCACCGACTCGTCGCGGTATTGCTGGTCGATCATCAAATCGCGGATTCGGGCGAGCGTCTCGCCGCGGACACCAGTCCCGAACTGCCCGGCCTTCGTTCCCCCGAAGTTGACGCTGAGTTGTTCGGTCATGCCGAGTGACAAGCGTTGGCGCGAGTAACCCGGATTCGAGGCGTTGGCGACGTTATTCCCCGTCGCCTGGAGCGCCCATTGGTGCGTCGTTAAACTGCGTCGCGCCGTTTCTAATCCCATAAATGTTGAGCCCATCAAACTTCCTCCTTATACATCCCGGCTGAACGAGCGCGTCTCGAGCGCCTGTTGACCGTACGTGAAATCATCTGCCTCTGGCATGAGCATGTCCAAATGCCATTCGATATACCGGAGCGACTGTTCGAGCAGGACGGCGTTCAGTTCATTCTGCCGTTTCAGCTCGAGGACGACCGGTCGTAACGCTTCTTTCTCTTCATCGTCCAAAACGAGCGTTCCTTGAAGTCGTTCCGCTTCTTTTTGTTTGATTTGTCGGAGAATCGTCGCCTCTTCCTTGACGAGTGAGCTAAAAGCGGGCATGTCTCCGTTGACGAGCAGTCGTTCTTTGTCATAAGCCAGTTCGAGTAAACGTGTATGTAATGTGAGCATAAGTCTCTCCTTTGTCCAAAAAAAGAGCCGACTAAAGAAAGGGTGTCCCTTGTTTAGTCAGCTTCCGTGCCATCTTATTTATGCGAAGGTCTCCCTCGGACCCCGCTTTCATTCATCCTTGTAGAAAGCGTTTGGCGATGTCGCGCGCGTCCCGTGAATACGTCCCGGCGTTAATCTCCGCCTTCAAGGCGTTGATTTTTTCCAGACGCTCCGGGTGTTTCACCGGTTCTTCAAACCGGGCGCGGGCTTCGGCCGATATCGATAATTGGTCCGTTTGGCGTGTCAGCTCGGGCTTCGTCTCAGGTTGCGTTTTCTTCTCGTAAGTGTTCGGTAAGTGTACCCACTTTGCAGAATCGATGCGCATACGTGTCCCCCCTCTTCTCAGTTGTTAATCCAAACGATAAGCGCGAACGCTCTGTTTCGTGACGCTGGCTTGTAGCCCTTTCAGTTCTTGCTGCATGTCGGTCTGACAGTCCGCGCATACCTTTCCTTGGTTCGTCGGATTGCCGCAACGCACGCAGGCGATGTTCAGTGACGGATTGTCCTTGATGATCAGGCGTCCTTCATGGATGTATCGCGTGATATCAAGTTCGGAGACGCCTGTCGCTTCGACGAGGGCTCCGATCGTCGTCTGTTTGTTGGCGGGTTCGCGGATGAAGTCCCGGACTTTCAAGAAGTTTTGGAAATCGACTTCCGCGCAGGATGGGCAGTATGGCGAGCGGCTTTGTTTCATGAACAGCCGTCCGCACGTTTGACAAGTTGTTGCTTCCACAGTCATTCACCTCTGCCCTTTATATCGGACGCATTTTTAATTTGTTTAGCGTCCGGAACAGGCAAACGGCAGAAACTTGTTCCACCCCGGCCCAGCGCAAGGTGAGCGCCGCCTGATGGAGCGTCGTCCCCGTCGTATAGACGTCGTCGACGAGGACAATTTTGCCACAGCGTGGCAACTGCTGTACAGCGAACGGATTCGTACGGTGCCGCCTTTCTTCTTTCCCAAGTTCACGCTGACTCGAAACCTCGGATTTGACGAGCACCTGCTCCGTCGGTCCAATCATCCTTGCGAGCAGCTCCGCCTGATTGAAACGCCGTGTCCGCATCCGCTCCTCACTGAGCGGAATCGGCACGTAGACGACATCCGGTTCTCGCAGCTGCCTTAGTACCGGGCGCATCTGATTGGCCAGGACGACGTCACCGCCGAACTTGTAGCGGTGGAGCCAGTTCACACCCGCCTCGTCATATAGGTAGAGCGAGCGCACGGTCAAATCGAGACCGAGGGCAAGCCACCGGACGCAATCGTCGCATGTCGCCCCGTCCTCGGTCGGATGGCCGCAGCGCGGGCAGCCCGAGATGATCGGGGTCAATCTCCCCTCGCAGTCCGGGCAGACCCAGTCCCGTTTTAAGAGCGTCGCCGGGCTCCACGGAATAGCGAACGGTTTTCGGCAGACGAGACAGTTCATCGCCGGTTCGCCTCCTCGATCTCGCGGATGGCCCGGTCTTGCCGGAACGTGCGCTCGTGGTAGAAGAAGACGACATCCCCGGTCGGCGCGGTCGGTTTCCGACCGGCCCGCCCTGCCATCTGGACGAGGGCGCGGGACGAGAACAAGGCGTGGCTGCTGTCGAGGACGGCGACGTTGACCCCGGTCACGGTCATGCCCCGCTCCCAAATCGACGTCGCGAGCACGATCCCGTTCGTCGCCTCGAGCCATTCGAGTGTATCCGTCCGCTCATTGGTATCTGCCGAGACGGCCTGGTAGCCGAACCCGTTCGCCGCGAGCAGTTCCCCATAACGGACGAGGTCCGGCTTCGTCGGGACGAACAGCAAACGTGGGGACCCCTCGTATTGCCCGCTGAAGTCGAGGATGGCTTGCCCCGTCTCACGGACGAGTCGCGGCACCGGCAAGTCGTGGCCGTGATAGCGACGCGATAGCTGCACGGTCGGAAACTGGCGCTGCCAGACGGTCGGCGTCGCCGTCACGAACAAGAATAGGCCTTTCCCGGCTCGGCGGAGCGTCCACCAAAGTGCCAAATCGAAGGCGAACGGGAAGGCATCAGACTCATCGACGAGGACGTAATCGAAGACATGTCGTAAGTTCACGAGCAGCGGCGCCGTCGCGACAGTGATCATCCCAATCGTGTCCTTGTCCCCGCCCCCGTAGCGCCGGGTGACCGGGACGGAGAAGGCGGCCTCGAGCCGGTCGACCCATTCGATGGCGACGTCACGGCGCGGCGAGACGATGAGGACACGCTTCCCTTCATTGACGACGCGCGCGATGACCGGGAATGTCATCTCCGTCTTCCCGGCTCCGCAGACGGCATGGACGAGCCCGCTCGTCCGAGATTCCCACCAGGTGAGCAACTGCCGGCTGATGTGTTGCTGGTCGGTCGACAGCTCGAACGGCATGACGAGTTCCGTCGGTTCGACCGGTGTCGTGATGTCTTCTTCCCCGAGACGGTCGCACTGACAGACACGGCCGAGATGGAGGCAATTCCGGCAATAGCGGCACGCACCGTGGTGGCACGTGAACGAGCGGGTGTCCGCGCTCAGACAGCGTTGACAGATGCCGAAGCGGATGGCGGGCGTGCCGGTCGGAGCGATGATGAGTTGTCCCAATACAATCAGTCCTTTTTGAATGAGGATATCATATGAGAAGCCGTCGGACATGAGGCGTTGTCAGCATGTAGCGGCACCATTCCCGTACGGAACCTGAGCCATTTGCGACTTACGACCGAGGCGAACGGTGCAACATCTCTTTTATACTAAGCGTAGTCCAATAATTGGAAAGCAGGTGTCCGATGCACAAACGACCGCTTCATAACGTCTTGACCGTACTCGGAATGATGGCCGTGTTCTGTCTCGGTTGGTGGGTGTGGTATGTGCTGAACGGCAGTGAGGCGGCCGAACAACGAGCCGTCCGAGCAGCCGAAACGTATGTCGACACGACGTATCCCGAGATGGAACTCGTCGTGACCGACGTGACGTACTTATCCCTGTACGATGCGAAGTATTACGTCTTGTTCGCGTCCCCGTCCCATGTCGAAGCTGAGTTGTGGGTTCGCGTCACTCGAGCCGGAGACGTCGTGGACGACAATATCGGGGATGTCGCGAACGTCTCACGGTCATTGGACAGACGCGACGCCTTCGACTAACACCTATAATCAAAAAACTCGCCAGACGATTTTTCGTCTGGCGAGTTTTTCTCGTTATGCGTTCCGCTTGTAGAACATGATCGCCTCATACGCCCGGAGCGACAACGTCGTCCCGTCGAGCTGCGGCACGTCATAGTTGTGGCTGACGACCTCGGCCTGCGAGAAACCTGCCGGGATCTCATACGTCGTCTCAGGGCCGTAGAAGTTGGCGACGACGAGCACTTCCTCGTCTTCCGTCTTCCGCGTGTACGCCCAGACGTCGAGCGCGTCCGGTGTGAGGAGCGTATAGTCCCCGTCCGTCAACACGTCGAACTCTTTGCGGAGCGAGATCAAGTTCTTGTAGTGGTAGAACACCGAGTTCGGGTCGTCGAGCGCCGTCTCGACGTTGACATCGGTATAGTTCGGCGCCACGTTGATCCACGGCGTCCCGCTCGTGAAGCCGGCGTGCGGCGTCGCGTCCCACTGCATCGGCGTCCGCGAGTTGTCGCGCGACTTCTGTTTGATGGCGGCCATCATGTCCTCGTGCGACACGCCCTGTTCGCGTTTCAAGTTATAGGCGTTGAGCGTCTCGATGTCACGATACTCGTCGAGCGAGTCGAAGCCTGGGTTCGTCATGCCGATCTCCTCGCCTTGATAGATGTACGGTGTCCCTTGGAGGCCATGGAGCACGGTCGCGAGCATCTTCGCGCTCTCGACGCGATGGTCGGTGTCGTTGCCGAACCGGCTGACGACGCGCGGCTGGTCATGGTTGCACCAGAAGATGGCGTTCCAGCCCTTGCCGTGCATCCCTTCCTGCCACGTCGACATGATGTCTTTCAGTTGGATGAAGTCGAACGGGGCGGCGACGAACTTCTCGCCGTTCGGATAGTCGACTTTCAAGTGATGGAAGCTGAACGTCATGCTGAGCTCGCGCTCGTCCGGGCTCGAGTAGCGGACGCAGTGGTCGAGCGTCGTCGATGACATCTCGCCGACCGTGATGACGTCGTGGCCGTCGAACACCTCGCGGTTCATCTCTTTCAAATATTCATGGATACGCGGCCCGTCCGTATAGAATTTGCGGCCGTCCGAGTCGTCTTGCGGAAAGTCCTGCTGCTTCGAGATCAAGTTGATGACGTCGAGGCGGAACCCTTTGATGCCTTTGTCGCGCCAGAAGCGCATCATCTCATAGACGTCCTCGCGCATCTGCTCGTTCTCCCAGTTCAAGTCGGCCTGGGTCACGTCGAACAAGTGAAGGTAGTACTGACCGCTCGCCTCGTCATATTTCCAGGCGTTGCCGCCGAACTTCGACTCCCAGTTCGTCGGTTCGTCGCGCCAGATGTAGTAGTCGCGATAACGCTCATCCCCGGCGAGCGACTTCTGGAACCATTCATGCTCGGTCGAGGAGTGGTTGACGACGATGTCCATCATGAGCCCGATGCCGCGCGCTTCGGCCTCGCGGACGAGCTCGTCGAGGTCGTCCATCGTCCCGTAGGATGGATCGATCGCATAGTAGTCGCTGACGTCATAGCCGTTGTCGTTTTGCGGCGACTTGTACACCGGGGTCATCCAAATGTATTCGATGCCGAGCTCGGCCAAGTAATCGAGCTTCGCCGTCACCCCTTTGATGGAGCCGGTGGCATTGCCTTCCGGGCTATAGAAGCTTTTCGGATAGATTTGATAGACGACGGATTTACGCCAGTTTGGTTGTGTCATAGATGTAGTCTCCTTTTGTAAGAGTTTTCATTTCGATAGGAAAAGGGGAAGAACCTCCGTCCCTCCCCTTGTCAGTAATCTTCTTATGCGACTTTGTTTTTCTCGATCTCGCCTTTTTTCATGTAACGTTTCGACAGGGCGAGCGTCAACACGAACGGAATGACGAGGGCGATGACCATCCCGACGATGAAGATAAGAATCTTATCGGTGAAGATTGACAGGAATCCAGGAAGACCCCCGACCCCGACAGCGAACGCCTGGACGTCGTTCAATGTGATGAACACCGCCGCGACGGCCGACCCGATCATCGCCGAGTAGAATGGGAACTTGTTCGGCAAGTTCACCCCGAACATGGCCGGCTCGGTGATCCCGAAGAATGCCGAGATCGATGACGTCGAAGCCATACTCTTTTGTTTGGCGTCGTGTTTGAACACGAGGAACATCGCGAGTGCGGCTGCACCTTGGGCGATGTTCGACAAAGCGAGCATCGGCCAGAGGAACGTCCCGTTCGTCTCCGCGATGAGCTGCAGGTCGATGGCGAGGAACAAGTGGTGCATCCCGGTAACGACGAGTGGTGCGTAGAGCAGACCGAACAGGAGTGCCCCGACGACCGGTACCGCTTCAAACACGTTGACGATTCCCGTTGCGATCAAGTTACCGAGGCCACGTGTGAGCGGTCCGACAATCGAAAGCGCAAGGAAACCAGTGATGACGATTGTCGTGATTGGCACGACGAGCAATTGAATCGCATTCGGTACATGTTTTTTCAAGAAAATTTCAATATGGCTTAAAATGAAGGCCGCGGCCAAAATCGGAAGAATCTGACCTTGGTAGCCAACTTTCTCGATCTCGAACAAGCCGAGGATATTGAACGTCGGAACGTCGCCCTCCAGCGCTGCTTGTCCGTAACCCCATGCATTCAAGAGATCCGGGTGGACGAGCAAGAGACCCATGACGATCCCGAGCACTTCGCTGCCGCCGAACCGTTTCGTCGCCGACCAACCGACGAGTGCCGGGAGGAAGACGAACGCCGTATTTGCCATCATGTTGACGAGATCCCATAACCCTTGTAGGTTCGGATATTCCTCAATCAACGTCGCGCCTTCGACGAACAGTCCTTCTGAGGCGAGCAAGTTGTTAATCCCCATCAATAGACCGGCAACGATGATGGCCGGGATGATCGGCATGAACACGTCCGAGAACACTTTGACGAGCTTCTGGAGCGGGTTCATCTTCTTACCGCCCGACGATTTGACCTCGGCGACCGTCGCCGCTTCAAGCCCAGCGAGTTTGATGAACTCGGCGTAGACACGCTCGACGTCCCCGGCCCCGATGACGACCTGATACACACCCGAGTTTTCGAATGCGCCTTTGACGAGATCGGCTTCTTTCACTTTCGCTTCATTGACGAGCGACTGGTCTTTCAACGAAAGACGGAGCCGCGTGACACAGTGTGCCGCTTTGTCGACGTTATCCTTGCCCCCGATGGCTTCAAGGATATCCGCGGCTATTTGACGATAATCTGCCTTCATATTGTAGGCCTCCTTTGTTTGAAAACGTTTGTTGAAAACGGTTACTTATGAGTACAAACAAAGTTTAACTTATATAGATAAGTCATGTCAACAACTTATCTATATAAGTTAGGTGTGACAACTATGTGACAGGCGTTCAGTATTTTTGTTCCCTCTTGCCTTGATTCAAAACGAAAAAAGACTCCTTTCGAAAAAGGAGCCTTACCGGCGCGCCACATCGCTGAACTGGAACTTGTCGAGCCGGTGGCGGGACTCGGTATATTCGAACTGTCTGCCCTCATAGAGGAACGTGTCGTTCGTGATGACGATGACGTATTCATAATCGTGCAGGTCGAGCCGCAACCGGTCGAGCTCGGTCACGTCCTCGGCCGCAATCTTCCGTTTGGCGTAACTGATTTGCATCCCGAGCTCGTGCTCGACATAGGCGTAAATCGATTGCGCGGCGATTTCTTCTGTCAGGCCGGGCACGAGGTCTTTGACGAAATAGTTCACGTCTAAGATGACGTTCTCACCATCGAAGTTGCGGATCCGTTCAATCCGGAACATGCGTGTCCCCGGCGTCAAATTCATCCGGTCGGCGAGCCACGCCGGCGCCTCGATGTCCTCGAACGAGGCGACCGATGTCTGAATCGAGCGACCGAGCATGCTGGCGTACACTTCGGAGAAACTGACGATGCCGTTGAACTGGAATTCGATTTGATCGCGCCGCAGCACGAACACGCCTTTCCCGTGATGCTTCCGGACGTAGCCGTGCTCTTGGAGCAAATCGAGCGCTTTCCGGACCGTCCCTCGACTCGCCTCGTACTCGTGCATGAGTTCGGTCTCGGACGGCAGTTTCGACTCCGCCGCATACTCGCCCGTCTTCATCCGCTCGGCGAGACGCTCATAGATTTGACGATATTTGGCCACAGGCTCACTCCTCTCTATCGAAAAAGACGACCAGATGGCCGTCTTTTGTTTACCATTCGCGGCGATACCACGTGATGCCGATTGCGCCTGGCCCAAGGTGTGTCCCGATGACCGGTCCGAAATGACCGCCCGTGACATGCGCCTGCGGAAACTTCTGTTTCATCGAGGCGATTTCCTCGGCCTGACGTTCCGGGCAGTTGGCGTGGATGATGCCGATACAGTAGCCTGTCCCGTCGCCTTGAATCGACTGTTCCATCATCTCTTCGATGCGACGGACCGCCTTCTTGTACGTCCGAATCTTCTCGAACGGGACGATCATCCGGTCTTGGAAATGAAGCACCGGTTTGATTTGAAGGAACGACCCGACGAGCGCTTGCGCCGCGCTGAGTCGGCCGCCTCGTTGGAGGTGGTCGAGGTCATCGACGACGAAGTACGCCCGAATCAACTCGCGCATCTTTTCAAGGTGAGCCATGATTTCTTGCGCCGACGCGCCTGCATCGCGTAAATGAATCGCTTCCTCGACGAGGAACGCTTGAGGCATACATGAGATCTCCGAATCGAATGCGTGAACGTTGACGTCGACCATGTCGTTCAAGGCGATCATCGATTGATACGTCCCGCTGATGCCGCTCGAGAGTGTGATCGCGATCACGTCCGTCACCTCGTTCGGGAGACGCTCAATCAGTTCAATCGTTTCACCGATGCTCGGCTGGGACGTCGTCGGCAAGTTCCCTGCCTCGATCCGGTCATAAAAAGCCTCGGTCGTGATATCGACGGCTTCGCGGAACGACTCCCCGTCAAAAATCACGCTGAGCGGTGCGACGTGGACGTCGTGGCGCTCACAAAATTCGGCCGGCAAATAGGCGGTACTGTCGGTCAAAATGGCTATGTTTCCCATGCTATATCCTCACTTTACATCGTTTCATTTTCCAATTGAATGTGGATTCCATTCCATATTGTAGCATAAAAACGATGTATTGCATCGGTCGAGGTCAAATCTCGACCCATCCGCGACGGATGGCATCGACGACGGCTTGTGTGCGGTCGTTCACTTCCATCTTGCGGAGTACAGATGAGACGTGGTTCTTGACGGTCTTCTCGCTGATGAACAGCATATCGCTGATGTCGCGGTTCGAGCGGCCCTCGGCGAGCAAGTGCAACACTTCGACTTCACGGCGTGAGAGCAATTGGTATACCGGATCGTCGGTACGGCTCTCGACGTTACGGCCAGCCTGTTCGCCTTTGAATTGGAGTAAACGACGGTACTCTTTCAAGACGTTCGTCGTCACTTTCGGGTGTAAGTAGGCCCCGTCCTTTGCGACCGAACGCACGGCCGAGATGAGCTCGGTCGATGCGACTTCTTTGAGCAAGAACCCAGATGCTCCGGCTTCGAGTGCATGCGTGATGTACGACTCATCGTCGTGAATCGACAAGATGAGGACGCGCGTCTCTGGTGAGAGCACGGACAACTGCTTCGTCGCCTCGATCCCGTTCAATTCCGGCATGTTGATATCGAGAATCAAGATTTCCGGCTTGTGGTCCGCGGCGATGCGAATCGCCTCAATCCCGGTGCGCCCTTCGGCGACGACCGTGAACTCGTCCTCTAAATCAAAAATCCGTTTCAAGCCTTCTCGAAACAGCTCATGGTCATCCACAATCGCGATGCGTGTTTGTAATTGTTCCATCTGGATACTCCCCCTTGTTCTTGTCTTACGTGATTGGAATCGACATGCGGACGACCGTCCCTTTGCCGACTTCCGAATCAATGGTCATGCTTCCGTTCACAAGCTCAATCCGTTCTCGCATCCCAACGATCCCGAATGACTCTTCGCCAATCGAACTCGGCACGAATCCGACCCCATGGTCGCGTACATGAATATGTATCGCATCATGCGCTTGCTCGACGTTGACGATAATCTCCGCCGTCTTCGAATGTTTGATTGCGTTTTGGACGGCCTCTTGGACGAGCCGGAACACGTTAATCTCCAATTTTTCGGGAAGTCGGGCCCGTGAGCCCCGGTAGTTGAGCCGGGTCTTGATGGCCGTGTATTCCTCCGTCTGATGGAGATACCGTTCGAGCGTCGGCAAGAAACCGAGGTCGTCGAGCGACATCGGACGAAGGTCGTAGATGAGACGCCGGACGTCGACGAGCGCGCCACGGATGAGTCGTTTCAACTCATGCAGTTCGGCGAACGCCTCGTCTTTCCCCCGCTTGTCGTACGTCTTCTCGATTAAGTCGGCCCGAATCAAGATGTGAGCAAGCGATTGCGCCGGTCCGTCGTGCATCTCACGGGCGAGGTGGCGCCGTTCACGTTCGGCCGCTTCAAAGACACTGATGGCCATCTCTTGCTTCTTCATCATGTCCGAGTATTCTTGCTGCAGGTCGTCCCGCAGGAAGTTCAGCACGACGGAGACGCGGCTGACGAGCTTGTCGGCCCGCTCAATCGTGTCCTCGAGGATAAGCAGGCGACGTTCAAGGTCGTTGCGGCGCTGTTGGCCGGCCATCTCTTCTTTTTGGATGAGAAAACGCTCGAGCTGCATTTGGTTGGCGCGTTCGTACGCCTCCCGAATCTCTTGCTCGCTATGTATATGAAACTTCTTGCTCACTTGGACGAGTTTGTTCTTCGCCGCTTTCACGAGCAGGTCGAGCCGTTCCGACTCCTCGATATAAAACTCAATCTTTTGCGTCAACTCTTTCAGTTCGTTCTGAATCAACGAATACTCGTTGGCCGAACTCTCGGTAATCCGGACGATCTCCTCTTTACTTTCCGTCACCGTATCAATCATATTTGTTATGATATGTTCTAAAGCTGTACGATCGGTAATATGATTCACGATGCCATCCCCTAATAATTCGGTAGTAAGTCCTCATCTATTCCTATTATCGTCTGCGGAACGTTCGTTTACAGTAAAAATTGGAGGCTCTCCTTCCCTTTCGCCGCAACTGGCGTTGACGCCTACTTGAATTTTAAAAAAAATATTCAAAAATAGAAAGGAGAATTTTCAGAAATGTCTGCTGAACAAAATTATACTATAAAACAAGACGGAGAATACGAGGTCGTCATTCAAAAGTCAAAATTTATCGCCCACTTCAAACGCGTCACGTCCGAAGAGGAGGCGCAGGCGTTCATCCAAGCCATTAAGAAGGCGCATTGGAGCGCCAATCATAACTGTTCGGCCTATATCATCGGCGAACGGAACGAGTTCCAAAAAGCGAACGATGACGGGGAACCGAGCGGGACGGCCGGGTTGCCGATGCTCGAGGTGCTCCGTAAACGCGAATTGAAGGATACGGTCGTCGTCGTCACCCGCTACTTCGGCGGCATCAAGCTCGGCGGAGGCGGACTCATCCGCGCTTACGGCGGCACGGTGAGCGAAGGGCTCGACGCGGTCGGCATCGTCGAACGCATCCCGATGCAACGTTTGACGCTCACGGTCGATTACGGCTGGATCGGCAAGGTCGAGAACGAGCTGCGGCAATCGTCGTACCTCCTCGATGACATCGTCTACGCGGACACCGTCACGTTCCACATCTCGGTGCCGGTCGAAGAGACTGAGGCCGCCCTCGCCTGGCTCGTCGATTTGACGAACGGCCAAGGAGGACTCGAGACCCAGGACCAACGTATCATCGAACGTGATTTTGTGCGGTAGGTCACGTATACTAAAGGAAACGAATGAAATGAGGAGACGACATGGAACAAGACTCCCGCAAGAAACGTCCTGTGTGGAAAATCGTACTGCTCGTGTTCGGACTCGTCTTGCTGATCGGCGGGTCGGCCTTCGGCTACTTCGTCTTCAAAGCGAACGAGGCGGCGGAGAACACGAACAGCGAACTGACACGCGGGGACAAGTCGGATCGTCGTGAAGAGACGGTCGATTTGACGAAAGATCACTTCTCCGTCCTACTCGCCGGTGTCGATGGCGGCGCCTCGCTCGAAGAAGGACGGACCGACTCGCTCATGGTGGCGACGTTTAACAAGGAATCACGCCAAGTGACGCTCGTTAGCATCCCGCGTGACTCGTACGTCGATATCGTCACGACCGACGGTGAGTTCAAAGACAAAATTAACCACGCCTACGCCTACGGTGGCATCGACACGACGATCGCGACGGTCGAGAAGCTGTTCGACATCCCAATCGACTATTATGCGACGATCAACTTTGATGGCATCGAGGATCTCGTCGATGCGGTCGGCGGCGTCGAGGTCGATGTGCTCGTCCCGATCTCTGGACGGGCGACCGGCAATGTCGAACTCCAACCAGGCGTCCAGACGCTAGACGGCAAAGAAGCGCTCGCCTATGCACGCATGCGCAAAGACGACCCTGAAGGCGACGTCGGACGGGCGAAGCGTCAACAGCAAGTGCTCGAGGCCATCATCAACGAGGCGACGACAATCAATTCGTTCACGAAGCTAAACCGGATCATGAATGCGGTCGGCGATAACATCCGAACGAACATGTCCCTCTCCGAGGCGTCTCAGTTGCAGCCGTACACGAAGTCGCTCCGCTCGTTCAACCAGGAGACGCTCGCAGGCGGCGACTTGACGATCGGCGGCGTCTACTATTACGAGCTCGACCCGGCCGACTTGAGTGACAAGCGCTCGCTCTTGAAGACCGAGCTCGGCCTCCCGCTCACGGCGGAAGACAGTGACAACGGAACGGGCGACGGCTTGAATGAAACGGAAGACGGTTTCAGCGAGACGACGACCTACTGACCACAAAAACGCCCAAGGACATCGTGTCCTTGGGCATTTTTTAATGATTCACGTCTTCGGCCGTCCGAGCAGACGCCGGGACGTCTGGATAATCGGCTTATAGTTCGGGTGAATCAACTCGGTCGACTCGACGATCAGCTCGATGACGATCAGGACGATGACGAACGTGATGATCGCTCCGAGCATCGTCGTCTTCGCGAACAGAATCGAGGCGATGCCGAAGAAGAACGTCATCCCATACATGAGCAGGACGGCTTGCCGCGTCGTGAAGCCCATATCGATCAACTGGTGATGCATATGCGACTTATCAGGCGACATCGGCGGACGCCCTTGCACGAGCCGACGGACGATCGCAAAAATCGTGTCCGAGATCGGCAGACCGAGCAAGAGGACCGGGACGACGAGCGAGAACAGCGTCACGTTCTTGAATCCGATCAAGGAGAAGACGGCGAGCATATAGCCGAGGAAGAGCGCCCCGGTGTCGCCCATGAATATCTTCGCTGGATAGAAGTTATGGACGAGAAAGCCGAGCGTGCTCGCCAGGAGCAACAGCGCCATCATCGTCAAATAAACGTTCCCTTGGATGATTGCGAGCAGCGCGATTGTCCCGAGGGCGATGCTCGAGACCCCGGCGGCGAGTCCGTCGAGACCGTCGATCAAGTTGATGGCGTTCGTGATGCCGATCAGCCAGAGCACCGTCACCGGGATGCTCCACGAACCGAGATACAGCTGTTGGTCGAACGGCAGGTTAATCAATTCGATGCGCATGCCTGAGTTCAAGACGATGACCGTCGCGATCATCTGGCCCATCAGTTTGACGCGGGCCGTCAGTTGGAAGCGATCATCAATCAAGCCGGTCAACAGGATGACGACCGCCCCAATCAAGATGGCATCGTTATAACGGCTCGTCGGCAATAGGAGCGCATAGCCGATAAAGAAAGCGATGAAGATGGCGAGGCCGCCGATCCGTGGCATCGTCCGTAAATGTACTTTTCGGGCGTTCGGGTGATCGACCGCTCCGATCAGAAAAGCAAACCGGCGAACGAGCGGCGTGATCAAGATGGCCATCACAAAACTGACCAACATGGCAATCCATAACATGGGCCAACGTTCCTCTCTCATAAAAAAATAGACTCTGGCGAATTATAGCATATTTCCTGTGAGGCGAGACGTATCAGAAATGTTACAACAAAAAATCCCGACGAGTGAATCTCGTCGGGTCTGGTCAGGCGTGGGCCGGGTGCGTCGTCACGTCATCCGTGGCTTCGTATGTATATAACCCGCGTCCTACTTTTTTGATGTCAGGATTGACGGACTCGATTTTCACCATTAGCTGGTAAATATTGCTAATGTGGTGACGATAACGCAACTCGAGCTCCATTTGAATGTCCCGCACGCTCATCGTCTTCCGTTCCTTCAACAGGTCTGTTACCTGATGGACATAGACCTCGAGCGGATAACGTTGATTGACGCGACGTGGGCGCATTCGTTTTGACGGATCGAGTAGCGATTCTTCTTCCCGCTTGTTCCGGTTCAGTTCCGAAATCAAATACTCGGCCCGGCGTTGCAGCTGGCGATACGACTCTTCGATCTCCATCAGTTCCCGATAAATATTTTCATTCACGTTTGTAGATTCCATGCACAAATCCTCCTCTACACCTAATTGATGTTCCCCATCACCCAAATTCATCAATTATTACCAGTTATTACTTGTTCCCATATAAAAGTGTAACGGTTTTGTAATGTACTTGTCATCTATTTTTAGGCATTTCTATCTATTTTAGGTCTTTTGGACCAACACAAAAAGATGACGACTGTTCGGGGCAGTCGTCATCTCACGGAAGATGATCGTAGTCTTTACGCGCCGACGCGTTCGAGGATGCGTGCGAGCGAGAGTTCATCGGTCGAAGAAACGATGAGGTCTGCATGACCGAGCATCGACTCTTCCCCGACGGCGACAGCAAACATGTTTGCCGCTTTGATTGCAGTTACGCCTGCAGCTGCGTCTTCAACGCCGATGGCATGTTCGGGTTTCACGCCAAGGGCAGAGGCAGCCTTCAAAAACACTTCGGGATGTGGTTTTGATTCGGCGACAGTTGCTGCATCGACAATGTGATCGAAGTAATGACGGACACCAAGTGCGTCTACGACCGCGAATGCGTTTTTAGAAGCCGAAGCCATTCCGATTTTGAGACCAGCCTCTTTAATTTCATCGAGGAATGAAATGATGCCCGGCAACAAGTCGGCTGAAGAGATGTGTTGAATGAGTTCAACGTAATGCTCGTTCTTCTTCTGTGCGAGTTCCGCTTTTTCATCCGGTGTGAAATCGTCCTGTCTTCCACCGAGCGCGAGGATGCGCTCGAGCGAGTCCGTCCGACTCACGCCTTTTAGCGTCTCATTGAACTCGCGGTCAAACGGAATATCGAGCTCTTCTCCAAGTTGTTTCCAAGCGAGGTAATGGTACTCCGCGGTGTCAGTGATGACACCGTCCAAATCAAAAATGACTGCTTCAATCGTCGACATACATGCTTTCCGCCTTTCCTTCTAATGCTTCTGTCGTCAGACTACATTAAGGGAACTTGACAAGTACCCGTTGCACGATTGGTCATTGATGCAAACGGTTGCACTTGTTCGATTTCTATTATAAATGAAAAAGCCATCATCATGCAACCGCTTTCGCAAAAAAATAAAAAAGCAGGAGAAGCAGGTGCTTCTCCCACGACTTATAATTGGATTCCGACGACTTTCACGTTCACCGATAACGGTGTCATGGCAAGCATCGTGTCCATGTCTTGCGTGATGCGTTCTTGCACGGCCGTCACCGTCTTGACGATCGATTGACCGTACGCGATGTAAAGTGACAAGTTGATTGTGACGCCTTCTGACGACTCGTCGACTTTGACGTGCTTCATGAGCGCGCGCTCTGACAATTTCGTATCTTCTTGTGTGAACGACACGTATTTCGTCTCTTTGACCACGACAGCGGCGATCATTTCCACGACGTGGCGTGAGACGTTGACGTCTCCTTCAGTGCTGTGCATTCCATTTTCGTATGGCATGGTGTCACTTCCTTAACTCTAGTTTCGCTTCCCATCTTAAAGTGTAGCGGAAAACCGCCATTTAGAAAAGGGTTTACGATTTCACGTCCTTCATATCTTGGGCACGGCGAACGTCAATCTCGACGAGCGGCTTCAACAGCTTGACGACCGGCGGGCTGATAATGACCAGGACGATCAAGAAGGCGACGCCGAACAAGACGAGCAATTGGAGCCACGACGTCGGCATGAAACCGGCTGGGATGAACGCCTTCCAGGCGACGACGAGGAAGACGTGCACCAAATAGACGTAGAGGCTATACTTCCCGGCCCGGGTGAACACCGGCAGTTCACGCCCTGGAATCATCAAGGCGAAGCTGATTGCCATAAGAATCGACACCGTGTAGACGATCAAGAAAGCGAACGGCCCGCTCCAAATCGCCTCCGGCACCGCCGACTCATAGGCGAACCGGAATTTGAACAAGTTACCGATATGATAGAACGTACCCTCCTGTTGGAAACTCATCGAGGCGAGTAGCCCGAGCGTGAGCGTTGTGAAGACGGCAAAACCGCCAATCCGGTAACGGTTGCGTTGCTCGGCCCGCTTCGGCAATTCAAAGAAGTTCAACGTGTTCCGTTCGCTCATCCAGTTCCCGATCAAGAAGAACGGGTAGAACATGATGACTTTTCGGAGCGCGAAGAACCCAGTCGACTCAGCTTGGAAGCCGAACAGGAGCGCGAACAAGAGCGCGAACAGCACGTATCCTTTCAATTGTGTCACGTACGGGGTGATGACGTACCAGATGATAATCGCCATCAAATACCAGAGCGCCCAATACGGCGTCAAGATGTTCAGTGCAGGGTTCTCGAGTGATAAGAGCGGGATGCCCTCGGTGAAGGCGAACCACGAGCCGAGAATCACTTGCCAGATGACGTAGACGACGAACAACTGGATGACGCGCAAATAACGGTTCTCCCGGAAGAAGTAACCGCTCAACATGATGAACAACGGCATGTGGAACGTGTATAAAAATAAATAGACCCATTTCGGCAGGATGTCGTCATACGCGCCGCGTACGTCGGTCAACAAGTGACCGAACACGACGAGCAAGACGAGCACGCCTTTAATATTATCGTACCAATGATTTCGCATGTCTTTCCCTCTAGTTCTTTATTAGTTTTCTGATGTTCTCTCTTTTTTGCCTCATCCATCATAGCCGATTTTTTGAGCTGATGAAATTACGATTCCACAAAAAAATGATGACTTCACTGTCATCATTCCCCGGATTTGCCCTCCGCAAGCCGAAACGTCAAGAAATCTTCAAGCTAGAGCACGTTTCACGCGTATTCAAATAGACGAGAGTGGGTACAGTATAGTATAGTAGTCTTACTAAATAATCAGAATATTCTAATAAAAGGAGGTGTGGAGAATGGCTTCCGTCATCCGTAACCGTCATCATATGGTGCATGACCCGAAACGTTCATTCTCTAACTTCGGATTTTGGTGGTTCACCGGCGCCTTTTCCGTCGGACTGCTCATCGTCGCCTTCGAACCCATCCGGGAACGATTTACCGCCATCCATCCGATTCTGTCTGCCCTGTCATTCGTGTTCATCTCGTTCTTCATCGGTGTCGCCATGAAGCTCGCCCGGGACGTCTGGTGGCTTAATTATCTGCTTGAGCGCACATCGAACCGGTATATGTACATCGGCGCGGATACGCTCCGCGGTTGGCAGTACACGCTTGACTCCATCTGGTTATTGACCCGCACGTCACAAAAAAAGCTCGGCCGATTGTATATCCAAATCGACCGAACCGTTCGTTCTGAAGAGGCGAAACGTCTGTTCGCCGCCTATTTGATTGATCGAGGTGTGCTCGTCGTCTATTCGAGACCACCGAAACCGAAGAAGATGGCTTAACCGAGGAACGGTTCTAGCCATGCCCGAGCTGCCTCGACTTCTTCCATGCGCAGCTCGTGCCCACCTCCGTGATAGAAGAGTTCGACGTCCGCTCCGGCACCCCGTAGCGTCGACGTGAGCTCTTCTGTTTCTGTTTTCGGGCAAATCGGGTCACGTTCTCCGGCCGAGATAAACACGTTCGCACCAGCGAGGTCCAGTAACGTGAGCGAGCGGTCCGGGACCATCGGGTGGAATAAGAGCGACGCGTGGAATGCGTTTTGTCGGTACAGCGCCGAGCCGATCAAGTTGGCGCCGTTCGAATAACCGAGCGGAATCATCTTGTCCCGGTCGATGCCGTACTCTGTCGTGGCGTCATCCAAGAACGTCAAGAACCGTTCCGTCTGTTTCTTCAAGTCCTCGAGGTCGAGTACGCCTTCCGCGTGACGTCGGAAGAAACGGGACATGCCGTTCTCGAGGACGTCACCGCGCAGCGTCAAAATGTTTGCCTCCGGGGCGAGGATTCGAGCGAGCGGAATCAAGTCCTGTTCTGTCCCTCCTGTTCCGTGCAATAAAACGAGTGTCGTCTCGGTCGTGCCTTTGATGAATTGATGAATCATGTCATGTCTCCTCTCGGGATTGTAATCGTCGGTAACGTGCGAGTGATCGCCTCGCGGTCTTGTTCGAACCAAGCCGGGAGTTTGAGTGTCGAGCCGAGGCCCTCCAAGCTCTCATCGATCAAAAAGCCAGGAGCGTCGGTCGCCAGTTCGTGAAGAATCCGGCCGCCGTCATGGAAGTAGACCGAGCTGAAATAGTGACGCTCTTTCACTTCGGTCGGGCGTAGCCCGAGCTCGAAGATGGCGTCTTGCCATGAGGCATAGTCTTCCCCATCATTGATGCGCCAGGCGATATGATGGACTGTCCCCGAACCAGGAACCCCGTTCGGCAGGATGGTCTTTTTCACGTCGATGACGTTGCCGTAGTCGGCCGTCGCCTCAAGGCGAATCCATTCTGAATCTTCCCCTACCGTCTCAAAGCCAAACAGCCCCGTCAACAGGCGAACCGTCGCCTCCGGGTCTTTCGACAACAGCGTCGCCCCGGCAAAACCAACAATCGCCTCGCGTGATGTCACGCCCGGCACGACCCAACTTGTCTGTTTCGTACTGGTCCGGGCGACAAGCTCGACGACGAGTCCGTCCGGGTCTTCAAACAGGAGCGACGGCTCGCCGAAGCGCTCGGTCGCGACCGTGCCGACGCCATGGTCGTTCAATCGTTTCTCCCAGAACAACAGACTGCCTTCCGGGACGAGATAGGCCGTGACACCGACCTGTCCGCTGCCGACGCTACCTTTGCCGATCCCAGGGATCGGGAAGAACGTGATGACCGTCCCCGGTGACCCTTGCTCGTCCCCGAAATAGAGGTGGTACGTGCCCGGGTCGTCGAAGTTGACCGTCTGTTTGACGAATCGAAGTCCGAGGACATTCCCATAAAAATCTAATGTACGTTGTGGGTCTTTCACCATCGCTGAAATGTGATGGATGCCCGCTGATTGCTTTGTCATGTCATGTCCTCCTTATTATTATCTTGATTTCAAGATAAATCATTTTCGAAGAAATGTGAAACTTTTTGCTCAGCATGGCGTACGCTAATAGTAGACACTTATAAGGAGGTACATATGATGACGTTACAAATCGATCGTGTCTCGAAACAATTCGGCGACTTCACGGCCGTCGATGACTTGAGCTTCCACGTCCCGAAAGGTGAGATGTTCGGCCTGCTCGGGGCGAACGGCGCCGGGAAGACGACGACGTTCCGCATGATTCTCGATATCCTCAAACCGAGTGCCGGAACGATTACGTGGGATGGCCGCAACGTCGACCATCGCATCGTCGGCTATCTGCCGGAAGAACGAGGCCTGTATCCAAAGTCACCCGTTCGTGACCAGCTCGTCTTCTTAGCAAGCTTGAAAGGCATGCGGCAGGCCGAGGCGAAACGAGCCGTCAAGACGTGGCTCGAACGGCTCGAAATCCCGCAGTATGAAACGATGCGCGTCGAACAACTGTCCAAAGGGAACCAACAAAAGATTCAACTCGTGGCCGCCCTGCTCCACAACCCGGAGCTGCTCATTCTCGATGAACCGTTCAGCGGACTCGACCCGGTCAACGTCGAGATTTTAAAGCGTGAAGTGCTCGCCCTCCGTGACGCCGGGACGACAATCGTCTTCTCGAGCCATCGGATGGAGCACGTCGAGGAGTTGTGCCAACATATCGGCATCTTGAAAGGTGGACGTGCCGTCGTCAGCGGCGACGTACCTACAATCAAGACACGCTATGAGGAGCCGGTACTGTTCATTGAAACCGATCGACCGGACCTGTTGCAAGCCCTCCCGGTCGTCCGGGCGGTCGAGCCATATAAAGATGGCCACTTCGTCCGCCTCGACTCGTTCGACGACAGCGACGCGGTGCTCGGTGCCCTCGTGGTGAACGGGGCCGCCATCAAGACGTTCATGCGCCAGCCCGTTTCATTAAACGACATCTTCATCAAGGAGGTCGGCCAACATGTTTCATAACTTCGGACCACTCTACTCGTTCACGTTACGCTCGAAACTGCGCTCGAAGGCGTTCCTCATCTCGACGCTGTTGACAATCCTGTTCATCTTCGGTTTTACGAACATCGACCGCTTGCTCGCGAACTTCGAGGACACTGACCAGGCGCAAGCCATCCTCGTCACCGACAATAACGAACTGACGACGCTCATGCAGTCTCTCGGCTATGAAGATATCGAGTCGGCGTCCATCAGCGAGTCCGAGGCACGTGCCGGGCTCGATAACGGGGACTATGAGATCGTCGCCTTCATCGAAGAGGACTCGGCCCGCGTCCTCTCGGAACGGCCGGAACCGGATTTCACGACGGTACTACAGACGGCGCTGCGGGAAGTCCGGAACGCCGAGCTGATTGAGGCGTCGAACATCGACCCAACCGTCCTCGCGGCGTTGAATGAACCCGTGACGGTCGAGGAATCGTATCTCGGCCGCGGCGGAGAAAACTCGGACGAGCTGTTCTCGTCGTTCGCCTTCGTCTATGTCATGCTCATGTTGCTCTACATCTCAATCATCACGTACGGATCGATGATCTCGACCGAGGTCACGACCGAGAAATCGTCGCGTGTCATGGAGCTCATCATCTCGACGACGCACCCGGTGACGCATATGCTCGCTAAAATCTCGGCCATCGGGACGCTCGCCCTGCTCCAAATCGCCATCTTCCTCGGCTTCGGTTACTTCAGCGCCCGCAGCAACGAGATGGCCCAGTCGGTCATCGACAACGCCGGCAACGTCCGCGCCGTCGTCTATCTGTTGACGTTCTTCACGCTCGGCTACCTGCTCTATGCGGCCATGTTCGCCGTGCTCGGCTCGCTCGTCAGCCGGGTCGAGGAGTCGCAACAGATGACGATGCCGGTCATCATGCTGCTGGTCGCCGGGTTCCTCGCCGCCATGTTCGGCTTGAACAATCCGGAGGCACCGATCGTCACGATCCTGTCGTACGTGCCGTTCTTCACGCCGATGCTCATGTTCCTTCGCGTCATGCTCGTCGACGTGCCGGTGTGGGAAGTCGCGTTATCAATCGGCATCATGATCGCCACAATCGGTGTGATTTTGTGGGTCGGCTCGAAATTTTATCGCGGCGGCGTCTTGTTCTACGGCAACAATGCGATTAAACAATGGCGACAAATATTACAGAATCGACAATAACGTTTACAGCATTTTCGTTTTCGTATACTCTAAAGAATGTGCAAAATGAGGAGGAAACGAACTATGCGATCACGATTACTCGCAGCTTTAATCTTTACTTTCATGACGACGCTCACGACGTTCATCTGTTATACCGTCTTCTTGGACGCCGATGCGCTGTGGCAAATCTTGCTCGCATACGCAGGAAGCACGTTCCTCGGGACGCTCGCTTTTTGGTATCCGGTCAGCCGGCGTCCGGAGACGTCGCGGTTCGGCGGCGCGTGGATTGGCATCTTGATCACAGCGACGACGCTCATCGGATTCACCGCAATCCGCTTCACCGTTCGTGGTGACGCCGCGTCCTTACTCGACTGGCAGACGATGCTCGCGAGCCTAGCCTACACGTTCGGTTACGTCGGCTGGGTGCTCACGATTCTCAATATCGTGCTCGGCTTCCTACTTGCCGGGACACGACCGAAAGTACGCTACGACGCGCGCATGGCGCGTTAACAGAAAACAGCCGTTCCTCGGAGCGGCTGTTTTTGTATGCAAAAACCGTGGTCTCCCACGGCTGTCACTGCAATTTATACGATTTAGCGATGACCCCGAACTCCGTGTATTGGAACGAGTTGTCGACGAACTGGTCCGGTACGAGCTGCTCGATATAGCGAGCGAACGGAACAATCCGTTGCGTCGGTTCGTGCGAGCGGCCTAGGTCGAGCACAGCATCGACGAGCGCCTCGAGCGCTTGATGTGACGTCGGTTCCTCGTCTTCGGCAAAGATGCGACGGAGTTCTTCCTCGTGCATCAAGTCGAAGATGCGCATGCGCGCCTCGAGCTGACGTTGCATGTCCTCGGTCGACTTGCCGTGCATCGCCTCATCGTAGGCGAGCTTCATCTGTTCGAGCTCCGGGACCGTTCCTTTCATGAGCACTTTGAGCGACTCACCCGTCCAAATATGGCGGGCCAAATAGTTCGCGTCGATCTTGAGCGCCTCGGCGAGCGCCTCTATGTAAGGCATCGTCGGGTAGACTTCACTCAGCTCGGTCCGGCGAATAAAGTACGGGGCGACGCCGATGCGGTCGGCGAGTGCCTCGACCGAGATGCCGGCCCGCTCACGTAAAATTCGAATCCGATCCCCATACCCCCGATACGGTGCGTTCTTTCCATCCATGTGTCTCTCCCCCTCTCTTCTTAGTATAGTTCCCGAATCCATAAAAAAATACTCGGAAGCGTATGCCTCCGAGTAAAATGTGCAACTTATTTTTTCGTCAATTCGACGACTTCTGAAGAACCGGCTGTGACCGTGTCGCCTTCAGCAACGAGTTTGTTGACGCCAAAGCTGTCGTGGTTCGTGATGATCACTGGTGTGATCGTCGACGGCGCGTTCGCTTTGATGAAGTCGAGGTCGAATGTGACGAGCGTGTCGCCAGCTTTAACCGCTTGACCTTCTGTCACGTGCGTTTCGAAGCCTTCACCTTTAAGGTTGACCGTGTCGAGACCGATGTGAATCAAGTACTCGGCACCGTTGTCAGCGTTGATCCCAATCGCGTGTTTTGTCGGGAAGACAGTCGCGATTGTACCGTTGACCGGCGAAACGACTTTACCATCTGTCGGTTCGACGGCGATACCGTCACCCATCATTTTTTGCGAGAACACTTGGTCAGGAACGTTTGTGATGTCAATGACCTTCCCTGTAAGCGGTGAAACCGCGTTAAGTTGTTCTTCTTTACCACCGAATAGTTTTTTAAAGAATCCCATAGCTTAATCCCTCCAACATGTTCTGTTAATCAAAGTCTTAGCTTTTATACCCGAAAAGCTTCCTCTTCAATCCCTACCCTAGAAACGGTATAGTTGTAATAAGGTAGTGCGAATTCGTTTACACATCGTAAGAATACGAGTGTGCAACCGCTTTTGCAAGCCCTTTTTACACTTTATAAAAATTTCACACGATGGAGGCGCTTACAATGACGACTTTCACAAAATTGTCATATGAACGGCCCAATTTGGAGGCTCTAAACAGCCGATTGTCGGACTATTCAGTCGAATTGCAACAAGCCAGCACACTCGAGGAAGCGAACGAATTGATTCGCCAAATCAACCAGGAACGGAACGAATTCGAGACGCAAAGTCAGCTCGTCTCGATCCGCCACTCGATCGACACGCGCGATGCGTTCTACGAGGCCGAGCAGACGTTTTTTGACGATGCCTTGCCGGTGTACGAGAAAGAAGTGCAAGCGTATTATCGGGTCTTGACCGAGCACGACCTTCGCAACCAACTCGAACAGGAATGGGGCAGCCAGTTGTTCGAACTTGCCGAGCGCGCCCTCAAGACGTTCGAAGAGTCGCTCATCCCGAAACTTCAAGAAGAGAACCGATTGGCGACCGCTTATCAGAAAGTCATGTCGGCGGCCCAAATCGAATTCGACGGCAAGACGCTCAACTTGTCCCAGTTCGGCCCGTATCTGCAATCTCCTGACCGTTCAGTTCGAAAAGCGGCGTCCGAGGCCCGTTATACATATCTCGCCGACAACGGCGACGAACTCGACCGCATTTATGGTGAACTCGTACGCGTCCGGACCGACATCGCTCACACGCTCGGCTTCCCGTCGTTCGTTGAGCTCGGTTACGCCCGGATGCAACGTGTCGGCTATGACGAGTCAAACGTCGACAACTTCCGCAAGCAAGTGCGCGACGTCATCGTCCCGCTCGCGACGACGTTAAAAGAGAAGCAGGCGAAACGGATCGGTGTCGACACGCTCACGTACTACGACGAGTCGTTCGTCTTCCCGGACGGCAACGCGACACCGAAAGGCGACGAGGCGTTTATCATCGAGGGTGGGAACACGATGTACCGCGAACTCTCGAAAGAGACGGACGAGTTCTTCCAGTTCATGCAACAGCGCGGCGCTCTCGATCTTACGGCGAAACCGGGCAAGTCCGGTGGCGGGTACTGCACGTACCTCCCGTCAGAAGGTCTCCCGTTCATCTTCTCGAACTTCAACGGGACGGCCGGCGACATCGACGTGCTCACACATGAGGTCGGTCACGCCTTCCAAGTGTACGAGAGCCGTCATTTGACGACGCCAGAATACGCGTTCCCGACATACGAGGCGTGCGAGATTCACTCGATGTCGATGGAATTCTTCTGCTGGCCGTGGATGGAGCTATTCTTCGGCGACCAAGTCGACAAGTACAAGTTCAATCACTTGGCCGGAAGCATCACATTCTTGCCATACGGCGTCCTCGTCGATGAGTTCCAGCACGTCGTCTACCGCAACCCAGAAATGACGGCCGCTGAGCGTCGCCAGGCATGGCGTGACCTTGAAAAAGTGTACCTCCCGCACCGTGACTATGAGACGAACGGTTATCTCGAGTCAGGAGCTTGGTGGCACCAACAAGGGCACATCTTCCAAAGCCCGTTCTACTATATCGACTACACGCTCGCGCAAGTGTGTGCCTTCCAGTTCTGGGTGCGCATGCATGAAGACCGTGAAGCAGCGTGGAGCGATTACCTCACGCTCTGCCAAGCCGGCGGCAGCCGCTCGTTCCTCGAGCTCGTCGAGTTGGCCGGACTCAAGTCGCCGTTTGAGGACGGCGTGTTGAAACAGACGATTGGACAGATTGAAGACTACCTGTTGAAGCATCCGTTAGCGAACTAAAACGAACCCACTCACGTCAGTGTGAGTGGGTTTTCTCGTGCTTGCTTAGGAATACATTCAGATGAATGCGCAACAACAGTTGAGCCAGTGAGCTCGCCTGTGGTCTTCAAATCACATCTAACGGTTCTTTCCCACTCGGTGGCGGGAACGCCTCGTCGAGCGCATTGAAGTCATCCTCGCTCAGGTTGAGAAGCATCGCCGCGCCGTTCTCTTCGACGTGGGCTTTCTGCCCTGCTTTCGGGATGGCGATGACGTTGCCACTCCGCACTGTCCACGCAAGCAAGGTTTGGGCCGGTGTCGCACTGTACGCTTTGGCGATCTGGTTTACCGTCTCATCGTTGAAGACTTTCTCTTTCACATCGCTTCCTTCGGCGAGTGGGGCGTAAGCCATCATCGGGATGCCTTGCTCCTGTAAAAATGGCAACAAGTCGTATTCGACGCCGCGGCTGCCGAGATGATACAGCACTTGGTTGACGGCGCAATGTTTCCCGTTCGGCAAGGCGAGCAACTCCTTCATATCGTCGACATCAAAGTTCGACACGCCCCACGCCCGGATCTTCCCGTCCGCCTTCAACTGTTCGAGCCCATCGACCGTCTCCTCGAGCGGGATGTTCCCGCGCCAATGGAGCAAATAGAGGTCGAGATAATCGGTACCTAGCCGTTCGAGCGTGGCGTCACACGCCTGGACCAGTTTGTCGCCCCCGGCGTTATGTGGATACACTTTCGACACGAGGAACACGTCTTCCCGCCGGTCTTGGATTGCTTCGCCGACGAGCGCCTCCGATTTTCCTTCCCCGTACATCTCCGCCGTATCGATGACGTGTAATCCGCAGTCGAGTCCCGTCCGGAGTGCCTCGATCTCGGCATCCCGTTTCGATTCGTCTTCCCCCATGCGCCACGTGCCTTGCCCAAGGACTCTCATTTCACGGCCGTCCGGCAGTTCAGCCACGTGTTGTTTCAGTGCCGCCAAAATCAATGTGTGTGGTATGCGGTTCATGCCATCTCCTCCTTCGTCCATTGTTCATGTAACGGTCCGGTCGTCCCGAAAACAGGATCGGTCGCCGGTTTGTCGACTCGTTCGATGCGTAGGATATTGTCCGGTCGTTCTCCCGGTTTCCCGGTCAACGTATCGTAGTCGCGCCCGTCCGGATACGCACCGACGATGGCGAAGTCTGCACTCGCCTCGAGACGGCGATGTCCCGTCCCGGCCGGTAAAATCAAGACGTCTCCCATTTCAAGTGAAACGAGGTCTCCCGTCGCACCGCCGAGTTGGACCGTCGCCCGGCCCGACTTCACGCCCAGCACTTCATGCGTATTACTGTGGTAGTGATGGTAATCGAACACGCCGTTCACCCAGCTGTTCCCCCAGCCGTTATGTTCAAACGTCGCCTGCATGCCGTCCGTCTCGTCGAACACGCCCCGATATAACAGCACCGGAAAATCTGGATTGTTCGGAATCGAGCCGTCATCTTCAAATCGATATGTCTTCATATCCATAGTTGCCCCCTCCTTTGTCTCTTGAGACTGTACCCGACATAAGGCAACAAAAAACGGCTGCTCGGCACGAGCAACCGTTTCATCAGGAGATCACGTCTTCCCCAGGCACACATCATATCCAAAATCGGTTGGAAGTATTATCCCAGTCCCCATTTTCCCAGCAACAAGTGCTCAGTGATTGGCACGATTCAGGTCAGACTCAATGTCAATTTGGGGTATGACCCAGACGAGGTCATCGAGGAGCTTGGTGAATATGTGCTCCCCCATTTCCCACCGCTTTCGTAATACTCATGTACTCAAAAAAGACGACTTTCCTACATGGAAGTCGTCTCTTGCGTTACAGCCAGTGGCTCGGTCGCGTGTAAACGGGTGCCAGTCTTGTCTGCCGGTCCCCTTTCATCGCGTTCACTTGCATCTGTGTCAAAAACAGACTATCAGTCAACGTTGCTCCTCGCACGTCCAAATCTCGCACGTCTGCCCCCATGAAATCGACATAGGACAGGTCTTTCCCACGTAAGTTAGCACCAATCAACAAGGCGCCTCGATAACACGTGCCTCTCACGTCACGCTGACTCACGTTTCGTCCAATCAAATCGGCCCGATCTTGCTCGTGTCGTGACGTCAACGTCAGGCCGTCCTGTTTCAATCCTTCCGCACGTATGTGCTGACTGAGTCGGACGAACAACGGGCGGACTTGTTGTCGGAATGCCATCAGCGCCGTCCCGGTCAACTGTTCAGGCGGCAACTCACGGAAAGCCAGTAGCTCTTCCAATAACGTCTCGAGTAACCGAGCATCGTGCTCAGGGATCTCCCGGGTCAGGATGTCAGTGATGTAGAGCAACAGCTCATGGACTTGGCTCATGATTGGCACCGTCGCGAACATGCGCGTCCCATCGACCTCCCCCTCCCGCCAGCTTCGTCCGTGAAACGTCACTTGTGACACGAACTGCCCGGCCCCGAGACAGTCGTACACCGTACATCCTTTGAAGCCCCGCTCACGCAGTTCGGAATGGATGTTGCAGGCATACGAATCTGCCAAATGGACACACGGCTGTCCTGCGGGTTTATCCATGGGGAAATCCTCAGATTTCAAGTAGTGGAACGCCACACAACAGAGACCGAAACAATTCGCACAATCCGGTTTGAGCGATTCACGCAGCATATGCAGATCGGGCATCGCCATTCATTGTCACTCCTTCATTGTATGTCTTGACTCTATACGTACAAGTATAAGGAATGTCCCTATTTTTCCATAGCCTTTATTCAATCAATCAAGTTTGCCTTCATCCTTTTCCCCATAAAGCAGTTGCTCCCTCGTTCGCCTTTTCTGCTCTGCCTCGGATATTTCTTCGTAAAGCGCAATCACAGCATCGAACGAACTTTCGACGTCGATGCGTTGTTCCAATAGGTGATCAACATAGAATCCGTGACGCAAATTTTCGAGATGGAGTTCCGCTGTTTGATGGAACATCATCTCAAACTGTTCTTTTGCTCTTTGAATCTCGTCATGCGGTTTCCGATCCGTTAAAAGCCGCTGGTCAAAAGGGTCTGTTGAATGAATGAGCTCGTCCCACGCTTCCGGTGACAGTCTGGCTTTCCAATAATCATAGCCCGATTCAAAGCGTTGCAACGGTCGACCTGATGGAAACGATTTTTCGGCATAAGCTTCGTACAGTTTTCGCCAATGCTCGAAAAACCAATTGATCAACGCCATGTCCCAATCCATGAACATTTCTGATTTGTCATGCTCGACGAATTGGACCCTTCCGCCTTGATACGTCACCTCATAACGAATCGTCCCTTGAATGGACTCGTCGCGATAAAACATGTCATGGCGATACCTCATATCATCTAAATCGAGATCTGCCGGTTTCTCATACGCTTCGAGTGCACTCGCAAGTGATTGGACCGCTCCTGTCGTCACATCGGTGAACGTCACTTCAATCCGCTCAATGGTTCGGGGTGTCTCCAGAATCCCTTTGTTGTAACAGAAGGCCAAGACGAGCGGTCGTAGGCTGTCCGTCGACTCGGGAATGACAATCCATTCATGTAGCAGCGGGTCATTGTAATACCCCTCTTTGATTAACGCTTTTGTGTTGAGGCCGCCATTTCCAATAATTGTATATAGCAGAATATCAAGGTCTTAAACTTCACCGTATGGGATCATCCCATAGAAGTTCTCTTCTATCTCGTCACCCGTCCGGAAGTCCCGTCCGCTCCACCACTCCACGACAAAACGCCATCGCTCGACGAGCCACCATACCCACTCACCGCCGCTCATACCGGTTTGCCATTCATTCCGTTCATGGGCGACCCACTCGTCTTTATCGTACGAGACAGACTGAGAGGTCCCGTCTTGGTAGCGGATCTGATAGGTGAAGATACCATGTAACGTGTCTCGGTGAAGCAACGAATACGCCGATTCATTCAAATACAGCATGAAATCGATGAAGTTCACTGCTTCCGCAGACCCTGCCTCTTGAAACCATAGCTCAATCGATTCAATGACTCGTGGTTCCATCTATAGTTCGCCTCCCCGTTACTAGTATTCGCACATACAAAAACCAACCCGCTTTCACACAGGTTGGTCCGTTCGCTCAGTTCACTTTATTCTCGAGCTGTTTCAACTTCGTCGAGTAGTACTCGATGATGTCGCGGCGCCGGATGATGCCGATGAAATACTTGCCGTCATCGACGACCGGCACGAAGTTTTGGTCGGTGATCGCATCGACGAGCTCCTCGATTTGCGCCGTGATGGCGACCGGCTTATACCGTACGCGTTGCTTGATGTCTTTCAACCGTGTCCGGAGCACTTTTTCGTAGTCTTCTTCCCCGCGAAGCTGTTCGGCGAGTGCCCAGAGTAAATCCCCTTCTGTCATCGTCCCGGCGTAAAAGCCGTTCTCGGATACGAGCGGCACCGAGGTGAAGCGATGATGCTTCATCTTCTCGAGCGCTTGACGCACCGTCGATTCCGGGTCTAGATATTTGACGTCTTCTTTCGGATATAAAAAGAAAGCGATATTCATGTACAATCTCTCCTCAATCTAAAAATCCACCTCTTCATTGTACCATGTATTAGGGTCTAGTCAGCACAAATTGACCATCTAATCTGCATCTGTTCTGTCAAAAGGAGGTTCATTT
This sequence comes from Exiguobacterium sp. s50, assembly GCF_018618175.1. Lineage (NCBI taxonomy): Bacteria > Bacillati > Bacillota > Bacilli > Caryophanales > Exiguobacterium > Exiguobacterium sp. s50. Next base: position 162,299 of record NZ_JACSLP010000004.1, read on the forward strand.
CATTTTTCTGATGAAGCGTTTCCAGACAAGCTATTCGCATTGTGTGACAGCACACAAACAGGCACGGCCCCGAACAGCTTCTCCAAAGCCAATCTTGACCGTGAATCAAACATCTTGTATCACCTATATCATTGACCAATCTAAACGGAATCACCCGAAACGGCTTCACTGTTGCTATACCCGAGTGAAGGTCATTCTAGCCTTAAAAACCGTAACAAACATGCTACAGATGGCCATCAAAAAAGCCTAGGAACGTCCTAGGCTTGTCTCACTCAAATAAATTCGAGCAACGTCTTGTTGAATTTGTCCATCTCGTCGAGGACGGTACCGTGACCGCTCTCCTCGAACCGTTCGATGCGCGAGTTCGGAATCCCTTTTTCCATCTCGAGCGCAAACTCGAACGGGCAAATTTTGTCGTGCACCCCATGGATGATGAGCGTCTCGACGTTCACTTTTGACAAATCTTCACGCAAATCTTCGTCGCGGAGTGCTTTCGCCGAAGCGATTGTCCCGTGACTCGAGGCGACGAGCGACAGATGATGGAACCAGTTTTGCGTCGGTTTCGAATGTTCTTTCTCGAAGAAAATCTCACCGAAGCCTTCGAGCATCTTCGGCCGGTCTTTCTTTGTGTCCTCAATCAACGCATCGACCTCAGCTTGCGTCATCCCGTACGGATAGTCCGGACGTTGCGTGAACACCGGCGCTGCGGCGCCGGAGAGGACAAGCTTCTTCAAACCGTCATCTGGGAAATCAACCGCGTAACGGATGGCGATGGCCCCGCCCATCGAAAAGCCAACGAGCGTGAAGTCTTTGACACCGAGACCGTTGACGACCATGTGCACGTCAGACGCCATCGTCGCATAGTCATAGCCCGTCGCCGGTGCATCCGACTTACCGTAGCCGCGATAGTCGATCCCGACGTAGCGATAGCCTGCGTCAAGCAGCGCATTCTTTTGATACTCGAACATGTTGTTGTTCGCCGGCCAGCCGTGCAGGAAGACGACGGCGTCGCCTGTCCCGACGTCCTCTACAAAAATATTCGTTCCATCATGTGCCGTAATATAGTTCCCCATTGGTCAAAACCCCCAGTTGGATTGTTGAGCGGCGTGCGTATTTGCCCACAACCCAACTTTTCCCGTTTGACCAAAGTGGAAACCTGTCAACTGTCACGCCAGAGCGATTCAGCTTTCAAGACGTGCTCGATTGCTCCCGCTCCTTCACGTAATACAGACGTCCGCCACGACTCGTCTTCCGGATAGAACATGGCCATGAATTCTTTGCGAATGCCGTTCCGGGCTTCCGGGTCTTTCGTCCCTTCAAAGTAAAGCCGGTTCTCGAGGATGATCGTCAAAAACTCGCGAATCGTTGCTTTCGTCGACGTCCCGAACGTCCCGAACTCGAACAACGCCGAGACGAGTTTCTTATCGGGATGATGCGTGTCTCGCACATAATAGAAATGGTTCGTCGAGTCCCCGAGCACGTCGGTCGGGTCATACGTCTGGATATTTTTCAATCCGTACGTCCGCTTCAGTTCATCCACGTCACGCCCGTCCCGTTCACTGATGACCATCGTCACCTCGTTCGTCGGGCCGAGCGCCGTGTGCCAGTCCATATGGACGACGCGGTCGTAGCGATCAAGCAAATCGTGTTGCACTTCTTTCAAGAAGATGGCGGACGGCTCATCCGACTCACCGCCGTAGTACACACCTTTAGGGAACTGGTATTGGCCCATCCCTTTCGCCTCTGTCATCGCAGCGAACCCGTCGAGTTTAATGCCAGAACCGAGGAACGAGTAGATATGTTCACGCGCCTCGTGATAGTCATCGATGACGCCGTCTGGGACGAACAAGTGACGCATGATTTCATATTCTTTATTGACGTTACGCGGGAGCGACTCTCGGTCGATGACATAGTTTCGATTCAAGTCGGCGTTATGTTCATTGACGCGGCGGAAGTGTTTCATCCCCCACGGATTGACGGCATGAATGAGACAGATGCCGGTCGATTCGTGCCGGACGTGTTGAAGTTGCGTCTCGACGAACTGGTGTGTCACAGCGGCTCCGGCATATCCTTCGATGCCGTGTTCGCCAATCGTCATGAAGAGCACCGCCTCGCGTGACCCCGCCGGTTCACCGATGATGACATCGATTGTGTCTTCCCCAATCGAGTGGGACATCACGCGTGCGGTCGGATAATAAGGTTTGACGCGGTCGAGCAGGGCGAGAAACTTCTCGCGTGACTCCTCGTATGATGATGAAAAATACTGACTCATAGTGACTCCCTCCATTCTAATCTTCTGTATCCCATTCCCATTCCTGACCCGACTAAAAACGCCTCCTTCCGGAGACATCTTCTGACACCTAATGGGCCCCGGCCTTCGTACCCCGGTTTTGACGGCGGAACTCAAACAAATAGACGAGCAGGGCGAACAGCACGGCACCAAACAACCAGTACGCACCCGGACTCACGAACAGCGTCTCGAACGCCCGGAAAAACCAGGCCATGAGCGAGAAGCCAACGATGAGTTCGGCTGTCCAGATGACTCCACGGCGGACAGCCAGCGTGAGCGTGTTTGTTTTTTGAAAGAGGGCTGCGAGAAAAGCGATTAAAAAGGCCGGAAAACTACTGAACCAAAGCATCCGATTGAGCGTCGATTCGGCAAAATACGTGTTGCCGAGCGACACCGTGATGACATAATGCGCGACGAGCACCAACAAGACGACAACCCAACCGATGAGGACGTCACGTTCCCATTTTTTCATCGTTCTCCCTCCGTTCCACGCAACAGAGCTACCTTTATATTTTCCCGTTTTACCGATGCTTCGGTCACATCCGCATAAAAAAAGACGCGTCCCATAAGGAACACGCCCGATTATTTGTCCATCAAGTGACGAGCCCATTCGGTCGCCCGCTCGAGTTCTCCGTCTTTGAGCGGCCCTTCCTTGTCGAGAACGATGAACGACTCTTTCAACACCGGTTCCGCTCCCTTGTCCAACAGCAATCGTTCAATCCGGGTCGAGGCATGGCCGAACCATTTGACGATTTTTCCGACGAAAAAGCCTTGATCTTCTTCAGCCATGCTCGTATCGAACGCCGCGGCCCGGATACCCCGGAGCGCATGATCCGATAAGCCGTCTAAAAAGGTTTTCACGTCCTCGGTCTCGCGTCCGCCGTGCGTCGGTGAGCCAACGATGAACAAATCGAGGTTGGCAAGGTCGCCGTACCCGACGTGGCTGATCTGCATGATGTCAACTCGGTGCAAGTCGCCGAACCCGTCCTTGATGGCATATGCGACTTTTTCGGTGCACCCGTACATCGAGTCAAAGATGATGAGGATTTTCATAGGGAATCCCTCCATTACACGAAAACACGACACGTCTACAGTTGACTGTTCCCTTAATGAACCGAACCTCATCATGGATTCATTTAATTTTCATGTCTTTTCTTCACACGTATAGACACAAAGACGATCACACCGACAGCAAGCGCCCCATACGCCACCTTATCCAAATGGTCACGCATGCTGAACGGAGCGTCATGCCGATACTCGGCCCGCTTCCACCCAGCCTCGTCCTCGACCGCGAGCACGTCCTCAATCGCTTCCCCGTTCACTTTCCGATAGGTCGTCCCGATCGGATACATGTTCGAGGCGTCCCCGTGATAGCTGCCGTCCATATCGTCGGCCATCGTCCTCACTTCACCGACGACCTCACCTAAGTCGCCCTCCAATACGGCGACATCCATCACCTCATACACCCGTCCGTCCAACACGACGAACGCATACGCCCACGACAAAGCTTGGGCCGACAAGGAGATGGATAGAAACAATAGCACCAATCCGATGACACGTCTCATCGAATCGCCCACACGAACGTCGCCGAGTCGCTCAAGTCAATCTCGTCCGGTTCGAGTTCCGGCATCGCCGCCTCCGAGAAGAGCACCTCGTCATGAAGTGTGAGACGCGTCGGCGAATAAAGATGGAGCTCGCCCCACGTATAGTCGATTTGAAGCAAATCGCCTAGCGTCGCCCCGGCCCCTTTCGCCAACAGTTCGGCCCGATGGCGCGCGTTCGCCGCCGCGCTCGCGAGCAGTTCATCTTGAACCGAATCCGCATCCTTGATCGTGAACGAGATGGACAGCTTCGGTTCGGCTAACGAGTTGCTGACGTGTTCGATGACCGCGGACAACTGTTTCGTATCGAGCGGAAACTCGAGCTTCGTCTTCTGCTGACAGACGTAACCCCGGAACCGAGACTTGTAGTTGCCTTGTTTGTCGCGGTAGCTCTCATAGTCGGTGTCGATCGAGAAGTCGGTCGTTTTGAGCGCTGCCTTCTCGAATCCGGCCTGCTCGACTGCCTTTTGCAGCCGCGTGACGGCGAGTGCCGCCCCGTTCATCGTCTCCTCATAGCGGACAGCTCGTGACGTTAAATCCATTCTCACGACAATCAAATCAGGCTTGGCCGATACTTTCCCTGTGCCTTTCACGGTGATGGTGCGGTCCATATGATTTCCCCCTTCTGAGTTTAAAATCATGTGATTTTTTAGACCAATTGATGGAGCCTCATTCGTGTAAGTAAGTTTCAGCTTTAATCTTCATAGAATTCATCAATCTCCCATCATCGGTGAGGTTGATTATTTTTACGCTTTTCACTTCTCACGCCCGAGTTGTCAATGACACCACGAGTCCGATGAGATAGCCGAGTGCTGTTCCTGTCGCAATCCCATACACCAATTCAAATCCGAGTAGGAGCGAACTGATGATGCCAATCCCCGCTCCAAACACTAGTCCGAGTCCTACACCCGACGCTCGCCAACTCTGTTCTGTCATCGTAGTCTCCCCTCTCCTATATATCCCTTCCCGTTAACGGAACCGGTCCATCATGAACGCCTCTACGTCATCGAGTGTTTCAGCCCCACGTAGCGACGGATAGGCGTCTCGACTGAAGACGAGCCCTTCGTCCGTGTTCAGGAACATGTATCGCTCACCGTCCGGAAAGCCGTAATCACTCACATCCATGACTTGAAGCGTGGCCCCGTTTTGTGACCAGACGTGGGAAGTGTCATGCAGTCTCGGCATAAAAATCCCTTCCATGCCGAGGCGAAGCTCGGAGATGATGTCCGCATCCGACTGAAGCACTTTCGAACCGACACCTGCAACGGTGAGTACTTTCATCTCACTCCCCGGCTCAACCTCGCCCCGATAGACGTCTGTCACGCCGATCGTCACGATCGACTGATATTCCTCTTGTCCGTTGAAATCGAGCTCGATGTGGTCAATCTGTTTGACGACGCCTCGCACCACGACAGGCTCCCATTTCGAGAACAGTTCATCTTCACTCATCTCGATCAGGTTTGCCGACGACATCCCGACATCGATGTCCTTTTCATCGATATACGCGACCGACATATTGCTCGAGCTGTCCGACAGCGGGATCTGTTCTTTAAACCCATCCCATGTCACGGCAAAGAGTGTGACGGCAGCGACAGCGATGAGATCGCCCATCCAACGCCTATGTCTCCGTTTCTTTCCCTCGACTTCCATCGATTCCTCGACGAAACGGTCATCGACGTCCCCCATCAAACGTGTGAGCCTCATAGCGCCACCCCTTCCGCTTCGAGTACTTGCTTCAAGTCGTTCCGTGTCCGAAGCAGCACCATTTTCACCTTGCTCTCGCTCACGTTGCGTATCTTCGCGATATCCTTGATCGACTGAAAGTGAAAGTAACGCCCCATGAAAATCTGCCGGGTCTCTTGCGGCAACTGGGCCAAAAAGTCGTTCAACAACTCGACGATTTCCGAATCGGTCGCGGCGGAGGCGGCGAGACAGTGCTCGAGCTCGCTCGCGATAAGCGGGACTTGCCCCGCTCCACGCTTCTTGGCGTTCGCTTTCTCATACTTGTGGAGCGCGACGTTCCGGACCAGCTTTGCCAAGTAGGCAGCGAACCGCGCTGGACGTGTCGGCGGAATTGCTTGCCACGCCTTCATGTACGTGTCATTGACGCACTCGTCCGCGTCCTCCCGGCTATGCAAAATGTTATAGGAAATCGTATGACAATAGCCGCCGTACTTTTGCGCCGTCGCCTCAATCGCTCGCTCGGAACGCCTCCAATACAAATCGATAATCGCTTGATCGTCCAATCGAATCCCCCTCTCGATGTACTTACATCTTTATAGACCGGAAATGAAATCCATCGGTCACAACTTCTGTAAAAGTTTTTTGGAGCGGCTCTTCACGGCCGGGCTCCCCGTCTCGCGTTGCGACTCGAGCAATGCTTTCAGCTCGTCCCGGAATCGTGGATGCACGGCGCTCAAGTCGAAGATTGCCTGCAGAGCATTGACGATGACGATACTGCTCGTCTCTGCGGTAATCCAATCGGTGAGCACGTGAGCGATGTCGGACGCCTCTTCCTCAGTCCATATCATCCGCGACATGAGTTGTGCCAAATGCCACCTCACTTCTTGTTGGGTAGCGATATGCAGCTGCTCGAACAAGGATGACTGATGCGCTTCCAGCAGCTCGGGGTGACGACGCGTCACTTTCTCCATCGCGTCCGCACTCCGCATCCGGACGACGGGACGGGCATCGGTCAAGCCGGTCATCAATTCACTGAATCGGCCCGGGTCGTTCCCAACAAATTCGACGACCTCATCGACGCGACCGACCGAGCGCAAATCTCCACCACTCAATACTTCTCGGATGTCCATTCTCCCACCTCTTTCTTCTCTCTCATTTTACAAAAAACGGGATTCAGTAGACACTGAATCCCGTTACAACCCTATTAGTTATTCTCTTGCTTCAACCGGTCGATGATATTATCCGACTTCACTTTCGAAATGGCATATAACATCGAAGAACCGACGATGAGGAAAATCACGACCGTGACGAACAAGATGTCGCCCCACGGCAACGTGAACGGGGCTTCGAACGTGTTGATTTGCGCACGATAAATGAGGTACATGATGAGCACACTGAGCGGCACGCCATACGCCAACGCCTTCATGCCGTAGAAGATGCTCTCATAATACACCATCTTGTTGAACCCTTTCGGTGTCATCCCGACCGACCGCAGCATCGCGAATTCGCGACGACGGAGCGAGACGCTCGTCGAGATCGTGTTGAAGATGTTCGCCACCGAGATGAGCGAGATCAAGACGATGAACCCATAGACGAAAATCGATAACAGCAACAAGATTTGCTCTTGCTGTTCGCGCTGTTCCGAGACGTTGAAGATATATTGGTCCATATTTTGCTCTGCTTCAATGACTTGTTGTGTCGCCTCAGGATTGCTCGTGTTCAAGGCGATTGATGGGCTCGACTGCTGCATCAACTTCCCAATCGCATCTTTTTCGAACGTCCCTTCCCGGACGATCACATCGAGCCATCCGAGTGAACTCGTCATCACACCGGTCGGGGCGACGTCGGTCATGGCTCCGATTTTGATCGTTTTAAGCGGTGCCGCCTCGTCCGTCGCATTCTCGTCCCGGAGTTCAAGCGTATCGCCAATTTCGGTCTCAATCGTCTTCGAATTGACGAACTTTTTCTTGTCCACATCTTGATACGACACTTCATCAATCAAAACGGCGCCTGGGACATCTCCATCTTCAAAATTGCTGGCGGCTGCCCCGATCTGCTTCAAGTACGCATCGAAACTTTCATCATCTAATTGATAAAGAGAAACGTAGTACACAAATTTCCCATCGACGAACGTGGACACCAAGTCTTCATTCTCGGTGACCGCGCTCGGTAACCGCGCTTCGTCAACCACCGTCTGGACGGTCGTGTTCTCGAAGTACGTCCCGCTCGTCACATGATCCAACGTCTCATAGCGACGTAAGTCATCTTTACTGAGATTCGACCCGTTCACGAGAATGTCGAACTCGTACGTGCCTTGTGACATCTCAAGTGACTGTTCGAGTCGATCCGTGAAGTAACTGACGACTAAAAACAGCACGATACTGATGACGAGCGAGAACACCGTCGCCAAATACCGTTTCCGGTTGCGTTTTGTGTTTTTCAGCCCAATCTCCGCTTCCAATCCGAAGATCCGTCGCACGAGTTTCGACGTCTTCACGTTCTTCGACGTCAGTCGCACGTCCTGGGTCTGACGAATCGCGTCAATCGCAGAAATCTTCGAAGCGCGGCGCGCCGGCAGATAACACGAGATGAAAATCGTCACGCTCGAAATGAAGATCGTCAACAGGAGTGTGAGCGGGGTGACGACGACTTCAAACTTCTCCGTCACGTTGAGCGCCTTCTCCGCAAAAGCGTTGATGAACAAGAACGTGACCCCGATTCCGGTCACCCCGGCGATGATACCGATCGGGATGCTAATCCCTCCGATGATCAGTCCTTCAAAGAAGACCGAGTTTCGTTTTTGCCGTTTCGTCGCCCCGACACTCGCGAGCATCCCGAGGTAGCGTGAGCGCTCAGATACGCTGATGGCAAAGGCATTATAGATGAGCGAAATCGAGCCGATGACGATGACCGCCATGATGATGCCACCGAACCCGTACAGCGTCTTGCGCAAGCCGTCATCATCCGTCACCCCATAATAGCGGAGCAACGATGAGTTATAAGCGACCCCTTCGATTTTCTGTTCGTTCATCACTTGTTTCGTATCCTCATAGATCGAGCCGTTCACGTCGTTCAAGGCGACGAACGTATCGACGATCGCACCGTTCAACGCTTTGTCGTCAATGTATCCGACGACCGTATAGCCCGGCGACCACGTTGGCTCCCAGGCTGGGCGCGTCATCGTGCCGACGACGGTCAACGTCACCGTATCCTCGATTTTCAACTGTTCAAGCATCGTCTCCCCGTCACGGATCAAGCCATCGTTTTGGGTCAATACGCGACCTGATGATTCGTCCATGCGCTCACCGATCTCAATCGTCAATTCATCCCCGATATTGTACGTGACTTGCGCATTTTGACGGATGGCCTCAGAAATAACGACTTCGCCTTCTTTGTTTGGCAAGCGTCCCTCCGTCAAGTCGACGGGAAAGTTCTTGAGCCCTGACGTGTTATAGTTCCGGACGTATAAGTACGGTTTATAGGCATTCTGTGAATTCTTTAATTCTGCATAGCCGTCACTTGAAAGGATGACATCCTTCGTCGATGCATCATTTCGAATTGCCTCGACCTGCTCCTCATTCGTGTTGATGTATTGGACGTGCCATTCTCCATTGTCCGCGATGTCTTGACGGATCATCAAGTCTAAGAACGATGAACCGAGTGTCGTCACAGCCGTGATCATCGCCACCGAGATGATAACCCCGATGATGGTGACGAGCGAACGCCGCTTGTTTTCACGCAAGTGTCGAAGCGTCATTTTATTGATGATGTTCATGAGCGGACGACCTCGTTCTTCGCAATCTTCCCATCCTCGATCGAGATGATCCGGTCGGCCTGCAAGGCGATTCGTTCGTCATGCGTGATGATGATCAGCGTCTGATTGAACTTCTTGTTGAACAGTTTGAGGAGGCTCATGATTTCTTCACTGTTTTGACTGTCCAAGTTCCCTGTCGGCTCATCGGCCAAGATGATGGCCGGGTTGCTGATGAGCGCCCGACCGATGGAAACGCGTTGTTGCTGCCCGCCAGACAATTGGTTTGGCAGATGAGTCAATCGGTTCGACAGACCAAGGATGCCGATGATGCGCTCCAAATGGGCGGCGTCGACTTTTTGCTCGTCCAACAACATCGGCAGTGTGATGTTCTCCTCGACCGTCAAAATCGGGATTAAGTTGTAAAACTGATAAATCAAACCGATTTGACGACGACGGAAGATGGCGAGCTGTGTCTCGTCTAACTTGTAAATATCCGTATTGTCGATCAACACCTGTCCACTCGTCGGCACGTCGACACCGCCGAGCAAATGTAACAACGTCGACTTCCCCGAGCCCGACGGTCCGACGATACAGACGAACTCGCCTTTTTTGACCGTGAACGACACGTCATCGAGCGCCCGCACTTCCATCTCGTCTTTTCCGTATACTTTCGATAAGTGTTGCACTTCTAATATGTTCATGGTTGCACCCTCCAGTACTTAATCTACTTTGAGTGTACCGAGCGAGTGTGACACGTCCGTGACTCAAAAGTGACTGTTTCGTCACTTAGACGATTGCTTTGTAGAATCGAATTTGAAACGCGGTCCCGGCTCCACGTTCACTGCGGACGGTCAGTTCACCTTGTTGGCTTGTGATGATGCTGTGGGCCATGGCAAGCCCGATGCCGACGCTGTCGTCACTCGCATTCATACCCTTATAAAAACGTTGGAAAATATACGGGATGTCTTGTTTGGCGATGCCGCTCCCCGTGTCACGGATGACGATTTCCGTGTACAGTGTGTTCTCGCTAAATTCGATGAACAGCTCCCCTTCTTCCGGTGTATGTTCGACGCAATTTTTCAAGATGTTGATGAGCGCCTCGGTCGTCCACTTCAAGTCGCCTTCGAACGTGACATCACGCTCACCCGTAATCTGAAGCCGCTGCATTTTGATATCGATTGGCACGAGCATCGGTTTCGTCACGGCTTGAACGAGTGCGGGGACGGATACCGGTTCCCGTTTGAACTGAATCGTCCCGGCATCGATTTTAGACAGCTTGAGCAGTGACGAGACGAGCCACTCCATCCGCTCGAGCTGCACTTGTACGTTATGCGTGAACTCTTGACGCTTGTCATCTGACAGCCGTGGGTCACTGAGCAAGTCCGCCATGACGGTCATCGAGGTGAGCGGGGTTTTCAGCTGATGGGAGATGTCGGAGAGGGCATCCGTCAACTTCTGCTTGTCCTCTTCGAGATGCGTCCCTTGCTCGGACAGCATCTTCGTCACTTTATAGATTTGGCTCTTCAATAGACTGAGCTCGCCTTCACGGTTGTCGCGGACATCGAGTTTATAATTGCCGTTGCTGATCTCTTGCAGGTAACTCGACAGCTGATTGATTTCCCGATAGCGCCACGTCGTGAACCGATATGTCACGATCAAGAACGCGACCGACAAAAGGAGGACGAGAATGACGGCCTCCATCGATAGGAACAAAGATGCGACGATAGAAGCCACCCCAATCAGCAGCAACAGACTGACTAAATAGATACGGATTTCTCGATTGCGCAACATGTCAGCGTTCCACCTTATAGCCAATCCCGCGAACCGTCTTAATCAACGTCGGCCGTTGCGGGTCGTCTTCGAGCTTCTCGCGTAACCGTTTGATGTAGACGGTCAACGTATTGTCATTCACGAAGTCCCCACCCATGTCCCAAATCTGGTCGAGCAGCTGGGCGCGGGACAACACTTGTCCTGTATGTCTGCCGAAGATGAGCAATAAGCGGTATTCAAGCGCCGTCAATAAAATCTCGCTCCCATCCTTTGTGACTTTGGCGTCCTGCGTGTTGATTTCGACCGACCCGATTGTCAGAATTGGCGAACTCGCCTGTTTATTGTAGCGGCGCAATACCGAGTGAATCCGTGAGATGAGTTCACGGACCCGGAACGGTTTCGTGATGTAGTCGTCCGCCCCCATATCGAGTCCCATGACGACGTTCACTTCATCATCGAACGCCGTCAAAAAGATGACGGGCGTATCCTGTTTTTGCTTCACGAGCCGACATAAATCATAGCCGCTCCCGTCCGGCAACGACAAGTCGAATAGACACAGGTCGATCGTATGTAACTGTTGTTCAATCAAACGTGTCGCGTCGGTCGCGTTCTGGCACAACGTCGTCGTGAATTGTTCTTGTTCGAGCGAATATTGGAGACCGGAGGCGATTGTCCGGTCGTCTTCCACGATTAAAATGTGCATGTCTACTCCTCCTGTTTCGTTTCGACTACTCAAACTTCTCTTCCAATTCTATCGAAAAAAGGGACCCAGTATACACTGAATCCCGGTAAAACATTATTCGACTGTCGATGCTGCCTCGGCAAGCGCCGCTTCTTCTCTATGATAGTTCTCAACGAACGCATCGAGATGTGCCCGCACTTCGTCTGTCGATTTTGTGTCCATGAGCTTCACACGGAGGTCACTCGCCCCGCGGAACCCTTTCACGTAAATCTTGAAGAAGCGGTGCAAGTTCGAGATTGAACGCGGCACCTCTTCTTGGAACTTGTCTTGCAGGTCGAGTTGGAGACGAAGCAAGTCGAGGTACTCTTCCATCGAGTGCTCACGCGGCTCTTTCTCGAACGCGAACGGGTTCTTGAAAATCCCGCGGCCGATCATGACGCCGTCGACACCGTACTTCTCGACGAGTTCGAGACCCATCTGACGGTCGAGGATGTCGCCGTTGATCGTGATGAGCGTATCCGGTGCGATCTCATCACGCAGTTTGACGATATCCGGGATCATCTCCCAGTGCGCATCGACTTTACTCATCTCGTTACGTGTGCGCAAGTGAATCGACAAGTTGGCGATGTCTTGCTTCAAGAGATGCGTCAACCAGTCGCGCCACTCGTCGAGCTTCGCAAAACCGAGACGCGTCTTGACGCTGACCGGGATTCCGCCGGCTTTCGCCGCTTGGATGAGTTCCGCCGCGACGTCAGGACGGAGGATGAGTCCGCTCCCTTTCCCGCGTTTGGCCACGTTCGGGACCGGGCAACCCATGTTGATGTCGAGGCCTTTATAGCCCATCTCGGCCATGCCGATGCTCATCTCGCGGAAGTAGTCCGGGTTGTCGCCCCAAATGTGGGCGACCATCGGCTGCTCGTCCTCAGTAAACGTCAAGCGTCCACGCAAGCTGCCTTTCCCTTCTGGATGGCAATAGCTGTCCGAGTTCGCGAACTCGGTGAAAAAGACGTCAGGTCGGCCGGCATGGGCGACGACATGGCGGAAGACGACATCGGTCACGTCTTCCATCGGGGCAAGTATAAAGAATGGACGCGGCAGATCGCGCCAGAAGTTTTCTTTCATAAAAATCATTCCCTTTCGTAGTCAATCCAATAAAATCACTTCATCTATCTTATTATGGACGCGGGAATGTATCAACTGACAATACTTTAAAAAGCTCAGCCTTGTTCATTTTCGATGATTTTAAAGAAGTGAGCAAATCCGTCCTGCAGCAAATACTCTAATATACGATTCGTGTGCTCAGATTCGACAACTTGAACATTCAACAGCGTTTGGAGCACCATCCCATCGATTGCAGCCATCGTCCACGCGGCGACCGCTCTCGTCGAGGGTCCGCGTTCAACGCCGTACGCTCTCACAAAGATAGCTTCGACGCGATTGATCCAATCCTCGTATTTTTCTTTAAACTTATTTTGTAACTCCACATTCCCGAGCATCGCCTCATGAGCCAAATAAAACTGCAAACGGCTTTCCGCATCTTTTTTGAGTCGGTCTTGCATCCCATCAAAGATTTCTTGAATGATTTCGCGGGCCTCTTTCTTATCTTCAATCGAGATGGTCGCGATTCGTCGAATCTCACCTAATCCTTCGTCCATCACGTCATACAGAATAGCCTCTTTCGAACTGTAATAATGATAGATCGCGCCCGTGCTAAAGCCTGCTTTTTTTGCGATTCCTCGAAGCGTCGTACCTTGAATCCCGTTTTCGATAATCGTCGCTCGCGCCGCTTCTAATATCTTTTGTTTTCCTTCGTTCATCATATGCCCGACGCTCCTCACGTAATAATGGCTAATTATATCATAATGATTTGTCTGATTTATGACATGTCCCTGTGACGTACCAAACCGTATTGACATCGCTTTCACTAGTTTGTTACACTTTTCACATAAACATAACGAACGTTCGGTATGTTTAAAGACATCATCTTTTCGTCGTTGCTTCATCACTATCCTTTAGAAATGAAAGGGGCGTTATCGTATGTTCTTCTTTGAGTCTATCCCTTGGTACAATGTCGTGATGTGGTTCGTCGTCTTCGGTCTATTAATCGGGTTGAATGAAATCGTCCGATCTAGCAAAAAAGCAAGTATCTTCATGTTCATGGCCGTACCGATCGCCTTAACCCCGATTTGGTTTTTCACCGCCGATCCTGAAATCACCTCATGGTTCCATTGGGTGAAAGTGTATTCAGCATTGGCCGGAAGCTTGATTTACATGGTCATCCGCTTCACCGATTACCATAAGAAGCATCCATGGTATTTGATGCTCGTCCCAGGTATTTTGGCACTCAACATCGCCGAGGCCGTCGTTCGAGAGTTCCAAGTCGGCATCATGGGATTTGAAGGGATGGTCGATGGGATGTACTACATCTCGGGCGGGTGGAACTACGTGAACGCCGTCGCCGGAATCTTGAACTTGGTCCTCATCTGCGGCTGGGTCGGGATCTTCGCGACATCTGGTAAGAAAAAAGACATGCTCTGGCCCGACCAGACGAAGCTATGGATTATCGCCTATGGTGTTTGGAACATCGCCTACGTCTATTCATGTGCACCGGGTAACGCTTTTTACTCAGGCTTCGCTTTGAACATCGCTGCGACAGTGCCCGTACTCTTATGGGCAAAAGGTACATGGATGCAAAACCGTGCCCAGACGCTTTCGTTTTGGATGATGTGGGTCATGACGTTCCCTTACTTCTTTGCTGTCGGTAGCACGTTCAATGTGAGTGTGTCATACAACCCGGCAGCGAACTGGACGATCGCCCTGCTCAGTTTGGCACTGAACGTCGTCCTCGCCGTCTGGCAAGTGATACGGATTGTCAAATACAAACTCAATCCGTTGAAAGATGAGTTGTGGAAAGATACGAACGAATATAAAGAAATTGATGCGATGCGCGAAGACACTGCTCCTGAACGGGAAGCTGTCATCGGTAAAGCATTGTAAACAAAAGACGGGCCTCAATGCCCGTCTTTTGTTACGTGCATTTAGATAGCTTTGAGAGCAGCTGAAAATAAGTTGCCTCTTCAAAAAAGATTTTCCGTGTATGATATAATTGTAAATAATTTGATCAAAGTGAAAAGGGTGAGAAAAGTGGATAAGAATTCATATATCGAACGTCAAAAACAAGTGAAATTTGCAGTTGGTATGGCTGCAATCGATGGGGGAAAACCAAGTCCTTTCACACAAAAATTGCTAAGTCGATATGAAAATGGCGAGATCACTTCAGCTCAGTTTAAACAAGCCATTATGGAGCAGTATGCGAAAGCACAGCAATCCTAATGGATCCTTACGTTTACCCCAATACAAGTGTGCTTATAAATAAGCTTGGGATAACTGACGAGCAACAACTGATTACTGTTGAAGCGCAACTTATCATTGCAAACTTATTAGAAATCGAATCGCTCATTTCGAAAGTAGACTTCGATAGTTATCATTCTCTACAACAAATCCATCGACATCTATTCAACGAACTATATGAATGGGCCGGCGATTTTCGCTCAATCAATATCTATAAAAATGAGCGAATTTTGGGCGGTATATCTGTGATTTACAGTGATTCTTTGCAGATTCAAACGGACTTAGCATCTATCTTTGATTGGAAACAAAAAATCACATGGACCCATCAAAATATACGACTGCCCATCTATTTCGCTAAGCTAATGACAGATTTGTGGCGGGTTCATCCTTTTCGCGAAGGGAATACCCGTACCGTTTCTGTTTTCATGAAACTTTTCGCTCAACATCATAATTTGTCTTTTAATGCAGAATTGCTTTCTAATAACGCTGGTTACCTTAGAAATGCCCTCGTCATGGCTGCCATCAATGAAGTGCCAGATCCGACCTATTTATACAAAATCATAAATGATGCTTTATCTATTGATGTCTCTAATAGCTTGTCAGATAGTGACGCTTCTTCTGAAAAGTATCGCACAATTGGTTCATATAACGTTTCTAGTTACGAAGAGAATCCGTTCTCTACAGACCCTCATGAATCATAATTCAAAAAAACAGACAACCTTAGAGAAACCGTTCATCGGTCACACTAAGGTTGTTGTTTTTCTTATGTCATTAGATGAAGGCCTTAACTTTTAATGTATTCGCGTTATTGTGGACTTAACTCTCCCGTACCAAACGTTGCATCGAACGCCCGACACCAGATCACGACGGTCGTGTATTGCGTGAAATCAACATCTTCAGGAATCAAATAATTTTGGTTCCCGGTATTGCCCTTTAATGCGCCTAGACGAATTCCTTCTGTCGTCTCCATCTCCGGCTGAATCAAATAGACGAACAAGTCGGGCCCATTTGTCGTTTGGAAATCTTCGAAGCGCAGGTACACGCCGTCTTCTGCACGGATCGTTTGAATGTTCCCTGACGTTTCATAGTTCTTTTCTCCATCCATGAACACTCCTGCCAAGTCGGCAAACTCCTTAGCGGTGCCGTCATCCTCAGACGACGGGGGTTCCGTCGCTTCCTCGGCTTCGCCCTCCTCGTCTACAGTTGCGTCAATTGACGTCGGCGGAAGTCCCTCATCAACCGTCTCGTCCAAGAAAATAGGAGAAATGAGCCACCACCCAATCAACAGGACGGCTACTCCCACTATACCTAGGATCACTTTTGTCACGTTTCGCATCCTCTTCACTCCTTTTCATGAGAAAATCTTCAGTTCTCAGTACAAGTAACCTACTAAATCCAAATGACCGTCCGACCATGCTTTATTCCCTACAGGCCGAATCATCAACTCATCAAAGGATGCTTCCCCAATTCCACGTGTCATCTGCCGTTCATCGTCGATTTTGAGCCACGTACACGTGTTGTTGACATGGTTGAATCCCGCTCGTAAATAAAGATCAGGTCGGTCCGCAAACAATAAGAGGAAATCGACTTGATTCGTCTCTCCTACACCAATGACCTCATCCAATAACGCCTTACCAATACCGTCGCCCTGCATCTCTTTTTTGACGCATAAATCAATCACACCAAGAACTTGAATCGGTTCCCCGTTCAAATTCATCACTCGATAGTCTAGTCCGACATGACCAACGACTTGACCTTCGTCCCCAAAAGCGAGAAGACGGAGGTGAGGCAATTGCTTGAAATATCGACGATTCGGATAGAGCGGTTCAAATGACACCACCAACAACTCACTGATTTCATTACTCAATGTCTCATCAAGTTCTAACTCTACATAACGCTGAATCTTCATCCACACGCTCCTTATCGTCTTGATCCTAAAAAAACCTCCGATTTCAAACAAAATCGAAGGTTCATCTGTATTCATCTTATTCCACTTTCTCTAACCACGCCACCGTCTCCACATGCGCCGTATGCGGGAACATGTCGACCGGTGTGACTTCGACAAGTCGGTAGCCGCGGTCGGCGAGGTAACGCATATCGCGCGCCTGCGTCGCGACGTTACACGACACGTAAACGATCCGCTTCGGTGCCATCTCGACCATCGTCTCAAGGAACGACTCGGCACAGCCTTTACGTGGTGGATCGACGACGATGACGTCAGGATTGATGCCATCCTGCTTCCACTTTGGCAACACATCTTCTGCCGCTCCACACGCGTATGTCACGTTGTCGATTTCGTTGACGAGCGCGTTCTGTTTCGCGTCCTCAATCGCTTCCGGTACGACTTCGACGCCGTATACGTGCGCCGCTTTCCGGGCAAGGAACAGACTGATCGTCCCGATGCCGCAATAGGCGTCGACGACTTGCTCGGTCCCGGTGAGTTGCGCGTATTCAAGCGCCTTGCCGTATAGCTTCTCCGTCTGGACCGGGTTGACTTGGAAGAACGAGTGCGGGGAAATCGTGAACGTCAGTCCACCGATCTTGTCCTCAATCGTCTCATGGCCATACAACAATTTGTTCGTCGACCCTAAGATGACGTTCGTCTTGTCCGGGTTGACGTTTTGCATGATCGACGTCAAGTCCGGCAGACGTTTCAAGATGTCGGCGACAATCTCATTCACGCCTTTGATTTTCGTCGTCTTCGTGATGAGGACGATCATCAATTCACCCGAATGGTAGCCGTAACGGGCCATGACGTGGCGGATGACGCCGCGCCCGGTCTTCTCATCGTACGCCGGCACACCGTGCGCCGCGAGCACGTCACGGACGACTTGGACGGCCTCATCGTTGCGCTCGTCTTGGATGAGACATTCCTTCATCTCGACGATGTCGTGCGAACGTGGACGATAAAAACCGGCGACGAGGCGGCCGGCCTCGTCTTTGAACGGCACTTGCGCCTTGTTGCGGTAACGCCATGGTTCCGGCATGCCGATCGTCTCGTGGACAGGCACATCGAATTGGCCAAGTCGCTTCAACGCATCGACGACACGGTCCCGTTTTTGACGGAGCTGGCCGTCGTAGCTGAAGTGTTGGAGCTGACAGCCCCCGCACTGATAGAAAATCGGGCACGGTGGCTCAACGCGGTCCGCACTCGCTTCTTTCACATCGATCAAGCGGGCGAACCCGTACTGTTTATTCGTCTTCGTCACGACGATCTCCACGGTCTCTCCCGGAAGTGCGTTCGGGACGAACAACGTATAACCGTCGACGCGTGCCACGCCCGCGCCCTCATGCGTGAGGTCGTGGATGTGGACGTCGAGACGGTCATTTTTTTGGACTGGTAACATGAGTCTCTCCTTTCCCGATTCAAAAAATAGTGTGTATTGGTTCATACCCGTTCCAAGCGAACGAAAAGCTCGGCGTGTGCGCCACGCCGAGCCGAATCATTCTGCTTTCTCGTTTGACACGTTGAACAGCTGTTTGATCATCTGCTCGCGTTCATACTGGGCGTTCAAGTCTTCCATCTCACGGATGCGCGCGTTCGGTGCGAGCACCGTCAAGTGACGGAACAAGTTTCGCATCTCGCCCGTGCATTCGCCGCCGTATTCGCCGTCGATATTGAGACTCATCCGTTCCGTCGTCGTCTTCATCTTGACGCGTCCCGTCTTGACGTGCTCGACGAGCGGACTCGACAAGTGCTCACCACGGAGCAACAAACCGACGACGTGGATGAACTCGAACAAGTTACACTTGCGCAAGATGAACAAGTCGAACAGTCCGTCGTTCAGTGAGGCGTGTGGTGAAATCTTCTCGAAGCCACCGACCGAGTTCGAGTTCGACGTGAGGAAAATCATGACCTCGCCGCTGAACGTGCCCTCGTCGTGCTCGAGCTCGATATACGTCGGCTTGATGAGTGGAAGCTTCTCCATCCCTTTGACGTAATAGGCGAGCTGACCGAGCGCCGTCTTCAGTTTCGACGGCACCTCGTACGACAGCTCCGTCATGATGCCGCCACCGGCGATATTGATGAAGTAGTGGATATCCCCTGTCTCCCCTTCAATCTCACCGAGGTCGACCGGCATCTCGAAACCGTCACAGATGACGTCGAGGGCACCGACGACGTTGAGCGGAATCCGCATCGCTCGGGCAAAGTCGTTCGTCGTTCCGACTGGGATGAGTCCGATCGTCGGACGCGTGTCGAGCGGGGCGAGTCCCGAGATAACCTCGTTCAGCGTCCCGTCCCCACCAGCCGCGATAATCAAGTCGAACTCGGCCTCCGCGGCTCGAACGGCTTCGAGCGTCGCGTCGCCGATTGCTTTCGTCGCGTACGTCGACGTCTCATAACCCGCATCCTCGAGGCGGTTCAAAATGTACGGGAGTTCCCGTTTGATCACTTCTTTTCCAGATGTCGGGTTATAGATGACCCGTGCGCGTTTTCGTTGCATACTATTCTCTCCCCATGCTCAAGTCGAGCGAAAAGCGAGACACAAGTGCCTCGCCGCTTGTTTAGCGTTTGGCGATCTCTTCGTGGAACAAGCCATCGAGGAGTGCCGGGTTCGCCATCCCTTTCGTCTGCTTCATGATCTGTCCGATGATAAAGCCTTTGGCACGGTCTTTCCCGTTCTTAAAGTCTTCAATCATCTGCGGATGCGCTTCGAACAAGTCAAGGATGTAGCCGCGGAGCAAGTTCTCGTCCGAGATTTGGGCGAGACCGTTCGCTTCGACGTACGCCTTCGGCTCGGCGCCTTCTTCGATCATGGCTGTGAACACGCGTTTGGCGATCTTCGAAGAAATTGTACCTTCTCCAATCAAACGAATCAACTCCGCGAGCGAGCTCGGCGTCAATTTCATCGTCTCGATCGTATCGTCCGATTTGTTCAAGTGGCCGAGCACTTCGCCCATGAGCCAGTTCGCTGCCGCTTTCGGTTCGGCACCGGCCGCAGTCGTCGCTTCGAAGAAGTCCGAGAACTCCCGCGTCGACGTGAGCGCCTTGGCGTCATAAGCCGACAAGCCGTAGTTGTTCATATAACGTTCGCGACGTGCGACCGGAAGTTCCGGAAGCGTGGCGCGGATGCGTTCTTTCCATTCCTCATCGATTTCGAGACGGACGAGGTCCGGCTCTGGGAAGTAGCGGTAATCGGCCGCTCCTTCTTTGACACGCATGAGGATCGTCTTCTTCGCTGCCTCGTCAAAACGGAGCGTCTCTTGACGCATGACGCCGCCCGTGATGAGCAGTTTGCGGTGACGGTCTTCCTCATACTCGAGCGCCTTCAAGACGTTCGAGAACGAGTTCAAGTTTTTGAGCTCCGTCTTCGTTCCGAACGGCTCTTGACCGAATGGACGGACCGAGATGTTACAGTCGCAACGAAGCGACCCTTCTTCCATCTTGACGTCCGAGACGCCCGCGAACGAGAGCACTTCTTTCAAGCGCTCGAGATACGCGACGGCATCTTTCGGTGAGCGCATGTCGGCCTCACTGACGATCTCGATGAGGGGTGACCCAGTCCGGTTGAAGTCGACGACCGAGTGTTTCTCGCCCGTGTGGTTCATCTTCCCGGCATCTTCCTCGAGATGGACGCGTTCGATGCGGAACCGCTTCATCTCACCGTCGACTTCGACGTCGACGTGACCGTTGAAACCAATCGGCTGGTCGAACTGCGAGATTTGGTACGCTTTCGGCGTATCCGGATAGAAATAGTTCTTGCGGTCGAATTTCGTGTCGGTCGCGATTTCGCAGTTGAGTGCCATCGCGGCCTTGATGGCGAGATTGACCGCCTCTTCGTTCAATTTAGGCAAGACGCCCGGGTGTCCGAGACAAATCGGACACGTCTGTGTATTCGTTTCGGCACCGTATGTGCGCGAGCAGCCACACCAAATCTTCGACTTCGTGCTCAGCTCGGCGTGCACCTCGATCCCGATGATCGTTTCAAAGTTCATCGTACGTCCTCCTTAGAGCTGTGGCATCTTGAAACCGCCGTTTGCTTGTTCAAAAGCATGGGCCACGCGGTAGAGTGTTGGTTCACTGAAATGGTTCCCGATGATCTGTAAACCGACCGGGAGGCCTTCTGACAAGCCAGCCGGTACCGAGATGGCCGGGATGCCCGCCAAGTTGACCGGAATCGTCATAATATCGTTGGCATACATCGTGAGCGGATCTTCGAGCTGGTCACCGAGTTTGAACGCGACCGTCGGCGCAGTCGGTCCGATAATCGCATCGTAGTCGGCGAACACGTTCGCGAAGTCTTGCTTCATGAGCGTGCGGACCTGTTGCGATTTCTTATAGAACGCATCGTAATAACCCGAGCTGAGTGCGTACGTCCCAAGCATGATGCGGCGTTTCACTTCTTCCCCGAAACCTTGTTCGCGCGAATACGTGAACACTTCTTCGAGCGCATCAGCCTCGGCACGGCGCCCGTAACGGATGCCGTCAAACCGGGCAAGGTTCGAAGACGCTTCTGATGACGCGAGCAAGTAATATGTCGGGAGCGCATATTTCACCGTCGGGAGCGAGACCGTCTCGACCGTCGCACCGAGCGACTTGAGCGTCTCGACCGCTTCTTCAATCTGTTTGCGGACACCGTCTGACACGCCTTCGGCCATGAACTCTTTTGGAAGCGCGAGCTTCATGCCTTTGATGTCGCCGTGAAGCGATTTCGTGTAATCCGGAAGGTCGACCGTTGCTGACGTCGAGTCCATGTCGCAATGACCGGCAATCGCGTTCAACAAGTAGGCGTTATCTTCGACCGTACGTGTGAGCGGACCGATTTGGTCGAGCGACGAGGCGAATGCGACGAGGCCGTAACGTGAGACAAGACCGTACGTCGGTTTCATCCCGACGACGCCACAATAGGCCGCCGGTTGACGAATCGAGCCACCCGTATCCGAGCCGAGGCTGAACAGGACTTGGCCGGCCGCGACCGTTGCCGCTGAACCGCCTGACGAACCGCCTGGTACGCGCGTCGGGTCCCACGGGTTACGGACGACTTTGAACGCCGAGTTCTCGTTTGATGAACCCATAGCGAACTCGTCCATGTTCAACTTCCCGATTGTGACGGCACCGGCGTCATGGAGACGCTCGACGACCGTCGCGTCATGGGCCGGGACAAAGTTCTCGAGGAACTTCGAGGCACACGTCGTGCGTGTCCCTTTCGTGACGATATTGTCTTTGACGCCGATTGGCAAACCGAAGAGCGGGTTGTCCGAGGTCTTGGCGAGCTCGTCCATCCGTTTCGCCTGTTCGAACGCGTCTTCGTTGAGCGTCAAGAAGGCACCGATTTTCTCGTCGGTCGCCTCGATGCGGTCAAATGATTCTTTGACGAGGTCGGATACCGTGACTTCGCCTTCTTTTATAAGCGTATGCAGCTTGGCTACACCGTGATCAAATAAACTCATGAAGGGCCTCCTTATTCAAAGACCGCTGGGACACGGACTTGGCCGTTCTCCCAATCAGGTGCCATCCGTTCGACTTCCTCGCGTGGAAGTGAAGGACGAACCTCGTCTTTGCGTAGTACGTTTTTCAAATCTAGGGCATGGGTCGTCGGGATGACGCCCGTCGTATCGAGTTCATCGAGTTGCTCGGCGAACTCGAGGATTTTTGTCAATTGCTCCGTGAAGTGCGTCACTTCATCTTCTGTGATCGCAAGTCGAGCGAGTCCGGCGACGTGCCGAACTTCAGCTTCTGTGATTCGAGCCAAAGGTTCCACCTCCAACAGTTTTCAATACATCGTCCATTATCATACCACTTTTTTATAAGACAAAAAAGAAAATCCCATCTCGCCAATCTTGATGTCTTTTTTGAAAACTTAGGGAATGTCCTCGTAATATTGACTCGTTTCCAAAAACACCTATTCGGTCCGTCCCCTAATCTCATTATGCTTAGAAAGAAGCATTATTTTTTCGAGGGGGATTCCTATGTCAATCCGTAATAAACTGATCGTCGCGT
This sequence comes from Exiguobacterium sp. s50, assembly GCF_018618175.1. Classification (NCBI taxonomy): domain Bacteria; kingdom Bacillati; phylum Bacillota; class Bacilli; order Caryophanales; genus Exiguobacterium; species Exiguobacterium sp. s50. The sequence continues at coordinate 185,372 of NZ_JACSLP010000004.1, forward strand.
TCACCGTCTTGCTCGTGTTGTTGCTCGGGGTGAGCGGCTACTCGTTTTATGCGTTGAATGCATCCAAGGCCGCCCAACAAGATATGACCGTCTCGTGGGTGCCAGGGATGGACCAAATCCATCAAGTCGACAAACAGTTGCTCGAGATTCGTCGCCATATGACGCGCCACGCCTTGGTCGAGGACGAGGTGATGAAGCAAAACATCGAGCGTGATTTGCAGACAGCCGTCACGATTCTCGAACAACAAATGACTGGATATGAGTCAACGATTATCACACAGGCCGATCAGGAATTGTTCGATCAAGCGACGACCCAATGGACGTCATTCCAGACGAACATCGATGAGTTGGTGCGCGTCTCGAACGAGGACGGGCAAGCCGCGGCCGACGCCTACTTCCGGGACACGGCGACACCAAGCGCTGACGCCTTGTCAAACACGCTCGGTCTGCTCGTCAACTTGAACCGCGATGAGATTCGGTCTGACACGGAATCCGGTGCGGCGCTGTTCGAACAAGTCCAGCTCACACTCATGATCATCATGGCCGCTGCCGTCATCTTCACGGTGCTGATGATGGTATTCATCTTCCGCTCCATCTTTGAGCCATTAAACGAGTTTAAAGTGAAGATGCGGGAGCTAGCCACGAGCCAAGGCGATTTGACAACGGCCATCCCGGTGAAGCGCCGCGATGAGTTTTCGGGACTCGCCCGCGACTTCAACCAATTCCTTGCCAACCTTCGCCAATTGATTTTGCAAGTGAACGGTGTGTCTCACGGGGTGACCGCACAGTCAAGTCGCATGTATGATGAGTTGCGCGAGCTCGACACGTACATGACGACGACGGCCGCCACGACCGAGGACTTGACGGCCGGGATGCAACAGACGGCCGCGAGCGCCCAAGAGATGAACGCGTCGGCTTCTGACATGGAACGGACGCTTCACAACATCGTGACGATGGCCGCCGAGCGAAAAGCCGAGGCCGAGCAAGTCGATGCCCGCGCCGTCGCCTTGCGCGACCATGCCGTCGAGGCAAAAGCGTCCGCCCTCCACGTCCTCTCGTCGACGCGCGTCAATTTAGAGCAGGCGATGCAAGACGCCAAAGCCGTCCGGGAGATCGCGATACTCACGAACGACATTTTAGACATCGCCGCCCAGACGAATCTCCTTTCCTTGAACGCCTCGATTGAAGCCGCTCGGGCTGGTGAGGCGGGACGCGGGTTCGCCGTCGTCGCCGATGAGATTCGGAAACTCGCCGAGACGAGCCGGACGACCGTCGAACGGATTCAAGCCATCTCGACGACCGTGCTCCACTCCGTCGACCATTTGAACGACACGTCGAGCGAGATGCTCAGTTTCCTCGATACAAACGTGTTGAAAGACTATGACCAACTCGAAGAGGCGGCCGAGCATTACAGTGAGGACGCCGGCCGGTTCGAAGCGACCGCCTCAGAGTTTGCCGTCGCCGCTATCGAACTCGAGCAGTTGACGTCGAATATGATCCGGGTCATCCAAGACGTGGCTGTCACGGTCAACAACGGTGCGCTCGGCACACAGGAAATCGCCGAGAAAGTGACGATGTCTGTCGACCGCTTCAGCGAATTGAACCGCGTCACCGAGATCTCGCAACAGAAGATGGACGAATTGAACACGTTGATCGGTCAATTCAAAGTATGACAAAAGGAAGCGTCCTCATGCGAGGGCGCTTCCTTTTGGTTAAGCGGCCGCTTGCCGCAGTTCTTTTTTCCGTTCGAGCTCGAAACGCTTCGTCTCGGCGACGACGACACCTGACAAGAACAAGAGACCAATCAAGTTTGGAATCGCCATCAGGCCGTTGAAGACGTCCGAGATGGCCCAAATCAAGTTCAAGTTCGTCGTCATCGCACCAAGTCCGGCGACGACGATATACATCATCCGATACGGCATGATGGCTTTCTCCCCGAGCAAGTAATAGACCGACCGTTCCCCATAATAACACCAGCCGATCACTGTCGAAAACGCGAAGAAGACGAGCGAGATTGTGACGATCAGTTCCCCAATCGGACCGAGGAAGTACGCGAATGACGCTTGCGTCAACTCGATGCCTTGCAGACCGCTCGTATACTGACCACTCATGACAATCGTCAACCCGGTGATCGAACAGACGATGAGCGTATCGATCAACACTTGCGTCATCGAGACGAGCGCCTGTCGTCCCGGGAAATCGGTCTTCGCGGCTGCCGCTGCGATTGGCGCCGAGCCGAGGCCCGCCTCATTCGAGAACACGCCGCGTGCGACCCCGTATCGAATCGCGGCACCGAGCGCCCCACCGCCGATAGCTTCCGCACTGAACGTGCTCGAGAAGATGGTCGCGAACGCCGACGGAATCAACTCGAAGTTCATGACGAGGATGACGAGACCCCCACCGACATAGCCGATGATCATAACGGGCACGAACACGCCGACGACTTTCCCAATCGATTTGACGCCCCCGAGGATAACGAATCCAGTCAGCACCATGAGCCCGATGCCCGTCACGAGCATCGGGATCCCGAATGACGTGTTGAGTGCCATACTGATTGAGTTCGTCTGGACGCCGTTGCCGATGCCGAACGCGGCAATCGCAGCGAACAAGGCGAACGTCATGCCGAGCCACTTCTTCTTCAAGCCGTGCTCCAAGTAATACATCGGTCCGCCGGCAATCTCGCCCCGCTCATCGACGACACGATATTTGACGGCGAGAATCGCCTCGGCGTACTTCGTCGCCATCCCGATGAAACCGGAGAGCCACATCCAGACGATGGCGCCCGGTCCCCCGAGGACGACCGCCGTCGCAACGCCGACCATGTTCCCGGTCCCGACCGTGGCCGCGAGCGCTGTCATGAGCGCTTGGAAGTGAGAGATGTCACCGCGTTGCTTTTTCTGTTTCTCTGCTTCCGCTCCCGTTTTCTGTTTCGGGAGGAACGCCTCTTTCAAACCGTATCCGAGCCGCGTCACTTGGATAAAGCCGAGCCGGAACGTCAAATAGACGCCTGTCCCAATCAATAGAATCAATAAGTGTGGCCCCCAGACGAGGTTCGATAAACTCGTCAGGACCGCTTCAAACTTTTCCATGCTACTCTGCCCCCTATGTAAATCTGGTGTTCACCGTTCCTTCATATTTTTCAGAACATTCTCAACTTCGTCAAGTTGACAAGGCATTAATCCGGTCCGATGTCGTGTAATATTTTTGTAATATACCACTTTTCCGCTTTATCTTACCCTAATTCTGAATTTAGTATTTGAAATAAAATTGTAATGCGAGGCGCACAAAAAAACGGCCCCCGTTTTGGAAGCCGTCTCGTTTCATGTCGTGAGCGCCGCGACGACCTCGTCGACGTGTCCGTTCACTTTCACACTGCGCCATTCCTGTTCGATATAGCCGTCCTCGTTGATGAGGAACGTCGAACGGACGATGCCATAGTACTCTTTCCCGTAATTCTTTTTCAATTGCCAAACGCCGTATAGCTCCGACACCTCATGCGTGTCGTCAACGAGCAAATCGAACGGCAGCTCATGTTTGGCGATGAAGTTTTGGTGCTTCTTCTGGCTGTCGGCCGAGATGCCGAGGACGACGGCCCCGTTCAATCGCGGTGTCGCATCGCGGAAGTCACATGCCTCGGTCGTACAACCCGGTGTCGCGTCCTTCGGGTAAAAATAAAGCACGACTTTCTGGCCCCGGTAGTCCTCGAGCGAGATCATGTCCCCGTTTTGGTTCGGTAATGTGAATGTCGGTGCTAACATGTTATTTCCTCCTTATCCGAACGACGGGTCGACGAGATTCTCGTCATAACCGTCGATCGCTTGTTCTAATTTTTGTTTGAGCGGTTCGAGCACTTCGAGATACTCGACCGGATCTTCTGTTGCAGCGGCCTTTTTAAGTGCCGCCTCATTGTCGGTATACCACGTCCGGTACGCCTCGAAGTAGTTGACCATCGTGTCTTGGTTTTCCGGCACCGTGAGCGTCTCGGCCATGAGCAAGAAGACGTTATTGTCGGCCTCGAGCGCGACGTAGTCGGTCTGGGCGTTCACTTGGTCATAAATCGGGCCAGCCTCGTCTTCCGGCACTTCGGCGAGACGGGCGTTCGCTTCTGCATTCACGCCGTACTCGTTCGCCTCGATTCCCGTCAACATGTCGCCAACTTCCCCAATCACGTCGGCCGGGATAAGAGCCGGGGTGACGACGAGTTTCCAGTCCTCCCCTTCTTTGATAGCGACTTTCGAAAGTCGGTTCGGCAGTTCATTGCCGTCCGCATCCTCCATCTCATGGACGATGAACGCGACGTCCCCGTCCTCGTTCACCCAGCTCTCGTACATATCGCCCGGCGTGAGGCCACGCATCTCGGCACCGGTCGCCGGGATGTCGGTCAACTCGCCCGCATAGTCGATGGCTTTGAGTGCCGCCGCATCACCGTTTTCGAGCGCTTGTTGGTATGACGTATACAAGGTCTCGACCGCTTCCGGGAGCGGCGTTTTCGTCTCTTCGGCCGCCTCTTCCGTCGGCGTTTCGTCCGCCGTCCCGCATCCCGCGAGCAACACGGTCAGCGCGAGCGGCATCATCCACTTGTTCATTCAATCATTCCCTTCGCAAGTCGTCCTGTACCCTCATCCTACCACGACTCGATTTCGAGCGAAAACGACACGCTTTTCTGGAAAATTGTTTCACTAGGATTTCACCACGATTTTCGATACAATACAGACGTAAGCGCTTCAATATACGATCACTTTTAAGGGGGAACGAGAATGATTCCATACAAACATGAACCATTCACAGACTTTACAAACAAAGAGAACGCCGCAGCCATCCAAGCGGCGATCGAGAAAGTCAACGGTGAGCTCGGAAAAGACTATCCGCTCGTAATCGGTGGGGAGAAAGTTACGACGGAAGGCAAAATCACGTCTTACAACCCGGCCAATAAAGAAGAAGTCATCGGTCACGTCTCGAAAGCGAACCAAGAGCTCGCTGAGCGTGCGATGCAAGAAGCGCTCACAGCGTTCGACTCATGGCGCCATGTCGACCCGGCCGTCCGTGCCGACGTCTTGTTCAAGGCGGCGAACATCGTCCGCAAGCGCAAGCACGAGTTCTCAGCTTACCTCGTCAAAGAGGCAGGCAAGCCGTGGAACGAAGCGGACGCGGATACAGCGGAAGCGATCGACTTCATGGAGTACTATGCACGTCAAATGCTCGAGCTCAAACCAGGTAAAAAAGTCGAGAGCCGTCCGGGCGAATACAACCGCTATGACTACATCCCACTCGGGGTCGGGATTGTCATCAGCCCTTGGAACTTCCCGTTCGCGATCATGGCAGGGACGGCCGTCGCGGCTATCGTTGCTGGTAACACGATCCTCTTGAAACCAGCATCGACGACACCGATCGTCGCTGCGAAATTCGTCGAGGTCATGGAAGAAGCAGGCCTTCCGAAAGGCGTCCTCAACTTCATCCCAGGACCAGGCGCAGAAGTCGGTGACTATCTCGTCGACCATCCGAAGACACGCTTCATCAGCTTCACAGGTTCACGTGACGTGGGCTTGCGCATCAACGAGCGTGCCTCTAAATTGAACGACGGCCAAATCTGGCTCAAACGCGTCATCGCAGAGATGGGCGGAAAAGATACGATCGTCGTCGACGAATCAGCGGACCTCGAACTCGCGGCCCAGTCAATCGTCAAATCGGCGTTCGGCTTCTCTGGTCAAAAATGTTCGGCTTGTTCGCGCGCCGTCATCGTCGACAGCGTGTATGACACGGTGCTCGACCGCGTCGTCGAGTTGACGAACGAACTCTCGGTCGGCAACACGGAGCAAAACGAACACTTCATGGGACCGGTCATCGATGCGGCCGCGTTCAAGAAGATCACATCATACTTCGACGTCGCCAAAGAAGAAGGCAAAATCGTCGCCGGTGGTAAAGCCGACGACTCGACAGGCTACTTCATCGAGCCGACGGTCGTCGCTGACGTCGCGCCGAAAGCACGTCTCATGCAAGAAGAAATCTTTGGACCGATCGTCGCCTTCACGAAAGCGAAAGACTTCAAAGAAGCGATCGACATCGCCAACAACACGGAATACGGCTTGACGGGTGCCGTCCTCACGCGTGACCGCTCGAACCAAGAGTACGCGCGTCAGAACTTCCACGTCGGGAACTTGTATTTCAACCGTGGTTGCACAGGCGCCATCGTCGGCTATCAGCCGTTCGGCGGGTTCAACATGTCAGGTACAGACTCAAAAGCAGGCGGACCGGATTACATCCAGCTCCACATGCAAGCAAAAACGACGTCTGAGACGTTTTAATCAATCGGCCCGGCTCATCTGAGTCGGGCTTTCTTTCACCAAAGGAGGTTTCTCATGGAGACGTTTGACGATTTTTTAGCAACGATTGACGACCTGGAACACCGTGCCAAACTGGACGACATATTCGTGTGGGTCCGGGAGACATTCCCGCACCTCGAGGAACGCATCGCCTGGAATCAGCCGATGTTCACCGATCACGGGACGTTCATCATCGCCTTCAGTGTGGCCAAAGCACACTTTGCCGTCGCGCCGGAGGCCGTCCCGCTCGAGGTGTTCCAGATGCAAATCCGGGAGGCGGGCTATACGCAGACGAAACAGCTGTTCCGTATCAAGTGGAGCCAAACCGTCGACTACGATTTGCTTCGTGACATCATCGCGTTCAATATCGAAGATAAGGCCGGTCACACGTCGTTTTGGCGTTGATCTGAAAGAAGGAGCGATGACGCACATGTCACCGCTCCTTTTCTGTGGCTTATCCTAACGCCACGTCCAACATCATCATGATGGTGAAGCCGAGCATCAACGCCATCGACGCCATATCTTTATGCCCATTCTCTTGCGACCCCGGGATCACTTCTTCGACGACGACAAAAATCATCGCCCCGGCGGCAAAGCTGAGCGCGAACGGCAAGAGCGGCTCCATGACAAGCACGGCCCAAACGCCGACCAGTGCGGCCGCCGGTTCGACCATGCCCGATAACTGACCGTAGAAAAAACTGCGGCGCCGGGAGAGCCCATCCCGTCTGAGCGGGAGCGATACGGCGGCACCTTCCGGAAAGTTTTGAATGCCGATGCCGATGGCCAACGCGATGGCACCTGTCAGCGAGGCGGACGGGAAATCGGCCGCGACCGCCCCGAAGGCGACACCGATGGCCAGTCCTTCCGGGATATTGTGCAGCGTGATCGCCAAGACGAGCAACGTGCTCCGTTTCCGTTTTTGGGGATGGAAACCTTCCACTTCTTTTAGGGATGGTGTCGGATGCACGTGCGGAATCAGTTTGTCGACGACTGCCAAAAACAGACCACCCACTAAAAAACCGACGGTGGCCGGAAACCAAGCCGGCATCGCGTCTTGTTCCGCCATTTCGATGGCCGGGGCGAGGAGTGACCAAAAACTGGCCGCTATCATGACACCGCCGGCAAACCCGAGCATGCTGTCCATCAACCGCTCGTTAATCGACTTCGTCATGAAGACGATTGCCGCCCCGAGCGCGGTCATCCCCCATGTGAACATCGTCCCGAGCAACGCCTGCATGGCCGGGCTCAGTTGAGCCACCCATTCCCACATCACCATCGCCTCCTTCCACCCTATCCTTTTCCCGGGACGCATGCGTCGCTAACGACAAAAAAGAGGAGAGCTGGTTCGCTCTCCCCCGTCCAATTAAAACGCGCGCATCAAGTTCGCCATCTCGATGGCCGACGTTGCCGCTTCCCAACCTTTGTTCCCGGCTTTCGTTCCAGCTCGCTCGATCGCTTGCTCAATCGTCTCGGTCGTCAAGACACCGAAAATGACCGGTACTTCTGACTGATAACTCGCCTGGGCGATGCCTTTCGCCGCCTCGTTACAGACGTAGTCGAAGTGTGGTGTCGCCCCACGGATGACGGCCCCGAGTGTGATGACGGCATCATATTTCTTGCTCATCGCCATCTTCTTCGCGACAAGTGGGAGTTCGAACGCCCCAGGGACGAATGCGATCTCGACGTCGTCTTGTTCGACGCCGTGGCGCTTCAACGCATCCTTCGCCCCGTCTAGCAAGCGCATCGTGATGAGATCGTTGAACCGTCCGACGACGATTCCGACTTTCAAGCCTTTTCCGACCAAGTTTCCTTCAAATGTATGCATCATGATTCTTCTCCTCCAAAGTGATTCATTTTTTGTTGTTTCGTCATTCGGTACTTCTCGTTCGCCGCATGGGCGCCGACGAGAATCGGGACACGTTCGATGACCGTGATGCCGCACGCTTCTAACGCATCGACTTTTTCCGGGTTGTTCGTCATGAGCCGGACGTTCGTGACGCCGAGGTCACGAAGCATGGCCGCGCTGACCCGGTAATCGCGCAAATCGGCATGAAGTCCGAGCGCAACGTTCGCCTCGACCGTATCAAGCCCTTGTTCTTGTAGTTCGTACGCCTTCAATTTATTGAGCAGACCGATGCCACGCCCTTCTTGTCTCATATACAAGATGACACCGCCTTCGGCTTCCACTTTCGCCATCGCTGTGTCCAGTTGTGGCCCGCAATCGCAACGATGGGACCCGAAGACGTCACCGGTCAGACATTCGGAATGAATCCGGACGAGCGGTGCGTGTTCGATCTCACCTTTGACGAGCGCGACGTGTTCTTCCCGGTCGAGGACGTTCCGATAACCGATCAATCGGAAGTCCCCTTTCACCGAGGGGAGCGAGACGTCCGCCTCTCGTTCGACGAGGTCCGTCTCCATATAGCGAACTAATTCCTCAATCGTGATGAATTTTAAATCATGCGCTTGTGCGACACGTTCAAGGTCCGGCAACCGGGCCATCTCGCCGTCCGGACGGATAATCTCACAGATGACGGCGACTGGTTCACTTCCGGCAAGTCGCGCCAAATCGACCGACGCTTCCGTATGCCCGCGCCGGACGGAGACGCCACCTTTTTTGGCGATGAGCGGGAAGATATGACCAGGACGTTGGAAATCGGCCGGACGGGCGTTGCTATTCGCGAGTTCGCGCACCGTATGGGCCCGCTCGCTCGCCGAGATGCCCGTCGTCGAATCGACGTGGTCGACACTGACCGTGAACGCCGTGCCGTGCGGGTCGGTACTGTTCGCGACCATCGGCTGCAAGTCGAGCCGGACGGCCACTTCTTCAGCGAGAGAAGCGCAGACGAGCCCTTTGCCTTCCGTGATGAGGAAATTCATCGTCTCTGCTGTCATTTTATCCGCGAGGACGACGAAGTCCCCTTCGTTCTCCCGGTCCTCATCGTCGACGACGATGATGGGACGTCCCATCTTCAACTCTTCGACTGCTTCTTTAATCGAGTGAAACATTACCATCCCGCCTTTCCATACCCTTGTGACGCCAGCGATTCGAGCGTCATCGGTTTTTGACTTACGAGTTTTTCCATATACTTAGCCAACATGTCACATTCCAAATTGACCGCATCCCCAGCCTGTTTCATCCCGAGCACTGTCTCACTGTACGTGTGCGGGATGAGCGACAACGTGAAGCCGCGTTCCGTCACATCAAACACCGTCAAGCTCGTCCCGTCGACCGAAATCGAACCTTTCGGGACGATATAACGGAGGAGAGATGGCTCACAGCTGATGTCGACATAGACCGCGTTCGCGAGCGATTGTTTTTTGACGATGCGCCCGACCCCGTCGACGTGACCCGATACGAAGTGACCACCGAAGCGTCCGTTCGCGGGCATAGCCCGCTCCAAGTTAACGTTCGTGCCGGGGCGGACCCCGTCGAGACTCGACGCCTTCAGCGTTTCCGGCATGACATCGACCGAGAAGCTGTCACGATCGAACGTCGTCACGGTGAGACAGATGCCGTTGACGGAGATACTGTCACCGAGCTTCACGTCCTCGAGGACGATTTTTCCGGCGAGCGTGAGTCGGAGGGACGGACCGTTGCGTTTCACTGCCTTGACACTGCCGATTTCTTCAACGATTCCCGTGAACATCGGACTCCCCCTCTCGCATGATGAGTTTGATGTCGGCGCCGACCGTCTCGACCGATTGCACGTCATATCGATTGATTGCATCGAGCGGACCGTCATGATGCGAACGGTAAAATCCGCCCTTGCCGCCGAACACGCGCGGTGACTGGTACATGACCCACTCGTCGACGAACCGTCCGTCCAAGAGTGATGTGACGAGCGTCGGTCCCGCTTCGACGAGCAGACGACCGATGCCGCGTGCGTAGACGTCTTGCAGCACAGCGTCGAGCGACGTGTACGCCGCGAGTTCGACGCCGCGCTCGATGAACGCGTCCCGCTTCGTTTGATCGTCGGACGTCGTGTAGAGTAGCACCGGCACATCGTTCGCCGTCCGGACGAGCTGACTTGACAGCGGCGTGCGTAACTCTCGGTCTAGCACGACCCGGAGCGGTTCCGTCGTCTCGCGGTCGAGCCGGACGGTGAGGGCCGGGTCATCAGCGAGGACAGTGCCGACACCGGTCAAAATCGCATCGACCGACGCCCGCAGTTCATGGACGTCCCGTCTCGCTTCGGTTCCGGTCACCCACTTGCTGTCACCGGTATCGAGGGCGACTTTGCCGTCAAGGCTCGTCGCCGTCTTTAAGATGACATACGGCCGTTTCGTCTCGAGCGAGCGCAAGAACGCCACGTTGAGCGTTCGTGCCTCACTCTCGAGCAGACCGACTTCGACATCAATCCCGGCCGCTTTCAATCGAGCGATGCCTTGCCCTGACACGAGCGGATTCGGGTCGGTCATCGCGATGACGATCCGTTTGATGCCCGACTCTACGACTAAATCGGCACACGGCGGTGTCTTGCCATAATGCGAGCACGGTTCGAGCGTGACATACATCGTGGCGCCATAGGCGGCAGCACCGGCCATGCGGATGGCGTGCACTTCGGCGTGCGCTTCCCCCGCCTTCAAGTGGGCGCCGAACCCGACGACTCGACCGTCCTTGACGACGACGGCCCCGACGCGCGGATTGACGCCGGTCGAAGAGGCGGATTTGGCCAATTGGATGGCTTGTTGCATGTACTGTTGCATAATCTCCCTCCTTGTTTCGTACAAACAAAAAGACCTCAAGGAATGATCCTCAAGGTCTCGGTGGGAGTCGTCCGTCGTCATTTGGGCAAGCCAAATAAGCGTTTTCTTTACAGAAAAACGTACGACGAACTACAGGTCGCGTGGACCTGTCATGTTTCCTTCTCCCATCCAGACTATACTGTCGGCTCTAGAATCGCACTAGATCCACCGTTCGCACACGTGCGACCGGGTCACGGACTTAAGGCTCGCGCCCATCACCGCCGGTTGGGACTTTCACCCGACCCCGAAGGAATATTTGTTTGTACGTCTCCACTTTAGCGCAAAAATAAATGGATGGCAAAACGAAATGCGCAAAAAAAGCGCCGCTCGTGTGAGCAACGCTTTGTAAATCAAGCCAAGAATAAAACGACGAGGAGTCCGACAACCCAGCAATAGAAGGAGAAGTATTTGAGCTCGCCTTTCGCCATGATGTGCTGGAACCATTTGAGCGAGATGGCCGTGAGCGCATACGAGGCGATGAACGCCAAGATGAGCGGTCCGAACAAATCACGTGTTTCTGGATTCGTGAACAACTCCGGTCCCTCTAAAATCGTCACCCCGAGACTGATCGGGATGAACAGGAAGAACGAGAAGCGAAGCGCCGACTCTTGTTTGATGCCGAGCAACATCGCCATGACGATTGTCGCCCCGGAGCGACTGATCCCTGGGATGAGCGCGACCGCTTGAGCGAGACCGATTAAGATGGCGTCGCGGAGCGTGATGCCGCCGTCTCCTTTATTCCCTCGCATATTCCGGATGAACCAGAGCGCGACCCCGGTCAGGATAAGCGTATAACCGACCGTGGCGACGCCGCTGAGCTTCTCGCCAATCCAATCGCCGAACAGGACGCCGAGCACACCGGCTGGGACCGTGGCGACGAGCAAGAGACCAATGAACTTGACGTCGACCATCGTCTCGTCACTGCGGTCCTTTTTAAACAAGAACGTCCACAGACTGACGACGAGACGGACGACGTCCTGCCGATAAATCGTTAACACGGCGAGCAACGAGGCAAAGTTCACGAAAATCTCGAAGGAGAGCCCCGGTAACTCGATATCAAACAGCTCTTGGAAGATGACCAAGTGACCGCTTGATGAGATTGGAATCGGCTCGGTGAACCCTTGAATCAAGCCGAGTAGGAGATAAAATAACCATATTGTCATATCGTAACATCCTCTTTTCTTATTTACATCAATTCCATTATTTTAGCAGACCGTTCGTTTCACTGACCACCCTTTCAAAAAAAAATCGTTATTTTCAAAACTTTCATTTGATTAGTCTGAAAATTAAATTTATTATAGAAGAGTACTCAACTGGTGCGACGGTGATGACCCCATTGGCCAGTTGGGTACTTTTTCGTACAGATTATTACATATTAGCCACGATAAAACTTTTTGTTTACAATTGAACCCATTTAATATTAAATTTGTAATAGAACTGTTACCATTTTTTCAAAGTATAAACAGGACTTTAGACCTACCCGTTCATAAAATCGGTTTAAAAAAACTTGAACAATGCACTTATAAATTGTAAAAACTGGCCGATAGTATGATTGTAGAAGCAACTTCGTCATCTTTGTCGGTTCAGATATGAGTCCATGGAAGGAGGAACCATCATTGAGTCAAACGCTATCCACTAAATCCCACCACTTGTCCACCGAACAGCAGAGGATGATTCACTGTATTCGACTGCTCGGCGACTTGTTGAAGGAACGTCCACGACGCTCTGTGTATCGTCGCTTCGCGATGGAACAAAGCTGGCCATCTCCCGAGTCGATTATCCGACAGTTCGGGTCATGGGCCGAGGCGCTTGCAATCGCCGGCTATGAATGGCACGGAGAGGCGACTGTCGATCTCCCGGACAAAATGCCAAAGTACACGCGTGAAGATATCATCGAGACACTCGCCCTCTACTCGCGCGACATGGGATCGATTATCACGCTCAAAAAGTATCAGGAATGGCGCAAGCTCCATCCGAAAGCACCGAGCCATTACCATATCGTCAAGACGTTCGGTTCGTGGCATGACGCCTGCGCCGAAGCCGGACTTGAAGCGAGTGTGACGTACTCGAAATCAGAGCTCTCCACCGCACTCCGTGAAGCGATTCACGAGATGGGCTTCTCTCTTTCCTTCGAAGCGTATCGCGAATGGGCAAAACGGAACAACAAACCATCCACGAAAGCAATTCTTCATCGTTACGGTTCATGGTCGGCTGCGATTCACGCGGTCGAGTCAGAAATTTTCAATCAGAAATTATAATCTTTCATTCATAAGGAGGACGCCGGGTATCCGGTGTCCTCCTTTATTTTGTAGATGTTGCGTCATCGTCCTTTCGGCGCCCACGCTTTCTGCAGGCAATCCCGGAGCCGCATCGCTTACGCTGCTGGGTCTCCGTCGGATTGCTATCCTGCAAGAGTCGGGGCGCCGACGGACGAGCGCATCGAAAGCGCCACGGTACATCAATATCCCGTGTCAGACATGGAAGTTCGTTCAATATTTGTTGAACGATGCCTTGGCCGGTGCCCGAACTCCTAGGGGAGAGCGATGCAAGGATGACTCCGTAAAGCGCGGCACGCGCTGCGGAGGCATCCGCATCGCCCCAGGAACGGAGGGCGTCGGCCGAACATCGTTCATGTTGATTAGACGAAAAAGAAGAACACCGGCTTATTCGTGTTCTCTTTCATCATTGAATCCGTTCCGTCGACGTGTCGCGATAATGGGCGACACGGTCCCGCCCGTTGAATTTTGCACCGACGTACATGGCTCGGTCGGCGTGGCGGAGTAGCGTGTCGAGGTCGTCATACTCGTGGATCGTCTCGATGCCGATGCTCGCCGTCACTTGGACGCGGATCCCTTCGGAGCCGAACGGATGGGCGCGGAGCGCTTGGCGGATCTTCTCTCCCGTCACGAGCGCGGCCGCCTCATCCATGCGCGGGAAGACGAACACGAACTCTTCGCCGCCGTAACGCGTGACGAGGTCACCGCTTCGGACGAGACGACTGAACAGCGCCCCGGCCTCGATTAACACTTCATCCCCGAACGCATGGCCATACGTATCGTTAATCGCCTTGAAATGATCCAAGTCGACCAAGAACACGGACAACGGATACGAGGCAATGTCGTTCAACCGCTCCTTCGTCCAACGTTTGAGCGCCCGCTGGTTCGGCAGCCCTGTCATCGGGTCGGTCAGACTCTCATGCTGGAGCCGGTTGCGCTCGTCAATCCGTTCGAGTGACCAGGACAAGGTTTTCAACAGTCGATGAATCTCGACGGCGATCGCCCCTTCATACGCGCCGTTCGCTGTCGTCGAAATCATGCAACTGACCGCGTTCGTCGTGCTCGAAACGGGCTGGATGACGAGGGCCGAATGATGTAACTCGGTCTGTTGTGCCTGCAGGTCGGGATGCCACTCATGGAGCGAATCGTACACGAAGTACGGCTCTTCCGCATCCCGATGCCGTTCGAGCGTAAAGGCGTCGGCAATCGGTTTTGACTTTCGTCCGCTGACGTCATAGAACGTGCGGTCGCCGGTTCGATTGACTTGTAACCAGCCACGTTCGAGTTCGACGACTTCTCTTAACCCGTTCCAAAACTTCTCGATGAGCAGTTGTTCGTTGTCGACTCGGTAGAGCTGTTCTTTCAAACGCTCGACTTGGTCGATTTTCGACTGCGTCTCCTCGGTCTCCGTCGCTTTGGACAGCCCCATCTTGAGGAGCGACAGAATGAGGAACGTCGCCATCAGGCCGGTATAGCCGAACAACTGGAACGCCTCGATTGCGACCATCGTGAACAATAGCTCGAGCGAGATGACGAGCCAGTCGAATCGGAGCAGACGCCACATGATCGGGAGCGGAATCCGTTCCCCGATCAAGAACCGCGACATGAGGAAACTGAATCCGAGGACGAGGAACAAGATCGCGAAGAAACCGAGTAGCGCCGTACCTTGCTCGAGCAGATGGACGTTCGGACCAATTTGTCCGCCGAGCCGCAAGTAGACGAGTCCTGGTAAGACGAGCAACATCGCCTCAATCAACGTATTGAGCGGATAGAAATGTAAAAATCGTCGCCGCCCGACTTTGTTGGCGAACGTCCGGGCCTGGAATGTGAGCAGCAGGAGCTGTCCCATCAATAAGGCCGGGAGCAGACCGTACAAGAAGAACGTCATAAAGACAAACATCTCATGGAACGTGAAGTGCAAGTGCCGCCGCTTGAGCGGATTCATCACGAACAGGGCACCGAGCGTAAAGATGAACCAAAACAACGACCAATCAAACGTCCCGATACCGAGCCACATATAGGAGAGAATCCCCATGAAGACGATCGACCACGAGAACCAGCTCCTGACGAGGTACTTCCGAAATCGCATCGTCTCCCCCCTTTCCTTATCCGTTATCATTCTTACACAGTATGAAGGTTCTTGGTTGAAGATTCCAGCCGTTGTTTGAAAGTTTTGACAATGAAAAAAAGACCGTGACTCTCGTCACGATCTTGTCATCACTTCGCTTTTAAAAACGAGATGCCGATTGAGCCTGACCCCGTGTGTGCTCCGAGGAGCGGTGCGAGCGTGTCGACCCGAATCTTGGCTTTATCGCCGAGCTCACGTTTCCACGACTCGGCCAGCTCTGGCACGTTTCCGTGGAAAATTGAGACGTCCGTGCACTCGCCCGAATCGATGGCTTGACGGAGTGCTTCGAACAGCTGGGCTTGCGCTTTTTTATACGTCCGGACCGTCTGATATGGAACGATGAGCCCGTCTTCGAAACGGAGCACCGGTTTCAACTGCAACATGTTGCCGATGAGCGCTTTCGACTTCGAGATACGTCCGCCCTTTTGCATCTGCGTCAAGTTTTGCAAAATCAACTCGATGCGGACATCCTCGACACGTTGTTTCATATACGCTTCGACGTCCTCGAGCGCGTCACCGCGTTCGACACGTTCAATCAACTCTTCGAGCATGAGTCCCATCGTATAGATCCCGGCCCGCGAGTCAATCGCGAGCAATTTGAACTCAGCGATCTCTGCGCCTTGGACCGATGCCGAATACGTGCCGCTCAAGTCGGATGACAAGTGGACGGCGATGCCCATGTCATACTGATCTTTGATTCCTTCATACAATGTGACGAAGTCGCCGATGGCCGGTTGGCTCGTCGAGACGCGTTCGCCCGCATCAATCCATTCGTACACGGTCTTGGCATCGACCTCGACCCCATCTTTATACGGTTGATCCCCTTTGACGACGTAGAGCGGGACGATATGGATGTCCGGGTGGTGCTGAATCGAATCTGGAAGGACAACGGTGCTGTCCGTAATATAAGCAATTTTCATGTTAGGGCTCTCCTTCAATCAAAATTAGTACCTGGTAATATTATTTTATCACAGGTGAAGCGGTTTCACTATTTTTTCAAAAATCGAATTCCCTTGAAGTTTCACATATTCCCGTCCACAATGCGCCTGAAACGGGTAAAAGATAGCATCGGACAAAGGAGGAATCGGCATGATTCACATCGAGCACGTCAATAAAATCTATAAGACCGGGGATGTCGAGACGGCGGCGCTTAAAGACATCGAGTTGACGATTCAGGACGGCGCGTTCGTCGTGATCCTGGGACCGAGCGGGAGCGGCAAGAGCACGCTGTTGAACGTCATCAGCGGACTCGACACGGTGACGTCCGGGACAATCATGTTCGGTGATACCGTCCTGACCAAGTTGTCCCCGGAACAAATGACCGCGTTTCGGCGCGACCATCTCGGCTTTATCTTTCAACAGTATAATCTGCTCCAAAACCTGACCGTCTATGAAAACATTCAAATCGGGGCCGATTTATCTGACAACCCACTCCCAATCGATGAATTGCTTGAGCAGGTCGGACTGACGGCCGCCCGCGACAAATACCCGTATCAACTGTCCGGGGGCGAGCAACAGCGCGTCTCCGTCGCCCGCAGCCTCGCCAAAAATCCGTCCATCGTCTTCTGTGACGAACCGACGGGATCGCTCGACGAGGACAACTCGAAACGGGTGCTCGAGCTACTCGAACGATTGAACACGACGTACAACAAGACGATTGTCGTCATCACCCATAACACGGGAATTAGCGAGATGGCCGATGACGTCATCAAAATGAACTCGGGTCGAATTATTGAATTGACGCACAACCCGATTAAACGATCTGCTCGTGACATCCACTGGGGGTGAGACAGATGCTTTATAAAAATGTATGGAAGACGCTCGCCGGTAAATGGATGCAGCTTCTCGCCATCGCCGTCATCATCGTCATGAGCTCGCTCACGTACACGATGATGTTTTATGGCATCAGCGGCATCGAAGTCCCGACCGAGGAATATCTTGCGTCATCGAATCAAGAAGACTTTGCCGTCGAGATGCTCAACCGCGTCACCGCGGAAGAAGCAACCGCCCCCGCCCTCGCCGACTTCATCGCTTCAGGTCGATATACACTATCGGACTTGCAACGTGTCGACGAGGCGGCGTTCGATGCGTTGGTCACGGCGCGGATTGATGCCGTCGAGCGTGACATGGGCAACGCGACGCTCGAACTGCGTGCTTCAAAACTGATTAACTATCCCTTCGGCTCGAGTGAGCACCGCGGACTCGTCTTGAAAGAAGCGGACGCCATCAACCTCTCGTATCTTGAAGCGGGCAAGCGCCCCGTGCGAGACGACGAGGTCGCCATCAATGCGAAATACGCCGAGAAGAATGACATTGCCATCGGCGACACGATTGACCTCGGTAGCCCGTTCACGGTGAGCGGGTTCGTCCTGTTCCCGGACTATACGTTGCCGCTGTTTGATGAAAATTACTTTAACCTCGACCCGGGCACGCAGACGCTTCTCCTCATGACGGACAACGCTTACGAGGAAGTGACCGGCACGGAATCGTTCCGTTTGGCTGGTGCCGCCGACGGGACAGTCGTGACGGACATCGAGCTCCCGTTCGTCATCTCGGTCATGGAGACGGAGAACATCATGCGCAGTGGCGCCATCTATAGCGAAATCTCGTCCGGTAAAGCGATGGCGCTCGGCTTGAGCTTATTCATCGTCTCCATTGCCGTCATCATCGTCGCCATCTTGATTTCGAACATGCTCGAGGCCGAACGCGGACAAATCGGTCTATTGAAAGCAATCGGGTATAACCGACGCCAAATTACCATACCGTATCTGGTGCTCATCTTGGTGTTCGCGACCATCATGCTCGTCATCGGCTACTTTCTCGGGCTCTATTTCGCCGAACCGCTCAAAAACCTGTATCTCGATTTCTATCTATTGCCGTCCATCACCATCGCTCAAAGCCCGCTCGTCTTTCTCACGGCCGTCTTCGCCCCGCTCTTCTTCTTCGCTCTCGTCGCAGGGGCGGTCATCTATAAAATCATGGGTGAGAGCGCGCTCGCTTTGTTGTCACCTCGCGACAACGTATCGCTCAACCGCCTCAGTCGGATCGTCAGCCGCATGCTCCGCAACACACGCGGCAAGACGAAGTTTAAATATTTATACGCCGTCAAAAGCACGGGCAGTTTCATCATCTTCTTCCTCGGCATCCTGTTCTCCACCCTTCTCATCGTCTTCGCCCTCATGATGAACGGGGCCGTCGACCGGATGACCGTCGGGGAATTGAATGAGGCTGACTATGCGTACGAGGCGTATACGACGACGCAGCCCACGCTTCGTGACGGACAAGAACCGTTCCTCACCTATCCGTTCGCGTTCGTCGAAGACAAGCTCGTCACGTTGAAAGGGCTCGATGCGACAAACACGCTCGATCGGCTTATAGACGAAGACGGGAATGACTTGACGCCTGCCGCAGACGAGGTCATCGTGAGCGCCTCGCTCGCCTTGAAGCTCGGACTCGAGACCGGGGACACCCTCAAGATCGAACTCGAAGACGAGACGCTGTCGTATCCAATTCGCGGCATCGCGGATGAGTATATGGGGGACACGGTCTATCTATCGCGTGCGGCGCTCAGCGAACAGTTGTCGGACGGGACGACGGACGAGTTGTTCAACGGCATTTACGCGACCGAACGTCCGGACGAGACGGACTATCCGACCATCATCTCTCGGAGCGGCCTCATCGAGCAGTCCCAGTCCATCAATGAATATATGAACTTGATGATGAACGTCATGATCGGCGGGTCGGCATTGATCGCCTTCAGTATCCTGTTCGTCTTGACGGCGCTCACGGTCGAGAAAAACTATTACGTCATCTCGCTGTTGAAAGTGATGGGCTATGACCGTCGTGAGGTCCGTTCGATGATTTTGAACAGCTATTTCATGTACGCGCTCGCCTCTGCGCTCCTCAGCATCCCGATCGCCCTCCTCATCTTGCGGGTCATCATCGTCGTGTTCGCAGAAGATTACGGCCTCGTCCTGCCGCTCGAATTTGAATGGGTGTACGTGCTGTATACGCTCGGCGCGGTGACGCTCCTCTTCTTCGCGAGTACGTTCATCAGTCGTCGGAAAATCGATCAAATCCCGTTACAAGAAGTATTGAAGACATATCAAGAATAATTTGTCGCCAAATAGGGCATAATAAGAGAAGAGACCGGGCCTCTCCCTGTGAGGGGCCTGACTATTAGAAGAAGAGGATGATTCTTATGAACCGTACACAAGTATTGCTCGCCATCCCAGGAAACTGGTCATCGGGCGAGGCAGTCAGCGAACAAATCAGTTTACATAGCGAAGGCTACACGATGGCAGGCCTATTGCTGTTAGAAGACGAGACTGGGAAAGCATTCACGGTCGAAGTCGTCGAGCGCGACCCTGCCCTCGCCGAGGCGATGATTCACGCCAGTTCAGGTGGCTTCACGCCGAAAATCGCGAAAGGGCTCGCCCGCCATACGCACATCGTCTATTTGATTGTCGACGTCAATGACGTGTCAGACATTGCGGCGGCGCGCCGTGCAGCCAACGCCATCTTGAACGCCGGCGGCCTCGGCGTCATGGTCGAGACGGCTGGTGTTGCCTACTCGAAAGACGAATGGCAGGAGTCGAAAGAAGAAGATCTCGCCCTCGACTACTCACTTCTGACGGCCATCACGGAAGAAGAAGACGCCTACGTCTCGTGGGGCATGAAAGCGTTCGGTCACGCCGACGTCGCCGTACCGGCCACGCTCGAGATTGAAGACGCGATTCACGTCGTCCACTCGTTCAACTTCCACCTCATATCGGGTGGTTCGATGTTCGGAGACGGAGACAGCTTCACGTTCGAGGACGGCAAGACGTTCACGGTCGAGATGGGTGAAGACGAGCGGACGTCAATCGACAACTTGCTCCATAACCCGTTCGGCTTGATTTACCTCGTGCCACAAGTCGCAGCAGAATAAAAACAAAGGCTCACAGACTTTCGTCTGTGGGCCCTTATTTTGGTTGCGGCGGCATATCGAGCGGCGAGAAATAATGCGCGCACCCTTCCCATCCGAGCTGTTCACTCAATAGGTCGAATGACGTCCGGAAGAACGCTTGGATGTCACCCGACCGTTCTACTTTCTCCAGCGACAGAAAGCATTCGCTCATCTTGGCGTCGTAGTAGGCGTCCGCAGGTTGAAGCCGTTCCGAGGCGAGCTCGGAGTATTGAAACGGATACGGCAAGATAAAGAACGTCGGCACGTCGACGGACGCATCCCCGAGCCAAAACCCGAACTCAATCATGTGCTCATCGAACGCCGCCTTCTCAATCAGTTTGTCTTCCAGGAACGGCTCGGACTTCCCATAGACGATCATCGACGAGACGTCGAACGTGCCCCAAAACAAAGCCGGTTTCACTTTCCGGCATCGGAGCGGGGCGAGAAACGTCGCTTGTTCCCGTGCGGCATATTGGAACAAACGCAGCCCTTTCAGCGCGGCATCGGCATCGTAAGCGAGCGGCGCCTCATCCCGGTCCAAGTATCTGAGTTCTCGCATTTCCTGCGTCTTCGGATTGAGCTCGAGTCGAACACCGGACGCTTGAAGCGTACCGATGATTTCCATGTAATACGTTTTGAGCGTTTTCCCGTTCTCAAGCGGGAACATCGTTCGATTCGACTCGACGTGCACCGTAATGATTCCGGCCGCGACGTCGACGTCAATCTCGAACAACGTTTCCCCGCTCCAGAGCGGCCCGGTCGAAAACCCGTTCACGGTGAGCGGCAACGTGACGTGGGCCCACTGTGGCTCTTGCGGGGCCAGCCCGAGTTTGATTTTCCCGAGAATTTGCGAGACGAGATGGAGCGTGAGCTTCGTGTCGGCCCAGTCGGAGTGGCGGATCAGATTCATGAGCGTTTCCCCATTTCTTCTTTCGTACAAGTGACGCAACTACTATCCTGATTCCCCGTCCCCAACGCGAACAATCAAAAAAGTCCACAGACGTATGTCTGTGGACTTAGCTGCGCATCTCTTGGAGACGTTCGAGTTGATGCGTCAGCTCGCCGATCGGGACGAACCGGGCGCGACGGAGCGTCTCTTTGCCGTCGAGGAAGAACAGGACGACCGGTACGGTGAAAATCGAGTAGGCACCGGCAATTTCCGGCACCTGATCCGAATCGATGGCGACCGCCTCGATATCGGGGAACTCCGTCAACATCTCTTCGACTTGCGGTTTGAGCGAGTGGCAGACGCTACAGGTCGGATGCGAGACGTAGACGAGCAATTGGTCCGAGTCCGCAATCCGGTCTTGTAACGCAGTGAGTGTGGTGACAGCTTCCATCAAACTCCCTCCTTTATGGTTACGCGTCGAGCCAGAGAATGCCGACCGTCTCAAAGCCTGCGTGGACCGCAATCGACGGACAGAAACGCGTCTTGACGATTTCAATGTCTGGCAACTTCGCTTGGATGAGCGCGACGATATTGTCCTGCATCTCTGGAGCGAGCGCCGTCTGAACGAAGACACGGTTGTTATGAATGCCGTTCGCGGCGTGACGACGTTCGAGCTCTGTCACCATCTCGGCGTAGGCTTTCTTGAGCGACCGTGCTTTTTTGAACGGGATGACTTTCCCCGTCTCATCGAGCGTGATAATCGGTTTGATGTTAAGGATGTTGGCAAGGAACATCTCGCCTGACGAGACGCGACCCCCGCGGCGCATCGTTTCCATGTTGCCGATAATCATGAAGAAGTTCTTCTTGTCACGCCACGCTTCGAGCAAGGCGACGATTTCTTCGACCGACTTACCTTCAGCCTCGGCGGCGAGACCGAGACGGACGAGTTCTTGCTGCTCCTCGAGCGCTGCGTGCGAGTCGACCGTGTACACTTTGAAGTCGGCCGCTTCGGCCGCCGCACTCGAGTTTTTCACGGTCGAGCTCAAGCCGTTCGAGCAATGGACGGCGATGGCGCAGTCATACCCTTCTTCTTTCAAACGTTCATAACGGGCGATGAAGTCACCGAAGATCGGCTGTGACGTCTTCGCTTCTTTCTTTTGGTCGATCATATAGCGATGCAAGTCTTCGAGCGACAAGTCCACTTCGCTGTAGCCGCTGCCGTCGACGATCAATTGAATCGGGACGATATCGACACCGAGACGGGCCGCCTCTTCTTTCGAGAAATTGGCCATACTATCGGTAATCCATGCGATTTTGGTCATAACAAAAATCCTCCAATGGTCGTTCAATTTTTTCCTAACTCATTATACCTTATTTTTCGAAATCCTTCCTTTCTGACTGATTCGCACGAAAAAGACAGCCCGACTCATCGTCGCGCTGTCTTCGGCTTCGACTCATCGTGTCGAAATCAATTTTGTATGGGCAAACTCATCGTGCGGCAATTCCATGTCTTTGCCTGACTTGATTTGTTGCAACGCTTTTAACAACGGGAGACCGAGCGTGGCCGGATAGACGACATCTTTATACAACGTCCGCTTCACGACTTGTTCGAGCGAGAGCGGTCGACCGTCTTGACTGACGACTTTAATCCCGACGACTTGGTCACCGATCGTCTGGCCATTTTTGTTGAGCAGGAAGTACACTTCCCCGGCCATTGTCACGAGCGTCGGCAAATAGTAACGTTTCACTTCTTTTCCAGGAAACAACTTTTGCCGAATCGTCTTCTCGACGAGTTTCGCTGGGGTTTGAAAAATGAGTTGATCAATTTGACTAGCAACGGCACGTTTCCAAATTGGGACTGCCACGTTCATCATCCTCTCGTTTCGGTTCTAGGCTTTAGATTCCTCTTTTGCCTTCGCTTGAAACGCCGAAAACGGACAACCCGAACGCGCGAACAAGTTGGGCGTCACAATTTTGTCATCATAATGGCGGTGGAACACGTGCGTCGCGGCGGGTGACAGCGGCGGGATGAGCCAGCTCCATTGGCCGGTCACGTCGCGCCCTGCGTCCTGTTCGTTCTTCTCGAACCGTTTGAACTGTTTTGCCGCCGTGTGGTGGTCGACAATCGTCACCCCGGCCCGCTCGAACGACTGCAAGACAGCCACGTTCAATTCGACGAGAGCCCGGTCGCGCCAAAGCGTCCGCTCTTTCGATGTGTCGAGACCGAGCGACGCGCCGACGAGCGGCAAGAGATTATAGCGGTCCGTATCGGCCAAGTTGCGCGCCCCAATCTCAGTCTCCATATACCAGCCGTTGAACGGGATTGATGTGAAGCGCTGGCCACCGATTTCAAGCTCCATATCCGCGATGGCCGGGACGGCGTGCCACTTGATCGTGCGTCCGCTGAACAAGTCGTACGCCTCATGCCGAATCTCGACTTCGAGCACGACATCGTCTGGCAGTTCATAGAGCCGGACCTCACGACCATCCGTAATCAACAGCGGCAAGACGTCAAACTCGGTCCCGGTCCCGCTCCAGCCGAGTCGTTCGGCCTGTCGCGTCATCGTCAAGGATAGCGGGTCGCCAATGATTCCGTCCTCCGTCTCATACGCCGCGTACCGGATGAGTTGCGCGTTCAACAAACGAAACTCATTCGGGAGCACCGTCATCGTCGAGCGAATCTTGCCATCGTTCGTCGCATACCGTAAATGACTGACGAGCGCCTCGAACACGTCGTCGAACGTCTCTGCGTCGCGGGCATCCCGAACGTTCAGCGTCTGCCAAAACAGACGGCCGATACATCGATTCGAGTTGCGCCAGGCGAGTTTTGCCCCTTCCGTCAACTCATCGGTCGTGAGCGTATACGATCCTGTTCGTTCAATCTCATCCGCAATCGTCTGTAGCCGTTTCGAATGATCGCCTTCTAGTTGTGAGAAAAAGTGTCGGGCTACCTGAATGTCCATATTGTCGATCTCCTCTATATAGTCTGTCCCTCTCATCTTAGAGAATATCATAACGGGTTTCTACTTTTAGCGTACAGAAAAAGCGAGCCAATCGGCTCGCTTTCAGTCTGTCTGATCAATCAAGTCTGTCGCTTTTTGAATCGTAAAGCCTCGTGGTTTTTCGCTTTCCAAGGCAGTCAATCGTTTTTCAAGTTCAACCGTCTGTTCATATGACGCCTCATATTGATAGAGGCCATTGGCAAGCTCGGTCAAACGCTTCACTTGAATCGGGAATGGTGCCATTCCATCGTCAAGCAAGATGACGAGGCTGAGATCACTATCAACCGGTAAGCGGATTGACCCGTAAAAGGCGATGGCCTTGAAGCCGCGACGCATGATGACGATTGGTGATGTGCCGACCGCGACGTCTCGATTGCGCAAGCGCGTGATGGTGATGCCCGCATGAATCAATCGACTCGACGACGGTAGCGTCTCGACATACTCTTCGATCGGCGTCAGCGTTCCAGCTTCGAGTGCTTGTTCGAACTCTGACTCTTTGAGCGGACGGCTGAAAATAAATCCTTGAATGACGTGACAGCCAAATTCGCGGAGACGGAGCAGGTCGTCCATCATCTCGACACCCTCGACGACGACATTCATCCCGAACTCCTCGGCGATGAGGAGTAGACTGCGAATGATTCCTTGGGCCTTCCGGCTTTGGTTAACGTTGTGGGCGAACACCCGGTCGATTTTAATCGTCTGAGCGCTATACGCCTGCAAGTACGCGAGCGACGAGTAGCCTTTCCCGGAATCGTCGAACGCGATTGGGATGCCGAGGTCATTCAATCGTTCGAACGCTTGCGTGATTTGTTGGGCGTCTTCTAACAGCGATGTCTCCGAGATTTCGACCTCGAGATAGCTCGCGGGGATATGGTGACGGGCGAGCGTGTCCTCGAGCACATGCTCGAAATGCTCTTGATATAAATATTTGGCTGAGACGTTGATTGAAATCGGCACTTTTTTCGGGA
Organism: Exiguobacterium sp. s50; assembly: GCF_018618175.1. NCBI lineage: Bacteria > Bacillati > Bacillota > Bacilli > Caryophanales > Exiguobacterium > Exiguobacterium sp. s50. Next base: position 210,652 of record NZ_JACSLP010000004.1, read on the forward strand.
GCGTCATCAAATAGTGGCACACTTCTTCAATCAGCCAATTCGTCAGCTCGAGATGAAGGCTGCTCTCCTCGGCGAGCGGGATGAACTCGGCTGGTGAAATCGATCCCCACGTCGGATGCGTCCAACGCATGAGTGCCTCGGCCCCGACGATTTGTCCGGTTCACGCGTTCACTTTCGGTTGATACATTAAATAAAACTCTTTTTTTTGAAGCGCACCACGCATATCCCGCAGCAGTTCATATCGCTTTAATGACTCAATATCCATTTGTGAGGAATACAGTTCAAGTTGAGCCCCGATTTTCTTGTCGGCTCGGTTCATAGCAATATAGGCGTGTTTAATTAGCTCACTCGCCTGCACCCCGTCTTCCGGATATCGGCTCACCCCGATTGAAATGCGGGCGAATAAGTCATAGACGGCAACGCGGAAGCGATGGGTCGAGAGCGTGCCGAGCTTTTTCCCAAGCGCGAGCACTTCGGGATCTTCCATGCGTCGCGGCAAGACGATGAGCACGTTATCCGCATCTAAATGCCCGAGCATGGCGTCTTTCGGTAATAGGCGAATCAATTGGTTCACCGTCGCGACACGCCACTCGTCGCCAAGTTCGTAGCCGAACGTATGATTGATCTCGGCAATCCGGTTGAACGATAGTGAGAATAGCGTGAACGGGTCCCGCTTGCGGGTCAAATGATATACCGACTCCGTGATCGACTCGCGATTCGGCATGTTCGTAATCGGATCGAGCGAGGCAAGACGCCAAATCTCTTCTTGTTGCTCTTTCAACTGCGTGATGTCTTTGACGAGCGTCCGGAATCCGATGACGTTCCGCCCTCAGAAAAAATCGGTTCCCGATTCTCTTCGATCCACTTGATGTTCCCTTTGGCGAAAATACGATACGAGAACGTCGATGGTTTTCCGTTCAGTGTCACTTCCCGCGCCTGCTTGACTTTCGGAATGTCGTCCGGGACGACAACTTTTTGCCAGTAATCCGGGTGAGCGTTGAATTGGTCTTCCGTATATCCAAAGATAAGTGAGAATCCTGGCGTCAAAAACTTGAATTGTTTTGACTCAAAATAGCGCTCAAAAATGACTGAGTCGACAATCTCGCAAAGCTGCCTTACTTTCGACCGTTCTCTCGTCAATTCTTCCTCGGCCGTGACGAAATTCGTCACATCAAACATCGCCCAGGTGACGGCTTTTCGGTCTTTCGAGACACCGACTTTCACAATCAACTCCAAATACTGTTCCACTTTCGGATTAAAAGCGCGAAGTTGCGTCTCGTATTCAAATTGTTCGGTGTCTTGAAGCAACGTTTCGATTGCCGCCGCGAACGTACCCCGATCGTCTTCATGAATCAATTTCCGAAAATCTTCCCGCTTCATCTCAGCGAGCTGTCGTTTCGTCAAACCAAGCAGTTGTCCGGTTTGCGGAGAATGATAGAACGTGTCCGCTTCAAGGTCGAGTTCAATCAAGATGAGTCCAGGGATCCGCTCGAATAGCGATCGGCTCACTTTCATCCGAATTGTAACGTTCTCTCAACTCCGTCTGTGTCGTCAAATCTTCGACGACCCCGTAAAGGCCCGTGATGACCCGTCCGGTATAGAGTGGCGTGTTCGTAATCGACAGATGAATCGAGCGACCGTCTGCATTACGCGCTTGCAGTTCATAATGTACGGTTTCACCTTGGAGCGACCGTTGATGGAACGTCTGGACCCGTTCACTTTCTGTACGAGGCAACCATGATGCCGGATGGACGAACCGCTCTTCTTCCCCGTTAAAAAGAAGCGACAGTTTTTCATTCGAGTCGACGAGCCTTAACTCTCGATCGAGTACATAGACGGCATCTGGATACTGATCTAACAGGAGCGGATCGATATTGATTCGTTCTCCACGTTCCATTTGTTCAACGTTTGATTCCAATGCATGCTTCCATTGTCGGAAGAAGCCCATTTCCACCACTCCCCGGTGTGACGAACGTCACATGAATGTCGTATTACCTTGATTCTATAAGATGGAACCCGTCAAGGAGGCTTCTACTTTTGAAAATAAGGGGAATAATCTCTCTTTTGTACATATTTTGAAATTAATGTCATTATTTCAAGCATCATAAAAGACCACGGCTCAATTGAGTCCGTGGTCTCCCGTTTAACGTTGTTTCACGACGACCGATCCGTAAGCCGGTACATCGACCGTGCCCGAGACGCGTTTAATCGTCTTCGTGCCCGCTTGTTTCCCATCGACGATGAGGTTCCATTGCCCGCTAGGCAATTTCACTTTGACCGTCTTAGCGTTAGCGTTGTGCGTGATGAACAAGTCTTTCTTCTGGCCAGGTGCTTTGTCATCAATCGAGTAGCTGATGACGTTCGCTTCGGCTTTGTAGAATTTCAAGTTTTTCTTCACGTCAACCGCCTTCGTCATGCGGAGACCTGGGTTGTCTTTACGCATTTCGATTAAGCCTTTCATGTACTGGACGTCCGCCTTACGGTCAGCGGCCCGTTTCCAGTCCATTTGGTTGATGCGGTCCGGCGATTTGTACGAGTTGTGGTCGCCTTCTTTCGTCCGCATGAACTCTTGACCTGCATGGATGAATGTTGTTCCTTGGCTCGTCAAGAGGATGCTCGACGCGAGACGGTGCATCTTCGTACGGTCCGCTTCCGACGTTTCTGGGTTCGTGAGTTCAAGCTTGTCCCAGAGCGTGTGGTTGTCGTGCGCTTCGACGTACGTGATCGCTTGCGTCGGTTCTTTCGTGAAGCCTTTGATGTCGGCGCTATAATCGATTTCACCGACGATGCCTGTCTTGATGCGGTTCTCAAGGCCGGCTTTCCCGTTGATGAAGCCGTTGTCCGTGTCGATGAAGACACTGCCTTTCAAGCCGTCGCGGATGTTGTCGTTGAAGTGTGCGACGCCTGGCATCTTGTATGCGTTCTTCTGGTTCGCTTTCTTCGCCGGGTCGAGCGGCGTGCTGAGGTCCCAACCTTCGCCGAAGACGAGGATAGATGGATCCACTTTGTTCAACGCCGAACGGACTTGGTTCATCGTCTTGACGTCATGGATGCCCATGAGATCGAAACGGAACCCGTCCCAATGGTACTCTTGCGCCCAATAGACGACCGAGTCGACGATGAGCTTCTGCATCATCTTGCGTTCAGACGCAGTGTCGTTGCCGACGCCCGTTCCGTTCGCGAAGTCGCCGCCCTCTGTGTAACGGTAGTAGTAACCTGGGACGATCTTATGCAAGTTCGACGCCTGCGCATCGAACATGTGGTTATAGACGACGTCCATGACGGCGCGCAAGTTGTTGTCATGGAGCCCTTGAATCATTTGTTTCATCTCACGAATCCGGACTTTCGCATCATATGGATTCGTCGAATACGAGCCTTCCGGCGCGTTATAGTTTTTCGGGTCATACCCCCAGTTGTATGATGCATCCGGTTTCGTCTCATCGACCGAGGCCGTGTTATAGTCGTACACCGGAATGAACTGGACGTGTGTGACACCGAGGTCTTTCATATGGTCGAGGCCAGTCTTTGTGGCTGTCTTCTTGCCGTTGACGAGGAGGCGTGTGCCTGGCTCGACGACACCGAGATATTTGCCTTTGTTTTTAATCCCTGAATCGTATTGGTCTGACGTGACGTCGAAAATCGACAAGTCGCGAACGTGCGTCTCATAGATGATGGCGTCTGTCCGTTTCGCCAATTTCGGCTTCATCGAGTTCCAACGTTTCGGTTTCGTCTCGTTCAAGTCGACGACGACCCCTTGGTCCCCGTTCACACCGACTGCTGTCGCGTACGGATCGACCGCGCGGACGCTGCCGGACGCGTGCTTGACGTTGTACGTGTAGCCGATGCCGTCCAAATCGCCACGGACGTCCGCGACCCATGTGCCGCGCTCGCCACGCTTCATCGAGATCGTCTTCTTCAAGTCTTTATCTGAAGCTGGACGCGTTTTCGGCATGTTCCATAGTTCGAGCTTCACGTCTTGTGCCGTCGGGGCCCAAAGGACGAATTGTGATTTTGACTGCTTGTAAGTCACGCCGAGTTTGCCATCATAGGCGTATTTCGCATCGAACTCCGGTGACCGGAGGACGTCGCCCGCTTGGAGTACTTTATCTCCGAACGTCGGGTGCTTCGCCGTGATGACCGCCGCCAAATCGATGTCTGCACTGAAACGGACGGTGACCGACTTGTCGCCTGACTTCTCAACCGATTCAACGGTCGCACCTTCGACCGTCAATTCGCTCAAGAACTTCTCGTCGATGACGCGGTTGAGCGTGAGCTCCGCTTGACGGAACGTGTCCGCCTCGAATGAGACGATTTTCGGTGAACGATCGATTTCTGGTTCTGAATAGTAAATCGTCGAATCCCCTTCGACGAGCCAAATCTCTTTCGCCGTGCTGAGCGCGAAACGGTCTGTGCCGTCTTTTTCGGCCCATTCGCCTTTTTTCGTGACGAGTCCGATGAGTTTCTTCGCGTCCGGGTTGGCAAACTTCACGTTCGCGACACCGCCGAAGGCGTCCGTCTCATCGAAGTTGATGTTTTGACCGTCGCCACCGTCTGGCCATGTCCAAAGACCCCAGTCCGTGTATGTATTGTCGTAACGGAAGTAATGAACTTTCATATCTACGTCCGTTGCTGCCGTCTCCCCGTCTGGGTTCGACGTATAGATTTTCGAGTCCCCTGACTTGATCCATACTTCGGCAACGCCGTCTTTGATCATATCGCTCGTGATGAAGCGGTCGTTCTCCGACCCTTTATCTTTCTCCCAGTTGTCCGTACGGACGATGAGACCGAGCTTTTCAGGTGAATCGACCGGGAATTCGTAGGCCGCCACCTTTCCGAAATCGTCCTCGCCGTTGAAGGCGAAGGCTTTATTCGGGAAATAATCTGGGTTATTCGCCCAAAGCCATAAGTTCCAATCCGTTTGATTGTCCGGGGCCTCTTGATAGTGAACGACGACGAGCGTCGACTTGCCTTTATCGAGAGCGGACGATGACATCGGAAACATTGAGAACACTAGTGCAAACGTTAGCACAACTGCCCATGCCTGTTTCCATCGCTTGTTGACCATGTGGGTCCCTCCTTGTAGCATGATTTTAGGAAAACGCTTACACAAAAATTGTAAACGTTTCCTTTTCGGAATTCAATGTTTTTCTAGATAAACACCTAACGCCTTCCTCTTTGCGCCATCACTTGGGAAACCTCCGCTATTTTCCATTCCGAAAATAATTGCATTTTCGGATTAATGGACTGTATATAGAAGTTAGAGGAGGAATTTTAAATATATGTCACTTACGAACCTCATTAACAACTTGATCGCCAACGCCAGTCTGTTGCTGGTCGGTCTCTATATTATTTCGCGCCTCACGAAGCTGGGCGTGACGACGAAGCTCCCGCTCCGGCGTCAAGTCACCATCTCCTTCTTACTTGCCGGGCTATCGATTGTGATCACCCTGCACGGCGTGTTGTGGAACGCGCAGGCCGACTTTCAATACGGGTTTGTCCCCATCATCATGTCGGCGCTCTATTTCGGCCTGCCGGGTGTACGGATCACGTATGTCGCGAGCATTCTCGTTTTGCCGTTCATCTTGAGCGAGACGCTTTTGTTGATCACGTTTCTCGACTACACGCTCGCCGCATCGATTGCTGTCGCTTTCCTATGGTTCCGTGAACGAATCAAACCGGCGCGTGACATCCGGATCGTCAATGCGATCAGCCTCGGATTCATCTCGTTGTTCTCGCTGTTAAACGTCAGCACTTATAATCAAATCGAAATGTATGTGATGACGCTCCTCGCCTTCATCACCATCGGGTACTCGGCCGGATACCTTCTCCATATCGTCTACGGGGGCATCCATAAAATCCAACGCTCGGAACGGCTCATTTCAAAATATAAAGAAGCGGCCTTCACCGACTCGTTGACCGGACTTGGCAATCGCCGCCGCTTCGAAGAAGAGATGAAGCGCGTCGACGAGGAAGTGTTCAATGGAACGCAAGACGTCGCCTTGCTCTTCCTCGACATCGATCATTTCAAATCGATTAACGATACGTACGGCCATGATGCCGGTGATGCCATCTTGGTCGAATTAGGCAACCGGTTGACGAAGACGGCCCGGACCGATGACATGGTCTGCCGCAACGGCGGCGAAGAATTCTCGGTTTTATTGGCTGACTGCACGTTGTCGCAAGGGTTCGTCATTGGCAAACGCTATTTGCGGCAAATCGCCGAAACGCCGTTCTTATTGCCGGACGGATCCTTCATTGACGTCACCGTCTCCATCGGCATCGCCAGCACGTCAGAGTCCAAAATCGCCACGTCGAGCCAACTGATTAAAAAAGCCGACGTCGGCTTATATGTCGCCAAACGGAGCGGACGCAACCGACTCGGCAAGTGGAACGAAAAGAAAGCGAACTAACCCCTGATGCGCGGCATCAGGGGTTCATTATAGTTTCTTCCATTCTTCTAACGCCTCTAAGTGCCAACGATAGCTCAGCTTGAACGCTTCGTCCTTCTCATGCAACACCCGATAATATCCTGTTCACCTCACTTCTCAGCATACCAAAAAACGGCGTCCGAATGGCTCGGACGCCGTCTGTGTTAGTTCCCGTATTTTTTAAAGAGTTGATAATTTTTATTCCCACCTGACAAGTTGTAAACGTCGGTGAAACCGAGGTTGCGGAGCACGTTTTGAGCCGCGTTCCCCGTCACCCCGCCGTTGCAATAGACGACGGTCGGCTTGTCTTTTTCCATGTCCTTGGCGGCATCACGCAAGTTATCGAGCGGGATGTTGACCGCACAGTCGACACATGCTTTTTCGAACTGCGAAGCTTTACGCGTATCGATAATCTGCATGTCTTCACCCGCATCGATCCGCTTCTGCAGCTCACCCGGTGTGATGAGTCGCGCCGATTGATTCATACTGTTCGCGAGCGCCATGCCCGTGTACATGACCGGGTCTTTCGTCGTCGAGAACGGCGGAGCGTACGCGAGGTCGAGATGGAACAAGTCATCGACTTTCGCCTTAAACGTGATAGCCGTGACGAACACGTCGATGCGCTTGTCGACACCTTCGAACCCGACGATTTGAACGCCGAGCAATTGGCGTGTCGACCGGTCGCCGATTGCTTTAATCGTCAAGTCTTTCCCGCCCATATAAGCCGGCTTGTCCGGCTTCGTGTTATGGAGCACTTCGACGTCATACCCGAGCTCGCGGGCCTCACGTTCCGATAGACCGGTCTGGGCGACGGCTTGGCCAAACACTTTGAAGATGCCTGTGCCGAGGATGCCACGGTGTTCAAGGTCGCCTCCTGTGATGAGGTCACCAAGAGCACGACCCATCTTGTTCGCCGTCGAACCGAGCGGACGCCAAATCGGTTTGCCCGTGACGAGCGAGAAACTTTCGGCGACGTCGCCGGCCGCATAGACGTTCTTCACGTTCGTCTCCATCCGCTCATTGATGGCGATCGCACCCGTCTCGCCGATTGTGACACCGATCGACTTCGCGAGTTCCGTGTTCGGACGGACACCGACGGAGAGGATGACGAGGTCCGTATCAATCGTCTTGCCACTTTCCGTGACGACGCGTTCAACATGACCATCACCGACGAGTTCTGTCACTGTCTCCCCGAGCATGAGCTCGATCCCGTTCTTCTCGAGGTGATCCTCGACGCGACAAGCCATATCTTTATCGAGTGGTGGCATCACTTGCGGGAAACGCTCGATGACCGTAACTTCGACGCCGCGCAGTTTGAGCTGCTCAGCCATCTCGAGGCCGATGAACCCGGCGCCGATGATGGTTGCATGCTTCGGGTTCGTCGCATCGACGAAGTTACGTGTCGCTTCCGCGTTCTGAATGTTACGGATTGGGAACACGTTGTCCGAATCGACACCCGGAATCGGCGGGATGATGCTCGAGGCACCTGTCGCGAGGACCAACGAATCATAGCTGTCCGTGAACGATTCACCCGTCTCAAGGTTCTCGACCGTGACCGTCTGTGCGTCGGCATCGACTGCCGTCACGTTATGACGTGTCATGACGTCGATGTTGTAGCGTTTCTTGAAGAATGCCGCATCGCGAGGCGTCAAATCGTCGCGCGACTCGACTTCGCCGCCGACATAATACGGAATACCGCAACCCGAGTACGAGATATCGTAGTCGCGGTCGTAGATCGTAATCTGTGCGTCTTCGTTGTTACGACGTGCTTTTGCCGCGACCGATGTACCGGCGGCGACTGAACCGATGATGACCAATTTCATATTAAACACTCCTTAGTAAAGTAGTAGGCTGATGTATAGTCCAAGCAAGGTGATGGCGAGCGTTGGAATCGTCAAGATGATCCCGACTTTAAAGTATTGACCCCAACCGATTTTAAGCCCTTTCGTGCGGAGCACGTGGAGCCATAGCAACGTCGCGAGCGACCCAATCGGTGTGATTTTTGGACCGAGATCGGACCCGATGACGTTCGCATAGATGAGCGCTTCCCGAATCTGACCGGTCGTATTCGTCAAATCGATGGCGAGCGCGTCAATCATGACGGTCGGCATATTGTTCATGACCGATGATAAGATGGCGGCCAAGAAGCCCATCCCGAACGTGGCGCTGAAGGCGTTCACGGCGAACCAGTCGATGAAGTTGGCGAGCACTTGCGTCAGTCCCGCGTTTTGCAGACCGTAGACGACGATATACATCCCGAGCGAGAAGAAGACGATCGCCCAAGGCGCCCCGCGTAGGACGGACCGGGTCGGCACGACCGGTGAACGGTTCGCCATGATCAGGAAGAACAACGAGATAATCCCAGCGACGAGCGAGACCGGGATGCCGACGATATCGCTTGTGAAGTATCCGATGACGAGAAGTGCGAGCACGACCCACGACAAGCGGAACATTTTATGGTCTTTGATGACCGAGGCCGGCTCGACGAGTTTCGATAAATCGTACTGCTTCGGAATGTCCTTTTTGAAATACAAATACAAGACGAGCAAACTTCCAGCGACGGCGAAGACGTTGACGAACACCATCCGTGCCGCATATTCGGCGAAACCGATGCCGAAGAAATCGGCCGAGACGATGTTGACGAGGTTCGAGACGACGAACGGCAGACTCGCCGAATCAGCGATGAACCCAGACGCCATGACGTATGCCAAAACGACCGCATCCGGCAGTTTGAGTGCCCGCACCATGGCGAGGACAATCGGCGTCAAGATGAGCGCCGCCCCGTCATTCGCGAACAACGCCGCGACGAGCGCACCGAGCAACGTGATATAGACGAACAGCTTGACGCCGCCGCCTTTGGCGATGCGGGCCATATGTAAGGCAGCCCATTCAAAGAATCCAATCTCGTCCAAAATGAGCGAGATGATGATGATTGCAATAAACGTGAACGTCGCGTTCCAAATGATTCCCCAGACAGTACCGACGTCATCTAAATTGACGACCCCGGTGAGAAGGGCGATGACCGCCATCCCCATCGCCGAGTAACCGATGCCAAGGCCTTTCGGTTGCTTGATGATGAGGAAGAGCGTGACCAAAAAGATAATACTAGCAATCCACTGCACAATGAGTTCCTCCAATAAATCTCTATTTGTTTAGCAAGTCTGTTGCAAGCCGCGAAGCACAAGGCTAACGCCGTCTTCTGTCGACTCGACGTCGAGCGTAACGTTTTCCGCCATCGCTTCGGCGTCGTTCGCGACGGCGAACGTGAGGCCGTCGAAGTCTTTGACCGCATCCGTCGCTTCCGGAGCCGCGACGACTAGACCGAGCGTCGGTCCACAGCACCCGGCTTCCGTACAGATACGAACTGATTTTATTTCCTCTTCAACCAGTGCGTCTTTCATAAAATCGATGGCTTCATTCGTGATGTTCATGTAACTTCCTCCTTGAGTAGTTGTGACAGTGCCGGATAACCGACCGGCAGTTGTTCTTGCCATGCGAGTAACGTCGGACGCGGATAGGCGTTCACCCGTTCGAGCCATGGCGTCTCGCTCGCAACTTTCGCCGTCAGCAGCTTGCTTGTCACATCGAGCGGTGTGAACGATTGGTTGACGACCCAGGCGAACGGTTGAATCTCGGCCCGTTTCAAGTCAGCGACGAGCCGTTCGGCTTCATACACCGGTGTCGCTTCAGGTAGCGTCGTGATGATGACGTGCGTCTGTTTCGGATCTCGCAGTTTTGGTAACAGGTCGCGAACCGCTTCCGGGACGACCCCTGTCGATCGTTCGAGTTCGCGGTGATAACTCTCGGTCGCATCCAAGAGAAGCAGCGTATGACCTGTCGGCGCCGTATCGATGACGACGAAGCGGTCTTTCGCTTTCGCCACTTGATCGGCGAAGGCGCGGAAGACTGCAATCTCCTCGGTGCATGGCGAGCGCAAGTCCTCTTCGAGCATCATGCGCTGCTCCTCGTTCATATCCCCCGCTTCCCCGAACACGTCCATCCGGTACTTCTCGATTTCGACTTTCGGGTCGATCGCATCGACGGTGAACGTACCCGGGACATCCAACCCGATTGTGAAAGCCACATGTGCGGCCGGGTCTGTCGTCGTCAAATGGACGGCGTGCCCTCGCTCACTGAGCGCGACGGCGACAAGCGAGGCGAGCGTCGTCTTGCCGACCCCGCCTTTCCCCATCGTCATGATGACGCTCGGTCCATCCCTCTCGATTTCATCGACGAGTCGGTCGATCGAGCCATAATGACTTGTGTCATAGCTTGTAGTTAGGACGGTGGCCGTCTCCCCGTTTACCCAGCGTCGGAGCGCCGGGACACCGACGAGATTCTCGTACGCATATGGCAACGTGAACGTCTCGAGGTCGGCGATGCCTTTCGGCAGTTCGTGGAGCGCTTGTTGTTGACGCTCGATGAACCGTTTCGTATAGCGGTCCGTCCCTTCGTCTGATGCGACGACGCCGTTGATGACAAGTTGCATCTGTTCGATTCCAATCGCGTGAAGCTCGATCGCGGCACGCGCCGCCTCGACGAGCGTCGATGTCTCGGGACGGGCGACGAGCAACAATGTCGTCTCGCTGCCGTCGGTGAGCGTCTCGACAGCCCGTTTGTATTGCAGTTGCTTGTCGGCCAGACCAGCGAGCGGACCGAGGCAAGACGCGCCGGTCGTATTCGTCTCTAAAAATTCGTCCCACGCACTTGGCAACGTCAACAACCGTAGCGTGTGACCAGTCGGTGCCGTGTCAAAGATGACGTGATCGTATGTCTCACGTGCCGACTCAGACGTCAGTAACTCGGTAAACTGGTCGAACGCCGCGATCTCAACCGTACAGGCGCCGGACAGCTGTTCTTCCATCGACTGGATGGCCACGTCCGGAAGGACACCGCGATAAGGACCGACCATCCGTTCCATGTACTGCTTCGCCGCCTCTTCCGGGTCGAAGTTCGCGATGAACAGACCGGTTCCCGGGACGAGGCGTGGTGTCTCGTCGAGCTCCATCTCGAACACGTCCTGAAGGTTGCTCGCAGGGTCGGTCGAGACGAGCAAGACTCGCTTACCGCGGTCAGCAAGCGTCAACGCGAGGCTCGAAGCGGTCGACGTCTTGCCGACACCGCCTTTACCGGTCAAAAACACATAGCGCGTTGGTTCGATTGTCGTGAAATCAAAGCGATTCATCATGACCCGCCTCCTTATTTTTTAAGCGTGATGCGGACTTTCGGCTTTTCGCCATCTTGTTTCGCGAACGCTTCGACCGGGAGTCCTGTCAACTCGGCAATCTCCTCGTTCGTCATGTAAGCGCCTCGTTTGACGACGGCACCGTCGACGACCGTGAGTGGGAGCGTCTCAAGGCCGTTCGCGATTTCAGCTTGAACATGGACGTTCTCGACGAATCGGTTTGGCTCGGAGGCGAGATTATAACGGGCCACATCAAAGCCGCGTTGTTTTAATACGTAATGGATGGTCGCAATCCGCGTCAGCTCCGGATCGATTGAAGGACCACAAAGTCCGGTCGGGCAGCACATGGCTGGTTCGAATACTTCAAGTTTCATCGTTGACTCCTCCTTAAATCGCACACTCGGCGTCACAGTCACAACTCGCATCGACCGTCTCGATTTTGTCGAGCAGATCGATGACGATTGCGTAGAATGGGCTCGTCTCGTTCAATCGATAGTGAATCCATTGCTTGTCGCGTCGTTCCAATAATAGCCCCGCTTGGCGCATCATCTTCAAATGACGGCTGATAGCCGGCTGCGAGATGTCGAAACAATCAACGAAGCTACAAGCGCACTGCTCCCCTTCTTGCATTTGCTTGAGCATCGTCAGACGTGTCGGGTCAGCCAACACTTTGAGCACTTTACTGAGTTCTTCTGCGGTATGCATCGTCATTCTCCTTCTCTGTATAACAAAACCGTTATATAACCTTTACGTTATGAAGTTACCATAGTTTTTCATCCGAGGCAATTGTCATTTCGGTGAAAGTTCGTTATGATGGAACACGTTGTGAAAACATGTGTCGGTCGAACGACTTCTCTCATATAATGCGGCGTTTGATCTTCGTGAGACTCGGAGATCAAAGTCAAAAAATATATAGAGAGGTGTGTTCTTTTGGAAAAATTGAATACGATTAAACAAGATTGGCTCGGCAACGTCCGGGCCGACGTCCTAGCCGGCTTCGTCGTCGCACTCGCCCTCATCCCTGAGGCGATTGCGTTCTCGCTCATCGCTGGCGTCGATCCGATGGTAGGGTTATACGCGTCATTCATCATCGCGATGGTCATCTCGATTGCCGGCGGTCGTCCGGCCATGATTTCGGCTGCGACCGGGGCGATGGCGCTCGTCATCGTCTCGCTCGTCGCCGACTACGGGTTGCAATATTTACTCGCCGCGGGGATTCTCGCCGGAATCATTCAAATCGCGCTCGGCTATTTCGGCATCGCCCGCTTGATGAAGTTCATCCCGCGCGCCGTCATGGTCGGCTTCGTCAATGCCTTGGCGATTTTGATCTTCCAGGCACAGTTGACGAACTTTGAAGGTGAGAGCTGGATTATCTGGGCGCTCGTCATTGGATCGCTCGCCATCATCTTCTTGTTCCCACGCATCAACAAAGTCATCCCGGCACCGCTCGTCGCCATCGTCGTCATGACGATTCTGGCGGTCACGCTCGGGCTCGAGACGAAAAACATTAGCGACATGGGTACGATTTCAGCAACGCTCCCGGAATTTTTATTCCCGAACGTCCCGTTGACGTTTGAGACGTTGATGATCATCCTTCCCTACTCGATCTCCCTCGCCTTCGTCGGATTGATCGAGTCGCTGTTGACGGCACAAATCGTCGATGACATGACGGGCACGGATTCGAACAAGAACCGAGAATCAAAAGGACAAGGTATCGCCAACATCATCGCCGGTCTCTTCGGCGGGATGCCAGGGTGTGCGATGATCGGTCAATCGGTCATCAACGTCTCGTCCGGTGCTCGCGGCCGTCTGTCGACGTTTGTCGCCGGACTCGCGTTATTCATCATGATCATGACGATGAGTGATGTGTTGATGCTCATCCCGGTCGGCGCCCTTGTCGGTGTCATGTTCTTTGTCTCGTATGCGACGTTTGACTGGGGCTCGCTCAAAGCGATGCGCACCGCTCAAAAATCGGATACGGTCGTCATGCTCGTGACGGTGCTTGTCACGGTCGTCACGCACGACTTGTCACTCGGTGTGTTCGCCGGGATTTTGACGGCAGCCATCCTGTTCGCCGCAAAAATCTCGAAAGTCGAACTCGACCGCAGTGTAGACGCCGACCGTGCCCGCTACATCGTGAACGGTCAGCTCTTCTTCGCTTCGACGTCCGAGTTCGTCAATCAGTTCGATGTGACCGAAGACGCCGAAGCCGGTGTCAAACATGTCACAATCGACTTCTCGAACACGCATCTATGGGACGATTCGGCCATCGGTGCCATCGATAAAGTTGTCTTCAAGTACCGTGAAGTCGGGATCGAGCCGGAACTGTTGAACTTGAACAAAGATTCAGAGAAACTGCTCAACACGCTCGCGCTGCACTTGAAGCAACAAGAAACAAGCGCCGGCCATTGATTCAATTTCTTCGGGAGTGAACATTCACGTTCGCTCCCTTTTTTATATCCATGGTTCTAGTAAATCGCATATACTAAAAGTAGATTGTGTGAAAGAGGAGGACGTTTCAATGGGAAAGGTATTTTTAGCGGCAGACGGATCTGCCCACTCGAAGCGGGCACTTGAGAAAGCGATTCAGCTCGCCAAGGCATCAGACGCATCCATCGACATCGTCCATGTCGTCAGCGCCAAAGAATCGAAAGAAGCCGCACTCAACTCGACCGGAAAAATCGATCTTGAAACGAAGCGCCAGCAGATGTTGCAACCGCTCTTCGATCAAATCGTTGCAGCCGGGCTTGAGTATGAATATATTGAACTTCGCGGGGAGCCGGACGTCGAGCTCGTCAAATATGCGAACCATCAACCGTACGAGTACGTCGTCGTCGGTTCACGCGGACTGAACACGTTTCAAGAGTTCGTGCTCGGCAGCGTCAGCCATAAGCTCGCCAAACGCGCCCTCGCCCCGGTCATCATCGTCAAATGATCGTCACCCTTTCTTTACGGAGAAAGGGCTTTTTTCTGTTCCATACAGGAAATAGGTCCTATATGTGGAATGGAATAGTGAACTCATTTATGAAGGAGGAACCTACTTGGACATTACCAATGACTCAAATTTATTGCTCATCCTCTTGCCGTTGCTCGTGTTGCAACTCATCTTGCTCGTCGTCGCCTTGATTGATTTGCTCAAACGGCAAGAAACGAATGGACCGAAATGGGTATGGCTTCTCGTCATCCTATTCATCAACATCCTCGGGCCGATCGTCTACTTCCTATGGGGACGGACGAAGCGATGAACGTCACCCAACTGACGAAACGATTCGGCACGTTCACCGCGCTCGACGACGTCAGCTTCTCGCTCCGCCCCGGCTGTACCTCGCTCCTCGGTGAGAACGGGGCCGGCAAGACGACACTGCTCAATATGATTGCCCGCGTGACGACACCGACGTCCGGACAGATCGTCGGGCATGACGCCATCCGCATCGGCTATCTGCCACAGCGACCGGCGCTCTATCCATCGCTCACACCGGTCGAGACGATTCGCTATGCGGCCGAGTTGACCGGCGTCACGAATGTCGACCCGGTCCATTTGTTGAAACGGGTCGGACTCGAGCCCGTCGATCGACCGGCGGCACACTTGTCCGGCGGCATGCGGCAACGGCTCGGCATCGCCCAGGCACTCGTGCATGACCCGGAGCTGTTACTGCTCGATGAACCCGTCTCGGCGCTCGACCCGCGCGGCCGCCGGGAAGTACTCGACCTCTTAAGCGACTTGAAACGAGAGCGGATGATTCTCTATTCGACGCACGTGCTCCCCGATGCCGAGGAAGCGAGCGACTGGGTACTCCTGCTCCGACAAGGTCGCCTACTCATGGAAGGGACCGTGACCGATTTGCTCGGCTCGAAGTCCTCGATTCAAGTCCGTCTGTTCAACGACGTCGTGACAGAGGATGAGTGGCGAACGCTCCCGGGTGTCAGCCACGTCACCCGCTCCGGGACGACATGGGAACTGGAGACGGACGCGAAAGACGTGACGGAACGGGCGCTACTGCAGTTGCTGCTGGAGCGCGGTCTAAGACTCCAATCGCTCCACGTCGGACATCCATCGCTCGAGTCACTCTTTTTGGAGGTGAACGCCTGATGAAACTGGCTATCTTCAAACAAGAGTGGAAAGAGTCATGGCGCAATAAACGGATGATTTGGGTACCGATTGCCTTGATGTTGCTTGCGGCGATGCAACCGCTCACGCTTTATTTCCTCCCGGACATCTTGGCCTCGGGCGGCAACTTGCCGGACGGGGCGGTCATCGAAATTCCGACCCCGTCACCAGAAGAAGTGCTCATGTCGGCGAGCGAACAGTTGCGACAAATCGGCCTGCTCGTCGTGCTGTTATCCGCCGTGCATACGTTCAGTCAAGAACGGTCGCTCGGCACGCTCGCCTGGCTCAAGTCGCTCAAGATTCCGGGCACGCGCATTGTGCTCAGCAAATGGGGACATTATTCGCTACTCGCCGTCGTCGCCATCGGCCTCGCCCAATTGAGCGCCGCCTACTATACAATCGTTTTGTTCGATTCGTTCAACGTCACCGATTTCTTGATCGCGACCGGGCTGCTCATGCTCCATTTCGTCGTCCAGCTATCGATTTTCTTCTTGTTCGCAGCGTTGCTCGAGAGCGGCCTCGTCGCCCTTGTCATCACGCTCGCCCTCCACTTCATCATGTCACTCCTTCTCGGGTGGCTCGAGTGGGACTGGATGCCGTGGCGGCTCGGCTCGTTATCGGCCGAAGTGCTCATGGGCGAGAGTTTACTCGTTTGGCCGATCGTCAGTAGCGTCTTGTTGATTGGCGTGACGCTCTTCGTCGCTTCGAAACGGTTGTTGTTCATAAGCCGTTCGTCCTGATGTAACACCTTCTCAAAATAGTCCTTTAGCCGCCGAGTCAGGGCGGCTTTTCTCATGTATACTTAATTTACAAAATAATTCCAATTTTGCAATTCGATTGTGGAGGAACGACTATGAAGTGGAGTCATGTAGTTGCAGGTTTGGCCGTCAGCATGAGCATCATCCTCAGTAACGACCACGTCCATGCCGCGGCCGGGTTTCAAACGACGACGACGGGAACGGTCTATACGACAGAAGACGGCACGGTGCTGACCGGCTGGCAAGTGATTGACGGCAAGACGTACTATTTCGCGGCAGATGGGACGATGGCCGTCGGTTGGCAAGCAATCGATGGCGCTACATATTATTTTGAAACGGACGGTGTGCTCGTCACCGGGCGCTATTCGATTGACGGGGCGATCTACTTGTTCGCCGCCGACGGGAAGCAGCTGAAAGGCTGGCAACAACTCACGGACGGTCTCTATTACTTCAAATCGAATGGCGTCATGGCGACCGGCTTTTTGACCGTGGACGGGAAACGCTACTTGTTCTCTCTTGAAGGGAAACGGTTGAGCGGTTGGCAAACCGTCAACGGCGTGAAGCATTACATATTCGAAAACGGAACGATTCGGTCGGGCATGTACACGATCAACGGTAAGAAATACTTGCTCTTGAAAGACGGACAGGTCGCGACCGGCTGGCACCAAATCGGCACGCGCCACTACTACTTCGGTACAAGCGGTGTACGCCAGCACGGGCTGAAAAAGATTGGGACGACCGTTTACGGTTTCCACGAGACGTACGGCTATCGGTTGGCCGGCGTTCAAAAAGTCGCCTCTCGCTATTACTATTTCGGGACGGACGGAAAACGTCGCTACGGCCTGCAGACGATTGACGGCAAAGTGTACGGGTTCCATCCCGTCTACGGCTATCGTTTGCAAGGAAAACACAAGGTCGGGACTCGCTATTACTACTTCCACTCGACCGGCGTCCGTGAGACTGGTTGGAAATATACGACGCAATACGAATATTTTGCACCGACCTTGACGAAGAAGACAGATTGGCAAGTCATCAACGGCAAATGGTATTTCTTCGATCTGTCGGGCGTCATGTATAAGAACAAACGCATCGGTAACGCCGCGTTCGATGCCCGGGGCGCCTATAGCAACCCGCTCTCCACCTATAAGATGAGCGTGCCGCTCTATCGTCAATTTGCTATGGGCTACCCGTCCGGCTGCGAGTTCTTCTCGCTCAAGATGGCGCTCGAGAAAAAAGGACGCGTCGTCAGCGCCGAGACGCTATATCGGGAGATGCCGAAAAGCATGTGGAACGCCCGCTATGAGAATCGGCTCTACCGCTGGGTCGACCCGAACGTCATGTTCACAGGCGACCCGAAAGGCAAGCTCAGCAAATATCGCAACTACGGCATTTATCCGAAAGGCATGATCAATTTCTCAAGCAAATACCGGCCTGTGAAAGACTTGTCCGGCCAAGGATTATCTTCAATCGAGCGCGAGCTGTCACTCGGCAATCCGGTCATCGTCTGGGCGAGTGTCGACTTTAAACAGCCTTACGGTCACTTCAATTGGTATACCGCTTCGAACAAAAAATTCACCGGTTTCGTCAATTATCATGTCATGCTCGCGACGGGCTATGACAAGAACAACCTCTATATCAACGACCCGTACCGCGGTCGCCTTGTCATCCCGAAAAGCCAAGTTAGCTCTGTCATGGGCGCGACGGGATGGAAAGCACTTGCCGTACGATAATCGACCAGCCATCGGAGAAATCCGGTGGCTTTTTAGGTACAGCGAATCAAATTCAGAAATAAAATTTCCTATTTTATTTACTTTATATTGAATTAAAAATACAGAATGGTACACTTTCCAATAAGTAGTAAAGCGCTTACATTCATGAAGGAGGAACAGTTATGAAGAAATGGATTGGCGGCCTCGCCGCCCTCACGCTCGTCACGTCATCTGTCATGTTGCTCGATGCCGATGCCAAGTCAGAGCCGAAGAAACCGAAAGTCGAACTCGGGGTCGACCGGTTGATGGACAATCCTGAAATCTTGGCCGGTAAACGAGTCGGACTGATCACGAATCCGACCGGAATCGATGCCAACATGACGAGCATCGTCGACTTGTTCCATAACTCCGATGATTTCGAATTGACGGCACTGTACGGACCAGAACACGGTGTCCGCGGTGATGCGCAAGCCGGATCGACGATCAGTTCATATATCGACGAAGTGACGGGACTCCCCGTCTATAGTCTGTATGGGGCGACGAAAAAACCGACGGCCGAGATGCTAAAAGACGTCGATGTGCTCGTCTTCGATATTCAGGACGTCGGCACGCGCTTCTATACGTACATCTATACGATGGCGTATGCGATGGAAGCAGCAGCCGAGAATGACATCCCGTTCGTCGTCCTCGACCGGCCGAACCCGCAAGGTGGCCTCCGCGTCGAAGGTCCAGTGCTCAACCCGGCCTATTCGAGCTTCATCGGCCTCTATCCGATCCCGCTCAAGCATGGGATGACCGTCGGTGAGCTCGCACGCTTGTTCAATTCGGAGTATCAGATTCAAGCCGACCTCGAAGTCGTCAAGATGAAGGGTTGGAAGCGCTCGATGCTGTACGAGGATACGGGACTCCCGTTCGTCATGCCGTCACCGAACATGCCGACGACGGACACGGTCAACGTCTATCCGGCGACCGGTCTGTTCGAAGGGACGAACCTGTCAGAAGGACGCGGCACAACGAAACCGTTCCAATTGATTGGCGCCCCTTACGTGAAGGCGCATGACTATGCTAAGACGCTGAACGCGCTCGAGCTTCCGGGCGTCACGTTCCGTGCCGCCTCGTTCACGCCGACGTTCTCGAAGAACGCGGGCAAACTGTCGCACGGCGTCGAGGTGTACGTCACAGAGCCGACGAAGTTCGAAGCGGTCAAGACCGGTATCGCCATGGTCAAGACGGCGCACGACCTGTATCCGGACGAGTTCGAGTTCCTCTCAAACGACTTCATCACGAAGCTGACCGGGAACGCCTACGTGAAAGACATGATTCTCGCCGGCGAGTCGCTTGAGGCGATCATGACGAAAGTCGATGCCGAGCGCGATGCGTTCTTGCCGATTCGGAAAGAGTATTTGTTGTATAAATAAGGAGCAGGCAGGCTCACTTGAGTCTGCCTCTTTTTGTAATCAAATGGTAATACCCATTCCCGCCCTATTCAATATATTATATGGTTATATTATCGAAAAAGGAGCTTCCCATTTTGAAAAAATCTGCCTCAGTCTTGCTCGCTGCCGCCTTAGCGACCGCGTTCACATTTACCCCGACGTCCCCGCTCACCGTCAATCCGATCACGGTCGAAGCCTCATATCGTGAGACGGCCGTCAACACGAAAGGTTCCGTTACGGGAATCAGTCAAATCAACGTCCGAAAAACACCGTCAAGCTCAGCGACGAGTGTAGGTAAAATTGTTCGCGACGGCACGATAATGGTCCGGACGTCATTTACGACGAACGGGGCCCGCTGGTACAAAATCCAATGGGGCACGGGGTACGGTTACGTTCCGGCCACGTATATCAAGCTGTCGACAGCCGAAGTCGCGTTCACGAAGGCGACGTACGTCGCCCCATCGAGCGTCTACTTAAAGTCGCGTCCGCTCACGACCTCGTCGAACGTCGTGTTCTTGCGCCAAGGAATGAAGCTTGAGACGATCTCGTATCGTTACACAGGCACGACGCGTTGGTATAAAGTGAACATCGGCACGAAGACGGGGTATATTTTGGCGAAACACATCACGTTCAAAGCCCCGGCGAGCGGTGTCTTGGCCGAGACGAACGAAGAGCGTCAGACGGCTGGCTTATCGGCGCTCGCAGCGTCGGGCGAAGCGAACCGTGTCGCCCAAGTCCGGGCCGACGAGATGGCACAGACGGGCCAGTTCTCGCATCAGCTCCGTGAGAACGGGAGCCCAGGGGACACGCTCGATGCCTACGATGTCAGCTATCGTGGTTGGGGTGAGAACATCTATATGGGGTCGAACGACCCAGGCGCAGCGGTGAACGCCTGGATGAACTCGAGCGGCCACCGCGCCAACATCTTGAACGGGAACTTCACGCACCTCGGTGTCGGCAAGGCCAAGAACGCGCAAGGCTCGACGATTCATGTCCAAGTCTTTTTGACCAAATGAAAAAACGGGAAGTCGCTATTGTCGCGACTTCCCGTTTTGTATTAGCGGCGTTCGTCTTTCAGGCTTTCGAGGTTTTGTTGGGCTTGGCCGGTCTTCTCTTTGGCCGTACCCTTCACTTGATCTTTCTGGCCTTCACGCTTGAGCGATTGATTGTCCGTCGCTTTGCCAACCGCTTCTTTCGCTTTGCCTGCCGCTTTATCGATCAAACCATCAACTTTTTTGTTTAGTCCGTCTTTCATGTGAATCTCCTCCTCGTGGTATCATGTCTAATTCATGTACCACTCTGAGGAAAATTCAAACGTAATGCTCTTTGACAAGAACCCGGAAACGTGGTCGGACGGTCAACTCAATCGTCGTCACCGTGCGGTTCCGGTCCTCGTTCATGACGATCAACAGTTCGCCGTGATCGCGGCGATCCTCGAGCACCTCGACTTTCCCGACCGTTCGCAGCAGCTGATAGTACAACAACTCCCCCGACGCGTCCTTGACGTTCACCTCGAACTCGTGGTAGCTCGGGGAGATTTTAAAATAAAATGACTCCGTCCCGTTCGAGAAACGGAACACCGACTCGTCATAATAAAACGGGAGTGTCGTATCCATCCGTTTCGGCTCGACCGTACAAAACAACGCCCACGTCATCTCATCTGGAAACTTCTCGCTCGACTCTTCTTTGTTGAACTGCCACCCTTTCATCGCGATCCCTCACTTCAACTTCCATTAATTGTCTGAATAATTCGACTATTATAATTCATTCGTCATTGGGTTCGGAATTTCCTGCAAAGGGGAACAAAACATTGTATGCTTTTTCACGTTCCTGATTTGAAAGGAGTTGCGTCCACGTGTCTATCATCGCGCTCGACCATGTCACGAAACGGTTCGGTGAGACAATTGCCTTGAACGACTTTTCACTTCACGTCGAGGCCGGTGAACTGTTCGGCTTGCTCGGACCGAATGGGGCCGGAAAGACGACCGCCATTTCTGTCATGCTGAACTTATATCCTGCCGACAGCGGTACCATCCGTATTTTCGACCACTCGATGCCAAAAGACGAGCAGACGATTAAACGGCGCGTCGGTATCGTCCCGCAACATGTCTCCGTGTACGACCAGCTGACGGTGTTCGAGAACATTCAATTTTTTGCCGAGCTGTATGGGTTCAAACCAGCCGAGGCCAAACAAAAGACCGTGGCCGCCCTCGACTTCGTTGAACTCACGCCACACCAAAAGAAACGTCCGCCGGAACTGTCCGGGGGGCTCCTTCGTCGTCTCAACATCGCCTGCGGCATCGTGCATGAACCAGAACTCATCTTCATGGATGAACCGACCGTCGCCATCGACCCGCAGTCACGCAACACCATCCTCGAGAACATCCGTGAGTTGAATCGACGCGGGGCGACGATCATCTATACGTCCCACTATATGGAGGAAGTCGAGATGCTCTGCGACCGTGTCGCCATCGTCGATGAGGGACGGATTATCGCCGAGGGCACGCAAGATGAGCTGAAAGATCAAGTCATGACGCTCGAGACGGCCCGCATCAAAGTCGACGCCCTCACTCCGGGCCTCTTGGAACGACTCGAATCGCTCGAGCGGGTAAAGAAAGTCGATTACGAGGAACCGTTCCTCGACGTGTCGCTCGAGAAGGACACCCCGCTCGCCCCGCTGCTCGACGTCCTTCATGACGAGCGGGTTCGCTTCACCTCGATCACGGTCGATCGTCCATCCTTGAATACCGTCTTCCTGGCCCTGACCGGTAAGACACTTAGGGAGTGATGACGATGAAACTATGGACGTTCATCAAATATGATGTCAAACAGCAACTGCGGGACCGCTCGACCTTGTTTTGGATGCTCATCTTCCCGATCATTCTCATCTTCGGGCTCGGAACGATGCTGTCGGCCATCTTCAATAGCAACTTCTCGCTCCCGGTCACGGACGTCGCCTACGTCGAACAGTCGACGGATGATTACCGGGTGCCTCTCGAGACGTTCCTCGCCGACGACGACATCAAAGCATTCATCAATCTCGTACCGTACGATAGTATCGCCGCTGCGGAAACCGGCGTGAACGATGGCGACGCCGACGTCATCCTCCATTTGGACGGTCCCGACGTCCGTCTGCTGTACGAGGAACCGTCGACAATCGAATTTGACGTCATCGAGGCCATTCTCAGGCAATATACGGACGTCGCCAATCAGCAGATTATGCTCGCTGAGGCAGGTGTTTCCGCCCCGTTCGAGCCCACGACGTTCATCGACAGCGAGAGCGTCGATTTGTCGGGTCGGACCCCGACATCACTCGAATATTTCACCGTCACGATTTCCATCATGACGGCACTGTTCGGTGCATTCTACATTACCGGCATGCTCAGTGAGGAGAAGCCGATGACCGGGAGTTATCTCCGGATTCAAGCCGCTCCCGTCAAACGGATCGAATATCGCCTGGCTCGCAGCTTGAGCCGATACACACTCATCTTCCTGCAACTCGTGCTCGTGTTTTGGTTCAGCCACTTCGTTTATCGCAGCTTCTCACTCGATTATGTCGAGTTCGGGCTCTTGTTTATCGCTTGGCTCGCCCTCGCCTTATACGGTACCGCGTTCGGTTTTATCGTATCGAGTCTGCCCCGTCTCTCGCGCGGTACGAAAGATGCGATCGTCAACGGGTTCGTCGCCATCATCATGATCCTTTCCGGCGGTTACGTCCCTGGTTTCGATCAAGTGACGCTGAGCGTGGCACCGTGGGCCCAATACGTCTTCATGCCGATCTTTATGCGGGAAGGCATGCTCCAGGTGCTTCTGCGCGGTGGGGATACGACCGTGTTTTGGCAGAGCCTCGGTTGGCTCTCCTTGCATCTCCTCGTGTTCGCTGTCCTCAGTCTCTTGCTTTGGAAAGGGGTGAACCGTCGTGGTGCTATTTAGACATGTCGCCAAGCGCATGCTGCGGAAAAAAGGGCTATGGGTGTTCACGTTCGTCTCCGTATTCGGTTTCGCCTTGATTCTATCGTTCCTCAGCTCGACGTCGGCGTTGAACGCCTCCATCGGCATCCTCGACCGGGATGGCGGGACACTCGCCAATCGTGTGATTGAAGAAGCGGGACGGTTCGGTTCGGTGACACCGCTCGAGACGGACGAGACCGATGAAGCGTTACTGCAAGGACAAGACGTCGTCCTGACGATTCCGGACGGATTCACCGAGGCGCTCTTGAATGGCGAGACGCCGCGTCTCTCGTTCAGCGCGACCGAAGGAAGTGACGCCGCGTTGATCGAGCAAGCGCTCAACTCGCACCTGTCTCGTGAACGGCAGTTACTGATTGCAAGTGATTTTGACGAAGAGCGTTTCAACGAACTGGCCGATCTTGAGACGGAGAACGGCTATACGCTCTCGAGCGAGCCGTTTCAACAGAGCGTGGCGACGACGGCGCGAACGCAGGCGTTCCTCGGTCTACTGTCGTTCGTCATGATGTCGGCCTTTCTCCAGTTCATCCCGTTGTTCGTCGCCGACGACCGGGACGAGAAAATCTATTCCCGCCTGTTCGCCGCCCCGGTCACACCGCGGCGTTACATCGGTTCGTTGTTCGTATCGTTCTGTGCGGTCGGGTTGCTCTACGTGCTCATGTTGCTCGCCTTCAGTGCCGTGCTCTATCGACAAGATATTCTGGCTCACCTGCCTGTCCTGACGTTGTTGTTCATCGTCTATTTGTTCGTCTGTCTCGCCATCGGGTCGCTCATCGCCATCCTCGCGACGAATCGGGAGAAAGCGAACATTTGGCAGACGTCCGTGACGATGGCAGCGGCCATCACCGGAGGCGCCTTCATCAGTCTGACGTGGCTTCCGGAGACGCTCCAAGCCGTCGGGCGCTTCTTGCCGACGTATTGGTTCAACTACGGGGTCGCCCAGATGTATGAGGACCGTCTCCCGCTCAACTCGGTCCTCATATTGCTCGGGATGGCGCTCGTCGTCTTCCTCGTCATCGCCTGGGCGTTGAAGAAGCGACCGCTCACATGAAAAAGGAGAGCCGCGATGGCTCTCCTTTTTCTAATGCTTCAATCACCGCTGCAACGTCGGCACGACTTTCTTGAAGAACACCTCGACGAGTTCAGGGTCGAACTGCTGGCCCGCTTCTTCTTCGATGACCGCGAGCGCCTCATCAAGCGTCTTCGCTTTCCGGTACGGGCGTCCCGTCACCATCACGTCGAACGTGTCGGCAATCGAGATAATTCGTGCCGCGAGCGGAATCTGCTCGCCGCTGATCCCTTTCGGATATCCTTTCCCGTCCCACCGCTCATGATGGGCGAGTACAATCTCGGATAGTGGCCCATACTCCGGCACCGTGCTCAAGATGTTATAACTCACTTCGGGATGACGTTTAATTTCACGCCATTCGGCCTCAGTCAACATCCCAGGCTTGTCTAAAATCTCATTGCTAATCGCGACCTTGCCGATATCGTGAAGCGTTGCGGCCGTAACGAGCTCGTTCACTTCGGCGCTCGTGAAGTTCATCGCTTGCCCCAGTTGTCGTGACAATTCGGCGACGCGCTGTGAATGGGCCTCCTCGCGCGGAATCTTCTCATAAAGCGTCCGCATGATGAGTTGAATCGAGTAATGTCGCCGGCTCTGTTTCTCGGAAACCTTATGGTGGTACATTCGATTTTCGGCCAAGTTGAACACTTCGGAAATGGAGAGCGAGTCGTCGACTTTCACCGCTTCCCCGAACGATGCCGAGATCGGCAAGCCTTCAATCGCTTTATCGTGAAACAACTGACTCAAACGTTCTGATAGAAGAATTGCCTCGTCGCGCGACGTGTTCGGCATGATGATGACGAACTCATCACCTCCGATTCGAGCGACCGTATCCTTGCCACGAATCTCACGCTTGAGCGTCATCGTCGCTTCAATCAACAAACGGTCCCCGACAAGATGACCAAACGCATCGTTCGTCAACTTTAATCCGTTAATATCAACGACAATCAAAGCGAGCGGATAATAGCATGGTTCGTCGTATGTGATCAGTGCCTCATCGAAATATCGACGATTTTTTACCCCGGTCAATTGATCGTGGTAACTCAAGTATTCGATTTCCATCTCATACTTTTTCTTCTCGGTCACATCGCCGATATAGCCGTGCCAGAGGACGTGACCTTCACCGAGCTTCTCTGGACGCGACGATCCTAAAATCCACGTCGTCCCCCCGTCTGGTGTGATGACTCGGAACTCCGCGTCCCAAATCGTCAAATTCTCATACGACGCCTCGATGCTCGCCATCACGTTCGGGTAGTCATCGGGATGAATCTTCGAGAACACGAGCTCCGGGTCGTCCTTCATCTCCTCGAATGTGATCCCGGTCAACACTTCGAATCCTCGGCTAAAGAACGGAAAATGGAAACTGCCGTCCGGTCGGCGCTCAAACTGATAGATGGCACCAGGGACTTGATCCGATAGTTTCGTGAGCAAACGGTCCCGCTCGGCGAGTTCTTCCTCGAGCTGGACCCGCTCCGTCACGTCTTTGGCGACGGCATATATATAATTGCCTTGTGCCTTTGAATGCCATTCGATTGAGCGATAGTCCCCGTCGACGGTCCGGTATCGGTTGATAAAGCGGAAGATGTCTTGCCCTTCCTCAAGCATGGCGAACGCTTCATTCGTCTTCTCGACGTCATCGGGATGGACGAGGCTCGTGAAGTCCATATTCTCTAGCTCTTCGAGTGGAAACCCGAGCACGCGCTCCCAAGCCACGTTCAAATGGAAAATCTCATGATTTTTATAAGACATGATGCATTCCAAATCGACAGTCGCAAACCCTTCGAACATCGATTCTTTCGCATCTCCGATTTGCCGGTCTGCTTTCGTCATCTGTTCAAGGATGTGCACGATGTACAACTCAACGAGACCGAGCCGGCTCGCTTGTTTATTTCCTTGCATGACGATCGTCAAATCTCCATAAAATACGCCATCCTTCTCGATTTTGAATAAGATGACTTGACCGAGGTCAAAGATGCGCAAAATATTTTTGATGAGCCGCTTCGGCAGCACACCTTCGACAAGCGGTAAAATATCGTCGAAGATAATCGGGCTCGGCGCTTCTAACAACTTCAATCGTTTTGGACTCATCGGCCATTTTCGTCCGACCGGATGGAAGCCGAGTACGTCGAGACTGCGTTCGAGCAGCTCATCGATGCCCGACAAGGCAACGGTCGAGTACGTATTGCCATCGTCATCGACTAGATTGAGTGTCACGGCCTTGGCCCCGGTGAAACCACGAATCTGATCGAGAAAATGTTGGTTCATCAACAGTTCGCGCCCGGTCGTGACGAACCGGTGTGACACGTTGACGAGTTGCTTCAGTGCATTGTTCTCTTGGACGTGTGGCGTAATGTCATGGAACAACGTCGACACGTACCCCGGACGTTCACTGAACACGGACAACTCATACCAAGCCTTGTTGCGGCGTGAGAAATGTTCGAACGTGATCGCTTCCCCACTATCCACGGCCCGTGCGACTTGGACGATCCACTCCCGCTCGCTGTACTCAAAGTCTTTCAACTTGTCGGTGATGCGCCCCCCGAGAAAGTGTTCACGCTTCGCCTTCATGATGCGCTCGAACGCCTCGTTCACTTCGTGGAACTCGTAATCGACGGGCTCCCCCGCCTCATCGTAGAGCACTTTAAATTCGACGTAGCCTTGGGGCATATGGCGCAACAAGGATTGGAATTTGGTTTGGTTTAGGTCTGCCACGTCGGTTCCTCCTCTGCTTACTTCTATTATTCAGTTTACCTCATTTTTTATGAATTCCCTATATTTGCCGAATCGATTCTTGTGAATCGGTTACATGAAGTTTTTGTAAAGGTACACGTTCGACGGTTGCATAAATTTGCTTAGGTTGTTACACTGATTTCGACATCCGATATCGAAAATCGATTTCAAGGAGATGATGTATGTGGAAGACCGCGTCCTTCGCAAGCTGTTCCTCGGCTTTATTCATATTCACATCTTGCATCATGCTGCCGAACATCCGGTATATGGCGCGTGGATGGTCGAAGAACTTCGAGAGCACGGCTACTCGATCAGTGCCGGCACGCTCTACCCAATTTTACACACGATGGAGCAGGATGGCCTGCTCGTCCGGACCAATGAGCTCGTCGGAGGCCATATCCGGAAGAACTATACGACGACCGAAAAAGGTCTCGTCGTCTTGGCGGAAGCCCGTCAAAAAGCGTATGAACTATTTAAAGAGATTAAGGAGTGAATCACATGTCTAAACAACGTGTAACGTTTAAGACGTTACTAGAGATTTTATTCGTCTCGACCCGACTCGGACTGACATCGTTCGGCGGACCGGTCGCCCACCTCGGTTATTTCCATGAGGAGTACGTCCGTCGCCGCAAATGGATGGACGAACGTGCCTACGCCGACCTCGTCGCCCTCTGTCAGTTCTTGCCCGGTCCGGCCAGTAGTCAGGTCGGGATCGGGATTGGTATCGTCCGAGGCGGGATTCTCGGCGGGATCACGTCGTTCATCGGCTTCACATCACCGTCCGTCATCGCCCTCATCTTGTTCGCCTTGCTCGTCTCAGGACTCGACGTCTCCGATGCCGGCTGGCTCTACGGCTTGAAAGTCGTCGCCGTCGCCATCGTCGCCCACGCCATTCTCGGCATGGCCGGCAAATTGACGCCCGATGCGAAGACTCGCACAATCGCGTTCTTCGCGCTCGCCGGCGTGTTGTTATGGCAAACCGCCTATAGCCAGGTGCTCGTCATCTTGCTCGCCGGTCTGGCCGGATTCTTGCTGTTCAAACCGAACAACTTGGACGTCAAATCGGCGTCGTTCCCGCTCTCGAAACGACTCGGGGCGACGCTGCTCGGTCTGTTCGGTGCGTTGCTCGTCATCTTGCCGATTTTGCGTGAGACGATTGAAAGTCAATCGATTGCCCTGTTCGACAGCTTTTACCGGGCCGGTGCACTCGTCTTCGGTGGCGGTCACGTCGTCTTGCCGCTGCTCGAGCGTGAGCTCGTACCGACCGGTTTCTTGAGCGAAGAGGCGTTCCTTGCTGGTTACGGGGCCGCCCAAGCCGTACCGGGACCGCTCTTCACGTTCGCGTCTTACCTCGGGACGGTCATCAATGGTGTGCCGGGCGGACTGCTCGCGACGGTCGCCATCTTCTTGCCAGCGTTCCTGTTGATTCTCGGTGCCTTGCCGTTTTGGGATGCGCTCCGTCGCAACCCGAAAGTCGCGGGCGCACTCATCGGAGTTAACGCCGCCGTCGTCGGGATTTTGATTGCGGCGTTCTATCAGCCGATTTTCACAAGTACCGTCAACGGTGCGGTCGATTTCGTCTTCGCCGCCTTCTTGTTCGCCATGATCGCGTATTGGAAGATGCCGCCTTGGGCGCTCGTCATCGTCGGAGTCATCGGTGGGATGATCATCGGTACGCTATAACACGAAAAAGGGACTTCTCGATGAAGTCCCTTTTGTCATGCTCGCCATTTCCAGCGCATATAGTTGATGAACAGTTTCACGTACGCCAGCTGTTCGCGGACGACGTATTTCAGTTTCGTGGCCGTCGGCGTCTTCGCATAGAGCGCGTCGGTCGAGAGTCCAAAATATAGCCGCCCGACGAGTCGGGCCCGTCTGACGTGAAAGTCGTTCGTAACGATCGTCAGCCCGGGCGCGCCGTCCCAAATCGAGCGGCTCAACTGAAAATTCTCCACCGTCGACGTCGACTCCGCCTCGATATGGATGCGGGTCTCGTCAATCCCTCGGGCCATTAATTCCCGGGCAATGACGTCTGCTTCCGCCATCCCTTCATCAGGTCCTTGTCCTCCGCTAGCAATCAGTTCGACGTGCGGATACCGCTTTGCATAGTCAGCGGCCGCCTCAATCCGATAGCGCAAGGCGCTCGATGGTTGGATGCCATTCACTTTGGCGCCGAGGACGAGGACGTACCGATACGTCCCGTCGGCGGTTCGTCGTTTCATCTCTCTCACCTGCCTACTTGTTAGTATAACGACTTCTCATCAAAAAAAGCCAATCATCACATGGATGATTGGCAGTTTGTTAAAAGCTATCTTCATAATCCCCAGACATCCCGGAGATACGGTCGTTATGCATGAACAAGACGAGGTCGACATCGTTCTCTTCGACGTAGTCCGTGATATCGACTTTGCCTTCCGCGTAGCGGACGTCAATCGCCGAGACCGTTCCGAATGACTCTCCGAGGAAGCCGAGCACCGGGTTCGCATATGAATCCTTCAAGACGAGCACATGCAAGTCGTTGACCGGATCTTTCTGCTCGATGCGCAACTGTGCGTAGTTGTCTTTCATGAACACTTTATAGAAATCGGCGAATCGGTTCGTCTCTTCCGCTTCTTCGCGGGCGATGACCGAATGACCGCAATCATCCCCGTTCCGACATACCTCGGTCGTGAAACCGTCTTTCGGTTCCATCCACTCCAAGTAATCGAGCTTCTCGACGTACGGGAGTGAAATCTCACGAGCGTATGAGCCGTAGTAAGGCTGTTCGATTTTGAACGTCTCCATGTCGGACGCCTCTAATTTTGGCACGTCCTCATAGTCCTGTTGGAGCCGTTCGATGATTTGCTGATACCCGAGGAATGCGCCTTGCACGTTCCAGTGGTGATCGTTATAGAAATAGATGTCTTCCATCGGCTGCTCAAAGAGCGTCTCTCCGAGGTCGATGAGCTCAAAGTCGGCTCCTTCGACCGCGTCATGGAGATTGCCTCGGCTCTCTAAGTCGCCACTGATAACGTAGTCCGGAATCATCTCGTTTTGCGCCGCATGGACCGGCTTACTCGGCGCGGACGCGAAGTAGACCGGGACATCCTGTTCTTGCATCGTTGCCCCGAACTCAGGGAACAGACGCTTCATGTTATCGAACCCGCGTACAGGCTCATCCGGACCGATGAGCACCCCGTTGTCGAGGGCGAGTACCCCGTTGTTGATTTTTTGTTGGAAGACGTTCTTTTGGAAGCCTGCCTGCAGACCCATCCAACGGTCACGTTGAAACACTTGGTCGCTCGAGTAGCTTTCGAACTCTTCCATATAAGAACCATCCCGCACGGCACTGACCGAGACGTCCGGCTGTTGCGCGAGCTGACGCCCTTCTAGTACCGATACTTCCCGATCCTGACCGAACCAATACGTGGCCAGTCCGAGAAAGAGCACGCCTAGAAAGACACCGAGCAACAGAAAATCGGCGAACCAGGATTGTTCGAGCCCTTTCGGCTTTTTCTCAATCGGCCGTGGGCTAGGTTTTCTAGAATCTAATGGCTTCTGCATCATATTGCTCCTTTCTCTTTAGAAGCGGAAGTAGATGAACGGGTTGAACGTGCTCGATACGATATACGAAATCGACAAGAAGAAGAGCACGAGCACACCGCTCACCCGGACGAGCCCGACGATTCGGCGGGTCGCCGTCGTTTTCGTGTCATCGAGTTCTTGACTCAAGAACTTCCCGACGACGATACGTGGAATCGGTGTGGCCGCAATAATGGCGATCAAGAGCACGACCCCATATTGGACCAAGTAGTAGAGCGCTTGTTGATCGAACAGCGGTCCGCCGTGAAGGCCGAACATCGTCTGCAAGTAAGCAATCGCATACGGGAAATCGTCAGCTCGGAAGAAGACCCAACCGATGATGACGACGAACAGTGTGAATGACAGCGACAGCCAAGACGGCATCGCCTTCAACCATTTCCCAAGGAATGCACGTTCGAGCATGATGAATACCCCATAGTATACACCCCAGGCGATAAACGTCCAGCTCGCCCCGTGCCAAATCCCAGTCAAGAACCAGACGACAGCCAAGTTGCGGTACGTCTTCCATTCGCCTTGGCGATTTCCGCCGAGCGGGATATAGACGTAGTCACGGAACCAGCTACCGAGTGACATATGCCATCTGCGCCAAAACTCCGAAACAGAACGAGAGATATACGGGTAGTTAAAGTTCTCTAAGAAGTGGAACCCGAACATACGCCCTAGCCCGATGGCCATATCTGAATACCCTGAGAAATCGAAGTAAATTTGGAGCGAATAGGCGATAATCCCGATCCAGGCGAGTGTCGTCGACATCTCTCCGGCCGGCATGCCGAAAATCTGATCGGCGACGTAGCCAGCGCTGTTCGCTAAAATCATTTTCTTCCCGAGACCGATGACGAAGCGCTGAATCCCAGACACGAAGTCATCAATCGTCTCACGACGATCGACGATCTCATCGGCGACCGTTTGATAGCGGACGATCGGTCCGGCAATCAATTGCGGGAAGAACGAGACGTACAAGGCCAAGTCAAAGATGTTGCGTTGGACTTGCCCATCCTTGCGATACACGTCGATGACGTAACTCATCGCTTGGAACGTGAAGAACGAGATACCGAGCGGGAGCGGGATTTCCGGGTCGTTCAACGAGAAACCGAGCACGCTGTTGACGTTCTCGACGAAGAAGCTCGCATATTTGAACACTCCAAGCATCCCGAGGTTCCCGAGCACCATGAGTGTCATCCATAGCTTGATTTTCTTTTCATGATGACGGTCGCGGTCGACGAGCAGTCCGAAGACATAGTTCATTGCGATCGACGCAAGCATAATCAATACAAATCGCGGTTCACCCCAGGCGTAAAAAAACAGACTCGCGACGAGCAAAATCGTGTTTTTAATGGGACGCGGTGAGATAAAGTACAGGCCGAGTACAATCGGCAAGAAATAAAATAAAAAGACGGTTGAACTAAATAGCATATCAGTTAGTCCCTTCCTACAAGATTACTCCTCAAACGAGAGGTATAGATCATCGAGTCGAATCGTCTGAGGCTCCGTCGTCTCAATCACATATTTGTAAGAGAGTTTGAAGTACTCTGCCCCTTCGACTTGAGGAATCGACTCCTCGATGTGGTTGTCGCCCGGATTGAGCGTCAACTTGAAGCGTTTATTCGAGACGCGTTCTTTCTTCGTATACTGCATGAAATACATCTCGAGCTTCACGGTCTTGTCACTGAGCACGTGAATATGCGTATCGAGGCCAATCGTTTGGCAAGGGTCCATCTGCGCGTCCGGCAAAAACATTTGCGACGGCGGAATCTCGAATTTCAAATCGAACAGTTGCACGTAAATCGAGTCGGACTCACTCTCCGGCATGAAAGTAACCTCTGTCTTATACCCTTCTTCGCGCATCCGTAAGTGATCCTTTTGGTAACCGCGCGGATAATAATGATAAATCGCAGGGCGGATTCTTTTGACTGCCATATCGTTTCCTCCGTTTTATAAGAAAAGAGTTGCCGTACACATGTACGAGACAACTCTTATTCTTTTACATTAAATTATTAGAAGTCTGTTGCCAAAATGGCGTCGACGATGCGACGTGACGCTTCCCCGTCACCGTATGGGTTCGAGGCTTTCGACATCTTCTCGTAAGCCGTTGCGTCCGAGAGAAGCTCATCGGCAAGACCAAAGATGACTTCTTCCTCTACACCAGCGAGTTTCAACGTACCAGCGGCCACGCCTTCCGGACGTTCCGTCGTGTCACGAAGGACGAGGACTGGAACACCAAGTGACGGTGCTTCTTCTTGCACGCCGCCCGAGTCCGTGAGGATCAAGTGCGAAATCGATGCATAGTTGTGGAAGTCAAAGACGTCGAGCGGTTCGATCAAGTGGACACGGTCGATATCGTGCAAAATCTCGTTGGCGAGTTCGCGCACGACCGGGTTCATGTGGACCGGATAGACGACTTCGATATCGTCGTACTTCTCAATCAAACGGCGCACAGCGCGGAACATGTTGCGCATCGGCTCGCCGAGGTTCTCGCGGCGGTGGGCCGTGAGCAAGACGAGACGGCGTCCCGATTCACGGATTGAATCGAGCAACTCGTTCGAGTAGTCCTCACGGACCGTCGTTTTGAGTGCGTCGATTGCCGTGTTGCCGGTGACGAAGATTTTGTCTTCCGGCTTGCCTTCACGAAGCAAATTCTCTTTCGACGTTTCCGTCGGTGCGAAGTGAAGGTCGGCCATGACGCCTGTGAGCTGACGGTTCATCTCTTCTGGGAATGGCGAGTACTTGTTGTACGTGCGAAGACCGGCTTCGACGTGCCCGACCGCAGTTTGGTTGTAGAACGCCGCGAGCGAGGCCGCGAACGTCGTCGTCGTGTCACCATGGACGAGGACGATGTCCGGCTTCGTTTCAGCGATGACTTCTCCCATTCCTTTGAGGACGCGTGACGTCACGTCATACAACGTTTGCTTGTCTTTCATGATATCTAAATCGTAGTCTGGCTTGATTTCGAACAACTCGAGCACTTGGTCAAGCATTTGACGGTGCTGCGCCGTGACGACGACGATTGGTTCGACCCCTTCACGTTTCTTTAACTCAAGAACGAGTGGTGCCATTTTAATCGCTTCTGGGCGTGTCCCGAAGACAGTCATTACTTTTTTCATCGATTCGCTAACTCCTCTTCTGTGAGCGGCGGCAAGATATACGTCTCGCCGAGCTCTGTAGATTCGACAACGGTTGTCCGGCGTTTCAACTTATCCGCTTTAAACGCGTCTTGCTGATCTTTTGATAAGTTACGGAACCATTTTAAAAACTTGTTATATTCACGCGCGACTTCTTCGACCGGTCCGTATTCGCGGACCTCGCCGAACTCGAGCCAAAGTCCGAGCGTACAGAACTGTCGGACTTGGGACACGGAGTGGCTGATGAAGAAAATCGTCTTGCCTTGATCCTTGAACTCGTTCATCTTGGCGAGACACTTGTCGGTGAACGTTTGGTCCCCGACCGAGAGCGCCTCATCGATGACGAGGATGTCCGGATCGATGTTAATCGAAATCGCAAATCCGAGGCGTGATTTCATCCCGCTCGAATACGTCTTGACGGGTTGATAAATGAAGTCACCGATATCGGCGAAATCAATGATTTCTGGCGTCAACTCGGCAATCTCATGTTTCGTCATCCCGAGCATGAGCCCTTTTAATTCGATATTCTCCATCCCGGTCAAGTTCCCGTTCAGGCCAGACGAGATCGCGATGAGCGCCGTCTTGCCTTTCAGCTCGATTTGACCATGGGTTGGCGGCATGACATCCGCGAGCAAGTTCGACATCGTCGATTTCCCTGACCCGTTGATGCCGATGATGCCGACGACTTCGCCCGGCGGCACTTCAAACGTGACGTTCCGGAGTGCGTAGAATTGCTTGCCGTTCGTTTTATTGAGGAAAATCTCCTTCAATTTGTCGGTCGGCTTGTTGTATAACGTATAACGTTTTGACACGTTCTCAAATTTAACTTGGTACATGATAGCCTCCTCAAATGTAATCGATGAAATATCGACGGAAGCGCATATGGATCATCGAACCGACAAAGAAGAGGACGAGCACGATCGCCCAATAGTAGAGACCATACGCCCAGTTGTTCGCGAGCCAATCGGTCCCGAGGAACATCGAACGATACCCTTCAATCAAATAGTACAACGGGTTGATTTGAAGAACCTCTGCGAGACGGCCGGTCGGAACCCAAAAAATCGGCGTCAAGTACATGAGCATTCGCATGAGCGATTGCAGTAAGTTTTGTAAGTCGCGCACGATGGTCGTCAGTGCGGACGTGATTAACGCTAGCGAGTAAAGTAAGGCAAGAGCACTGATCGCCAAGTATATGAACCAAAGCGAATGGAGCCCCATCGGATAGCCGAACGCCCACATTAACACGTAGGATACCGCCACTAAAATGGCATGGCGATAAAACAACGATAACAGGACGTAAGCAGGAATCGTTGAGATTGGAAAGCTCATTTTGGAAACTAACCCAATCTTCGAATAGACAGACCGAGCCGTAGAAGTGATTGCCGCGGCAATAAAGAACCAGACGACAATCCCTGCAACGAGCCATGGCAGAAACGGCACGCCATCAATCGGCCTGCCGCTTCGAATACCAAATCCAAATACAAACCAATAGACTGCGATTTGCAGCAATGGCGTGACGAATTCCCATAAAAATCCGAGGTACTGCATTGAATAGTTGCTCTTCGTCTCATACGTCGCGAGACGCATGATCAGATACTTACTCGACTGCAGTTCTGAAAGAATAGCTTTCGCGGATTTAAACATGTGAATTCACCTTGAATCAACGTACGAGATTCGTTTCCTTTGTAAATTTGTACAAGTTGCCGTAGTTAACGACTGCCACATCTTCGCCAGCTGGCTTCACGATGTTGCGCGTATCAAAAATCATCGGACGACGCATCGCTCCGCTGAGTTCAGCGAAATCGAGTGTCTTGAACTCGTTGTGGTCGACGAGGACGAGGACGAGGTCCGCGCCTGCGATCGCTTCTTCTTTCGAGACGAGGTCGAAACGGCTCGATGTCGACTTCTCGACGTGACCGTCATGAACCGAGATGTTCACGCCACGGTCGAGCAAGAGCTCACAGATGTCGACAGCTGGGCTTTCACGCATGTCGTCGACGTTTCCTTTGTACGTCACGCCGAAGACAGCGACTTTCGCGTCTTCGATGCCCGCAACGAGCTTCTCGACGTTGTCGGCCACGTAGGCTGGCATGGAGACGTTCGTCTCACGCGACAAGTTGATGATTTGAGCGAGGTCAGGTGACTTCGCGACGATGAAGTATGGGTCGACCGCGAGGCAGTGACCACCGACGCCAGGACCTGGGCTATGCAAGTTGACGCGCGGGTGTTTGTTTGCCATTTCGATGACGTCGAGGACGTTGATATCGAGGTCGTTACAAACTTTAGCGAGTTCGTTCGCGAGGGCGATGTTGACGTCACGGAACGTGTTCTCCATGAGTTTAGACATTTCAGCCGTCTTCGCGTCCGTCTTGACGATTTCGCCTTCGACGAATGTGCCGTAGACGCGTGCGCCAGCTTCCGCACAAGCAGGCGTGATGCCGCCGACGATGCGGTTGTTGTGCACGAGCTCATGCAAGATTTGTCCAGGAAGGACACGCTCTGGGCAATGAACGAGGAAGATGTCTTCGCCGACGACGAATCCAGCTTCTTCGACGAGTGGCTTGACGAAATCGTCCATCGTACGTGGAGCAATCGTCGACTCGACGATGATGACGTTGCCTTTCTCGACGAATGGAAGGACTTTACGTGTCGCGTCCAAGACGTATGTGAGGTCGCACGACTTGTGCTCGTCATCATTGTTTGGTGTCGGGACAGCGATGATGAATGCGTCCGCTTTCTCCGGTGAGAGTGACGCACGGAACTTGCCTTGCGCGACGACGTCTGCGACGACTTCGCCGAGACCTGGCTCTTCAATGTGGATTTCACCACGGTTCAATTTATCTACGACGTTTTGAGAGATGTCTACCCCAACGACGTCGACGCCGTATTTAGCGAAGACTGCCGATGTCGGCAAACCAATATACCCAAGACCTACTGTACATACTTTCATTTGTAGTAACCTCCAAGTGTGTGTGTGCCCTGCGATTTCTCGATGCGAGCATGTCCATCATTTTATTTCAGTTTCGACAATAAAACAATACTCATTATACTCTTGAACAAATCAGCCGGGCAATTACATTTTAATGACAAATCAATGTTTTTCAGTTTCGGACAACGCCTCTAGTATAAGCTGTTCTAGCTTTTTAGCAAGTGTTTCGACCGCGAAGTGCTCAAATGCATAGGTTTGAAGCGGTTTTGCCGCTTCGAGCAGACGATCGGAATCGTCGGCGTACGAACGGATGATGCCGACGGCGTCGGACACATCTTCCAATAATAACGCGTCCGGATAAATCGTCTCGCTCCCCGTCCAGTGACGGATGAGCGGATACGTGCCCGACGTCATCGCTTCGGCCGGTGCCAAATGGAAGCTCTCGAGATCGCTCATCGAGAGGACGAAGCCAATCTTTTGTAGCCATTCGGCGACATCATCGCCGTGTCCATCGAACTGGACGCTCGACTGGAACTGCGGCTCTTCAAGTCGGGCGAGCAACTTGTCGTAATACGCTCTTTCATCTTCCCGTTTATTGATCCAATAAATCTCGTTTGGATGATGTCCTTTAATGAAGAGTTTATAGCGACGATCTTGTTGCAACAGCTGCTCGAGCAAATCGAGCGCCAAATCGAGTCGCTTCAGTTTCGGGTTGACGCCGATCATACCGAGGTGGAACGTCAAATCTTGTTTCACTTTCGGCTGAGCCAAACGTTTCCCGTCGACGGCGTTATAAATCATCGTCATCTTGTGGCGCGGAATGCGGAACAGACGGTACATCTCTTCGAGCATATACGGCGAGACGAGGATGATTTTGTCGATATTATGCAAGTTGTACTGACGTGGGAACGGTGTCTCTTTCTCTTGACGGTGAATCCGCACGATCAGCTTCTGATGCGGCAACTTGTGTTCCGAGTACCAGACGGCGTTGCCGAGTCCCCATTCACAGAAGATGATATCGGCCTGCTCGAGGCACGCCTTACTGTGATTGACGTTGTGAATCTTATGGCCGTCCCATTGGTCGACGAGCACGTTGAAGCGCGGGTTCTCCGAGAACTTCTGCATGAACAGCTTCAAGAACTTCAAGTCGTGGCCCGCGAAGACGATCGTCAACTTCTTCATCGCCCACAGCTCGTCACGGAGGCGCGCATGCGTGTTCGTGAACGTATAATACTGGGCCATGTCATACAGACGCTTGGCGGCCTCACGGTAGATGGTGGCGTCCGTGAGCGCGAGACGCGCCTTGTCGATGAACTCTGACTCTGAATTGACGAACAACGGATAGTCCGCCCCGAGGATGAGCTCATGCATCGGATTACGGTTGAGCAGCACCGGCTTTCCGAGCGCACCATACTCGAGCAGCTTCGTCGACAGTTCGAGCGAAGCATCGAGTTCCGGATGGCGCCAAGATACTCCGACCGCACTCGACTCGATTAACGTCTCGACGTCGCGACGCGGGATTCCTTTCAGCCATGTCACGCCTGGATCGTGACCGAGTCGATGTGTCACGTCTTTGCGGAAGTTCGGGTTGTTCGGGTCTTGATTGAACTTGTCGCCGGCGACGTGAAGCTCGGCCGCCGGATGGACCGGACGCAGTTTCGCGAACGCGGTCAAAATCTCGCTCGAATACCAGAGCGGGGCGAACTTGCCCGTATAGACGAGACGATCGTTCGGTTTCGTGAACGACGGCTTCGCCTCTTTCACGTTCGGGATCATCGGATTTAAAATCAGGAACGGCCGCTCCGTCGGGAGGAACGTCTCAAAATAATCCTTCATCGCCGACGTCTGGCAGAGCATGCGGGCCGAGCGTGAGGCGATTTGCTTCAAGCGGGCCAACTCCTCGTCCGACGCCTGCGTATGGTCGTGAGTAAAGTCGGTGATATACGTCCACGTCTTCGCCATCGTGTCCTCATACGCCGACAAGTTGTAGGCGAGTTGGAAGCCGCGGATGAAGGCCAAGTCGTACGAACTGCTCATCATGAGCTCATGGATGAGCTGAGCCGCTTCAGACGGTTCGAGCACTTTCTTCTCATAGTACGGCTCGTCCTTCTTCGGCGACGTCTCACTGAACACGTCGAGGAAGCGCACGTTCGGCAACTCCCGGATCGACGCCGTCACTTCCGGTTTGACGATCGAGCGTTTCAATAGGACGTCGACGTGAATCGACGGGTCTTGTTTCAACATATGGACGACGGACGTCAGCCAGATGGCCGACCCGTCAATCAAATTCAAGTTCACGTCCCCATAGACGAGGACGCGAAGCGGTGCTTTCGTCATAACGTTACCTCCTGGGCCATCTCGTCGGAGAGATCGGCTCCGCCTTTCACGTATTGATACGGATCGATGCTGAAGATCCGCTCGCCGGACTGGGCCAACTCTTGTAGCGACGCATCGTTCGTCAGTACGTCGAGTGCCTCTTGGATGCTGTAGAAGCGGAGCGCCGCCGGTTTGACGAGCGAACGCGTCGGCACGGCGTCGAACACGTAGCGATAGCTCGCATCCACATCTTGTTTCTCGAGCGTCCCATCAAACGTATAGTGGTCGCCTTTCGTCAAGATGTTGGCTTCGGCATAACGCGCCGCCAAAATATAGTCGGACACGTACGACGGGCCGTAATAGTCGTCCCGGTTCACGAACGCCATCCATTCAAAGCCGTCCAAAATCTCAGACAAGGCGTTATATTGCGTTAAATAACTGAGCATGAACGTCGAAATCGTCTCGGTGTTGTACTCGTTATAGACGTCGATATAGCCGTCGAACTTATCGAGGAACACGACGAGGTGTGTATGCTTGTAGTCTTGCGTTTCATAAATCGATACGACCCGCTCCATCTCCTCTTTCGAGCGGACGATGGCGACCATGGCCACACGGGCGTGGTCGACACGATACGGGATACCGATTGCCCCGACGACTTGGGCGAGACGTTGCGTGTACGTATGATACGTCAACACGTGACGCATCCCGCGCATGGCGACGTCCTCATAGAACGCGTCATCGGTCAACAGCTTCTTGAACGTCTCATCGAGCATGGCGTCACCTTCATCGAGGAAAACATAATCGCCGAGCATCTGTTTGACACCGATCGAGCGCGTGCTGACGACCGGCGTCGCACAAGCGAGCCCTTCGAACACGCGACGCGAGAACATCGTCGGTGAGTCGTTGACCGAGTTGACGTTCAGCATGACTTTGAAGCCTTTGTACGCTTTCGCGATTTGGTTATATTTCAGGCTGCCGCGAATCGAGTCACGGAACTGTTCCGGGAATTGAAGCTGGTCCGTCTCACCACGTTGGTTCATCTCATAGTTGCGGTCATAGATGACAAGGCCGTAACGGTCCGCCGCGGCGAACAAACGGTCCATGTCTTGACGACGCGACTCGTGACGGTTCGCGTAATACGAGCCCGCGAACGAGGCGTATGGTTCACGCGTCCCCGGCAAGCGAATCGGGTTGTGTTCTTTCGGTTGTGCGGCGAACGGGAGCGCACCGACACGGTCGTGTCCGCAGTCACGGATATAGTCCTCGACCCGGTTTTCGTCCGTCGTATAGACGTAGTCGAACCGTTTTGCCGTCTCGATGAAGCGATCGTAGTGAATCGGGTCTTCCTTGTTCCAGAACACGGTCGGGATATTGTTGTGACGGCACCATTCAAGCAGACCATCAAGCTCTTCCCACGTGTTCGTTCCGTATTTGACGACTTTTTTCTCCCACGCACCAGCGTTCCCTTTCCATGCCGACTCGACCATCAAGAAGTCCGGTTGTTCATCGGCGAGGACGGCCGGCCAGTTATCTGGCGTGAACGTGATCAAGTCACATTCCGGGCGGTACGAGGCTGTCGTGAACTCATCGAAGATGGCCGCGACTTTCAATTCGTGCAACTCCCGCGGCACGGCACGGAAGAGACGGGCCTCGCGCACATCGAGCCATTCCGGGCTCCGCGTGCGGTCGCTAATAATCTCTTCGGTCACACGGATCCGGTCGATGACCGCTTCTCCATCACCGTCGACGCGAAGCGCGAAGCGGAGACGGCGTGCCTCTTTCTCGAACTCGAAAATCTTTTCTGACCCGAGCTGGACTTGCTGCATGTTCAAACGGCCTTCCGTCGAATACGTGATGATATAGAGGACAACGTTCGTCCCTTCGCCCATCTCGCCGTCGAGCGTGACCCGGTAACGGCTGTTCGATTTGACGTCGAACAAGAAGTCGACCGGCAACAGCTTGAAGCTATTGTTCGTCTCCGCGTAGGAGATGTAACGACGATTGCCCTCCCCCGTCTTCAGTTTGACGACAAGTTGGTCTTGTTTGTGTTTCAGTTTGATCGTATCCGGTGTCGGCACTGTCCACATCGATGGTTTAAGCGACAGAATCTCTTCCCGGCGGACGCTCTTCTCGCGAACCATACCGAGTTTCAAACCATGCAGTTCACCGTGGCCGGACAAGCGGACGAAATAACGGACCGTCGTATGGCTCGGTGTCAGACGGATGATGCCGCTCAAACCGAGCGGGACCTCGATCATTTGATCTTGTCCATCGGCCGTATACGTGACGACGAACAACGAGGCGTTCGCTGTGCCCTTCACCGTCCCTTTTAAATAGAAACGATAGACGTCGTCGTCCATATCGCCGAGCGGGAAGTCGATGGCGCGTTTCGTGTTCACGTGCGGAAGAGCGGACTCGCCGACCCCGAAGTGGACGTATTGACCCCCGACGCCGTTAAGTACGAGCTTATCTTCTTCGAAATCGACGACACGATTGATGGCCGAAATCAATTCGAGCTGTTTCGGCGTCAAATCGATACGATAGTCGAAATCGCTATCTTGCATATGGTAAGCCATGCCTTCCACGTCCCAAAGCGAGACGCCGTTCACATTCAACTCGATGACGCTATATGAACCTTTCCCTTCCGTTTCGACAGCGAAGCGGACACGTGTCTCGTTCGCGAGCAAAACGATTTCACTCGGGGCCTGGTTATAGACGAACACGTCACGCGAGTGCTTATTCCGTTGATAGAGCGAGACTTTCACGACAGGAACGACGTCCCCTGTCGCTTTCGCACGAAATTGGACATGTAGCTGGCGCGTTGATTTCGAGAACATTTGCTTGAGGTCGATCGCCTCTTCCTTCCCATCCGCCCGGTATGCCAACGCGACCGCTTCTGGTCGGGAGACGATGACGTCTGCCCCTTCTAAGTGAACCGCATTCGAGGACGTGTACCAATTCGGGACAATCGGTCCTCCTTTGCGGGAAATCACGCGATTGCGCGTCTTATTGATGATGCGTTTCCCGACGCGACGTGAACGCTGTAAACCTAGATGCGCCGCCCGACGTGCTTTCGTTTGCCAACCCATATGTCTTTCCTCCAAACTGCGGGGATGTTCCCCTTGATTTCACTAATAAGGAAGCGACATATCACATGTCGCTCCCAGGTGGTCATTTCGAATTGACGATTTTTCCGATACGGCTACGGACGGCTCGTACTTTTAGAAGTATTTTACCGGCTTTTGATTGCGTCAACCCTTGATATTTACGCTGGACTTGCTTATATTTTCGATTCATCTGCTGATAACGTGAATCGGCTTTCGCGGCTTCTTTCGAAATCCATTCCACTGTATAGAGCAGTTCGGCGTATCGATGCAATAGACGTTGATATTGTTGACCTCTGATGCGGTATTCACGTTGAAGTCGTTTATTCTCCTCGATTTGTTCAGCAAGTTGCATTTCAAGAAGGTTCTTTTCTTGTTTCAATTGTTCACTCATGTTGTCACCTCAACGGAATACGTCGAAATACAGACGTTTCAATTCATTTTTTTGGCCGCTCTCATACAGATCGATGAACTGTTTGAAGCGTGGACTCTTCGGTTCGAGCGGTTTGAACTGCTCGTAGATGGCATATAGTAGTTCAGCATTACCGAAGAAATCCTCGTCCCGCGACCGGCGGATGAACTGAAGATACCACAGCTCAAAGAACCGTTCGAAGCGGGTCTCGCGATAGATATCGAGAACCCCTTCGCGCTCAAACGCCTTCGCTCGAGCCGTCTCACGTAATACACATTTCTCGAAGTAACGACGCGTGATCGTGTTAACGGTCGATCCCGCCACAGCCGCGTAATAGTCGTGAATCGTCAAGTCGACGAGCGCGACACGTTCAGCCGTGAGGAACATCTCTTGGAAGAAGAGCGAGTCTTGTCCGACCGCCCCGATGACTTGTTTCAACCCGTTGTCGACGATGAAGTCACGGCGGATGACCATCGCCTGGATGCTTTGCACTTTGAAGTTGTGCTCGAGCAGATAGGCACGCGGGTCTTCAATCATGCGGATACCGCCTTTCTCAAGCCCTTCGAGTTCAATCATCGCTTCGCGGTTCGATAGCTTCAACATGCTACCGACGGCGAGGTCGAGTCCGGGTTCGCGCGTCATCAATTGATACAGCTCGTGATAGCCATCGTTGACCGCCTCGTTGTCCGGGTCGAGGAAGGCGATATATGGAGTCGTCGCCAGCTCGACACCTTTGTTACGAGGCCGTGAGGCGCTGCCGCTACCACCGTCTGCGAAAGAGTACGTGTAGACGTTCGCGTGTTCACGTGCCAGGCGCTCAACGTAACGGCTCGTCTCATTGTCGGTCGAACCGTCATCCACGAGCCAAATCTCCATATCATCAAACATCGTGCTCCGTTTCAAGCTGAAGAAGCACTTGTTGTACAAGTAGCGGCCGTTGTTATACACCGGTACGACGACAGACAGTTTGTAATCGCGCGGTGCGTTCGGTTCGAAGACGACCTCACTTTTGACGAGTTCAAACCGGTCGACGGCATAACCCGGCAACGTCCGGCTCTTCAGTGTCCGTGTCGCAACTTCTTTGAGCGACAATTGCTCCGCAAGGAACACGGAACGATGGACATCGGTCACGTCCGTCACGTAATCGTGTTCCGGACCCGGGACGAGCGTCTCGTCGTCGTAATAGGCCGCTTTCGTCACGAACGACACGTCCGTATATTTGAAGGCATTAATCAAATCTTCTAAATAGTAGGCCTCGTACGTATAGGCCGAGTCAAAGAATGCGACGAACGCCGCTTCCTGCAAATCAGTCTCCGTCACGGCGTCCGCCATACGGAAACGAATGTTGTCATACGTTTGGTCAGCGACCATGGCTTGAAGGTGCGACTCGTCACCTGAGCCAACAACGAGGATCGGACGTGACCCGAGTGCTTCCGTCTCGAGTCCGAGCGCGAACAGCATCTCTTCGAAACGATCATGCATCGTATGCCCGGCCATAATCGTGCGGACGCCCGCTAATTGTTGGCGGTACTTCTCGTCCTCTGTCTTGAACATGTTCAAAATCTGTTTCGCATCGAGACGGCCCGTCGCGATGAACACATTCGGGAAATCGTTGTTGACGGCAATGTTATAGTTCGTCAACACGAGGTTACCGCGTGCCTGCGCATCGTAAATTTCCTGCGCGCTATGCGTCGGGCTGTTCTTCACTTCATTGACGTGCAGGACCCAATCGACCGACTTCTTCAAGCGGTCCATACCTGTCTCGCTCGCGACGAGATACTGAAGGTACGCTTCGTCAATCTCCTCATTTTTGTCACGGTCAGATTTAATTACATGGAGACGGTGATCTGTCTCTAAGAC
Source organism: Exiguobacterium sp. s50 (assembly GCF_018618175.1). Classification (NCBI taxonomy): domain Bacteria; kingdom Bacillati; phylum Bacillota; class Bacilli; order Caryophanales; genus Exiguobacterium; species Exiguobacterium sp. s50. The sequence goes on from NZ_JACSLP010000004.1 coordinate 255,363, forward strand.
GCCATCCATCAATTTGTCGACATCCTCCATGAACGGTTTCCGCATCGGGAACTCATTCGTGACGAGCACGTCGTTCAAACGGGCACGTGTCATTCCGATGGGATTGTGAAGCAATTGGTTGACGAACGGTTTAATGACGAAGACGCGATCATGTTTGCACAGTTCAGTGTAATCTTGAACCCGCTCTTCATTGGCCGTGAAGACGACGTCACACTTCGCTGCGAGGGATGCGTAGCGCGCGTAATGATTCGTGTCGGCCTCCGTATGAAAGACGACCGGGATATCGCGATAGTTGGCTTGCTTAATCAAATTTTCGAGCCATTGACGTGAATGCGAGCGCGGTGTCGCCATATGCTCAAAACTTGTCGCCTCGTCCCCTGGCAAAATCGGGCTAATCATGAGGAACTCGATGTTCACGCCTGCATTGATAAGCTCTAAAAACTCGGTGACCGTTTTGAACGTATGAACGTTGCAGACGTTGTTCCATACTTCGGCCCGTTCGACCGGTCCGACGAACGCCACATCGATGAGTTTCTTCATATAATAAGCAGTCCCGTTCGATGTCGGATATTCCGGTAAGTCGTTCGGGAAACGCTCGGTCGCCGCGTCCCATTCTTGTTTGAGACCGGTGGTATACGTCTCGAGCTTCTCGTCGTCCCAATACGGGAGCTGCATTTTCTTCGTCAAAGATGGCAAATCATTGATGAGAATGACATCACCTTCATCTAGCGGTTCTTTTTGTGAAATCCGTTCCCGTTCCGCACGTACCCATTTCGCGTGCACTTGAACGTCGGACAATAATCGTCTTACATCCATTCAATTCGCCTCATTCTTTCATCATGTCGTATCGTAGGCTTCACACCTACACCCTCTGTCATAGTATCAAATATCAGATAGGCAAGCAATTTCAGTCAGATGACAATCAGACGACTTGCCGTTCCCCTCTTTTGTAATACCCGACTTTTTGATCACATAACAAAAAAACTCCCCTGACGCATCAGGAGAGTTTGACTGCTTACTTGGCTGCTGTATCGACGATACGACCTTCCACTTTTGGCTCCACCGTTTTAAGGCTTGCCACGTGGTCACGCAAGTTTTCCCAGTCCGAAAGACCGAGGTCTTGGACGCGGCCTTCTGTGTAAGCCACACCGAGTTCCGCGAAGCCGTCGCCGCCTTTCGCTGTGAAGGCGTTCGTCGCAACTTTATATTTCGTTGGTCCATTTTCCACAAGTGCTAGTGCGCCATCTTTCATGTACTCGATTGATGTCACACGTGAGCCTGACGGTTTCGAGCTATCGTACGTCACTTTCAAGCCAGCGACGTGAAGGAAGCCGCCATTTTCGTTCGGAAGCGGTCCGACACTGCGCTCGAACGTTTGGTAAATCTCTGTCCCTGTGAGGTCAGCGATTGCGAGCGTGTTCCCGAACGGAAGCGTCGTGAGCACATCTCCCAACGTGATATCTCCAGCATCGATCGCCGCACGGATGCCGCCGCCGTTTTGAATCGCGCCGATGACATCTGCGTTGAACGTCTTCGCTTTCGCGAGCATGCCGTCCGTAATCAGGTTTCCAAGTGGCGTCTCGTTCTTACGGACGCTCTCGCCCGTCGTGTTGCCGACGTCGCTCGTACGTGGGTTCGTGAGTGCCACTTTAGCTGTAGCGCCAGTCGGTTGGTTTTTCAACTCATCTACTTCTTCTTTGAACGGCGCGAGGAGCTGTGTCGCTTTCGCGTCCGCTTCAAGTTTCGATACGTCAATGACTGCACCTTCGTGGGCAACGACTTTGCCATCGTTGTCGAACGTGACGTCCAGTGTGCCGAGGTATTGGCTGTACTGGTACGCTTGGACGATCAACGTTGGGTTGTCCGTCTCGGCGTTTTTGACGACCGGCTTCGTGAGAAGCGAGTGCGAGTGTCCGCCGATGATGACGTCGATGCCCACGACTTCTTCCGCGAGGATTTGATCGTTGTCGACCGCCGGGTTGTCATCGTAGCCTAAGTGCGTGACGGCGACGATTTGGTTGACGCCAGCTGCTTCGAACGCCGCGACAGCCGCTTTCGCTTCCGCGATGTAATCTTGGAACTGAACGTCGCCAGGGCTTGCGATTTCGGCCGTCTCTTCTGTCGTGAGACCGAAGAATCCGACTTTGACGCCGTCAACTTCTTTAATGACACCTTCATACAGACGACCGTTATACGGCTTGTCTGTCACCGCGTCACGGAAGAGCGGGTTCAAGTCTGTGTCTGCTGAGAAGTCGAGGTTCGAGCTGACGAACGGGAAGTTCGCGTAGCGGATGAACTTGGCAAGTTCGGCGTTGCCGTCTTCGTCGCCACCGAGATCGAACTCGTGGTTCCCGAGTGTCATCAAGTCGTACTTCATGTAGTTCATGAGTTTCAAGTCAGCCATTCCTTCAAACTTGTTGAAGTAAAGCGAACCTGAGAAAACGTCCCCAGCGTCAATCAAGAGTGCGTTCGGCTTCTCGGCGCGGACTTGTTTCACAGCTGTCGCGCGTTTTGGTGCCAAGTCGAGTGAAGCGTGCGTGTCGTTCGTGTGCATGAACGATACCGTGTTCCCACCGACCGAATATGGAAGTTCAGCTTCGATTGTGCGGCCATTGCTCGTAAATTTCGCATGCGCCGTGAACGAACCGATTTTAGATGTATCGATGCCGTGAACACGGACGAGACGCTCGACCGTACCGTTCGCGAAGCGAACATCGAGACGAAGTGCGCTCGGCACGTTCTCCCCTTGTTTGAACGAGAGTGCTTCTCCCGGTTCGATGGCAACCGGATAGTTCAAGACGCGGACACGCTTCTCGACTTTAATCCCCTTGCCGACCACGATCCCTTTCGCCGTTTGATATGTACCGAGTTTGTTCAACTTCACCGATGATTTGTACCAATGGATTTTGGCACCTTGATATGTCTTGTCGAGCGTGGCGTCGAGGTCGCCTCCGCGGACGAAGTCGGCTTTCAGTTTGACCGTCTTAACTTTTGGTGCCGCGTCAGCTGTCGCTGCCGGAACGATCGATGAAGCGGTGATAGCCGCCACAGCGAGTGAAGCGTACAACTTGTTCGTTTTACGTGTGAGCATTTGATTTTCCCCTTTCAAATGTGGTGAAGCAGAACTAAAACGAATGATAGCGCTTACAATGTCCGACGGATGATAATCGGCCTTGCTCCCTATTCCGTCTTCAGACCTATCGTTTCAGAGACCACTTTCCTCTCTAAACATATCCAATTCCACTAGTAAATACAATTAATTTTTCGTTAATTCCGTGTATCTTTTCCAAAAAATCCCCCGATTGCAACATCGAGGGATTCCATGGAAATTAAAATACGATAGGCAAAAAGACCTTATTCGGTTTCAATCAGTTCATGAAGCTGGGTGAACGGACTCGACGCCCCTGCCTTCAAATGCCCGTGCTCGATTTCTTGGAGACGGAGCGCCTCGAGCTGCATCTTCGAGGCCGCGCCCCACTTGTTTGGCCCACAATCACGAAGGGCAACCGTCCGGACCATGAGTTCCGTCGCGTCATCCGTGGCATCGAACTCGACCCAAACTTGGTTCGGTCCGCCCCAGGCGGCGATGTCTTCAGATAAATAGAGAACGGCGTCGACCCAAATCTCATAGCGCATCCGCCCCAAGCCAAGCGACGACCGCTTCTCGAACGGGTTGAGCACGTTCAAATTCAAACGATACGTCTGTCCCGGTTTCGTCGTCAGGATTTGTGAATACGCCATATGGTCGCCTTTTTGCATCGTGTTCGCCTCGAGGTGGTATGACACGTTCGTCGTCAAGCGCCGGACGGTCAACGGGATCGTCGTCTTGTCCAAACGGCCGCTCGTGATGACCCCATCGAGCGCCATCCACCCTTGGTCGAGCGTCGGATGCATATAGTCACGCATCGTGTCCCGCTTGTTCACACCCCAGAACGCGAGCACCGGCCACTCGTTCCCGATCACTTCATAGAACAGTTTGGCGTATAACCGATCCCCATAATCTGGCATCAAGAACAGCTCGAGGATGGCGCGCGCGTTGAACGGGATATACGTCTCGAACGCGACATCGCTCTCGGCGAGTACTTGCTGGTGCCAGACGCCCATCCGATACTCCCAATACAACAAGTCGTACGGGTCGTAGCCGTGCAGCGTCTCAGTCGTCAAATTGACCGCGGCCACGTAGGACGTCCAAAGCGAGACAACACGCTCGTCTTCCCGCGACTTCCATGAATAGCAACGAATCGCCCCTTCGACCGTGAACTCGGCCGGCAGCGTTCGATTCTTCCGATAAAATGCCCGGCCGATTTCAAGGATGTTTGAGCGCAAGTGACGCGTCGGCCGGTCTTTGTACAGTTTCATATATTCGTACGCGTGGGCATGACCGTGACGTGACGTCACACTTTGGCGCAACATCGTCCGGAACGACCGCGTCTCCTCGGCGCGTTCGAACGCCCGGTCATCGACCGGGATGACGCGATGACGAAACTGGAGATCACGCGCCATCATCGACGCAACTTCGACATCGATATCGAGCGACTCGACGTGATGGCCTTCCGTCACGTTCTGATACGTGAACGTCTCGATGTTCGCGAGGAACGGTTTGAGGAGCGCCAACGACAAACGACTGTCAATCCCGGCCGTGAGCGAGAAAATCATGCGTTCGTCCGACTCGAGTAGTTGATGGAGCTGATTGTCGAACCACGTCCGAAGTGGTTCGATGGCCGCCTCGACCGGCAACGCATCGAGCGGACGCCGTGGATAATAGCGTGTCATCCGGTTCGTCTCGTCCACGAAATGGTTCGGGACGAGAATTCGAATCGACTTATAAATCGTGAAATGACCTGGCAAGTGATAATGGTTATGGTGTCGCAACTCGTCCGAACAGAGCGGGTGCGCCTCAGACTGGACGTCTTCTTGTAACAGTTCGAGATGCGACGCCGCTCGGAGCGGTGCTTCCGTCGTGAAGTAGACACCTCGCATCCCGGTGGCATCATGATAGAGGCGAACCGATGTTTCATCACCCCGAATCAACACGTAGCGGCCACCCATGAAGTCAAGCGTTTCATGGAAGGTATCCACGTCTTGCCCGTTCAATCGTTCGAGCACCCCTATCCGGTCACGCTGTCGCGCTCGGATGTCGAGGATGTCCCCGAAAGCGAGCAGCCAACGGTCGCCTTCTTGAATCAAGTCGACCGGACTGAGCGGGTCATAATAGAAGAAATCGCCATTCGGCAAAGTGATTGTTTCCCATTCTTCACGGTTTAGCCGTGTGGCGGTCATTAAAAATCCACGTTGATAAGCTTGCATCGTTTTTCCCTCATTCTATAGAAAATTCGTTCCTCGATTCCAAAAAAAGACGAGCACCGGTCGTGCCGGCGACTCATCGACTCTGACTGATAATGGTCATCCAAATATTGGAGAAGACGCCAGCCGTCTTGGCATAATCCACGGGATCAGCCATGTTAAGTTGGACGCCGTTCTGATAGACAAACAAATGCGTCACCGTCCCACCCCCGGACGCCCCGATCGTGATGCCCCGTTTCGTGAGCGTCTCATCCGGTTCGGCGATAATGGAGACGACCGAATCGGCCCGATCGCGCCGGACAACGATGTAGCCCCGCGTCGGTTCAATATAGGCTTGGGTGAAGCCGAGCGGTTTATGACTCCCGTTCGCATGTATGTATAGTCCTTGCGGATCAAGCCGCAACGCCATGCCGCTGAATCTCAACTCACTCCCCGATGTGGACGGATGCAACATCCCGTCCGCCTCGGCTTCCTGGTTTTGTTCGTAAATGACCCCCACTAATACCAGACAGACCAGGACGAACGTCCTGATGAGAAGTTGAAACTTTTGCCTCTGTTTTCGTTGTGTTCGACTCATAATTCCCCTCCAAATTATAAAGTATCCACTAAAAAAATAGAACAATATAATCATACCGTACTTGTTTTAAATTTCCATAATAAATTGGGATTAATATGTATTTATTGAAGCTTCATACATAGTAAAACCAATAGAGTTCTGTGATATCGGTTCTACTATGTCTCGTCCATCATCAAAACGTATGCGTGACCTGCACGTCGTCTGTCCGATTGCGGGGAGACGAACGATCCTTTCACGACTATCAAACAGGAAGATGAAAGGACAAACAATAAGATCAAGCTCATCAAACGGCGTGCATATAGCTACCGGAACCTAGAACGTTTCTTCTACAGTCTTCAGATTTGAAATCGGTCGAACTAGTGTCAACTACGGTTTATTGTGATGAACTAACTTTTACACTGTTAACAAGAATTCATTTTCCATTTTTAATAAACATTAGAAATAAAGAATCTCTCATTTCTATATAATGGTTTTGTTAAAGGAGGAGAATTCTTATGTATAAAAAATGGTTCATGGTTTTCGTCATCGCTCTCGTCACATTGATTACGGGAAACGTCGAGGCGTCGTCGTTTCCATATAAGACGCTCGAGTCAACTCCATTGAAGGTGTCCGCAAGTTCTAAAGCGAAAACAATCCAAACTCTCAAAATGAACACGAACGTCTCACTCATCTCGACACAAAACGGATGGGCCAACGTCCAAGTCGGCAAGACGAAAGGATACGTCCCGTTCAAGAGTATCCTGCCCCTTGAAATCCCAATCAAAAATCATGATAGCTATCATCAGGTCATGACATATAAAGGGACTGAGATTGCCAGTGTCAACGGAAAAAGCGCGAAAATCGCTCCGGCGTTGCTCCCTTTCTTCAAACAGAACGCTGTGGCGCTACGAAGCACGCTCGCAAAGCCAATCATACAAAACAACACAATCGTGGGATTCGAACGATTGGCACTCGGCCAATTCGTGCAGGTCAAGACTCCAATTATCATTGATCGGAATGCCGCTGCACGAATTCAGAGTTTAAAGTTGCCCGGAGGACCCGTTACAATTACGACAGCCGCCCCACTCCGGCAAGTGATCCTAGAAGGGTGGGGGTTCGAGCCCTACAAACAGACGTCACAATGGAACGTCACGTTGAATGGTACGATTCACCAATTCCACTCAAACACGCGATTTACGCTTCGGGGGAAAGGAACAATCAATCGTTGGGACATCCATCAGGCTCAACTCTCTTATGATTTACCTATTACATACAATGGAGAGATTGGTTTCTTAAACGTTAAACATGCAGACGTCGTATTGCGCGGCACATCAACCTTTAAAGTCAGAGCTGTATCCGCTCCAACGAAAACGCATATCCTCGATGGACCGAACGGGTTACTTGGTGTCACTAAACCAAACCTTGTGATACAAGGTAAACGAATGGGCGCAGACGAAAGGGCGATTGCTACAGCATTACAAAATGTGACTGCCGCTAAACTCACTCAGCTACTTAAACAAATGAACATCGAACATAAATCAAATCATATGAATGACTACGTGAAAGCATTTAAATTGAACGAGACAGCCGGACCAAACAAGTTGTTCTTCACGACAAAATCCGACATCTCGTTTGTAGTCAGTGCGGTCGATCGCACGCTTGAATTCAATCAGTTCAGTGAACCGTTTGTTACATTGAACAATCCATCGAATCGAATCCAAATTCAGATGAAGAACATCCAGTATAATTCTTGGGCTAATCCGATTTATCATAAGCGTATCGTGAATGCTCTAATTGGAAAATCCGGCCTCATCACAATCTCGTTCAAAGGTCCAGAACAATCTGTCAGCGAGTTTGCGCGACTGGAAAAACAGGGTCGCTACTTTATCTATAATCACCCTCACGGTCCCGGAACGTTCCGTGTTGTCTCGATTGATGGCAAGAAAATTAATGGCTTCACGTATGTTATTGAGATGGGACGCTATTCGTACGACGAGCATAACCATTTCAATAGGGAAGAGCTCGTTCGTATTGGCGATAAGACGCTCGACTCTTACAATCAAGTACCGCCTGCATTCGAAGTCAAAGTCGTAAAAGGGTTGCGCGGTTCCAATTCATATTTAGCGATCCGCTCAAACGACAACCAATGGCTCAAGCGCGTGTATGGATACACGTTACAAGTCAATAAAAACTACTGGGCAGATGGCCGACTCAGTTCGGACGCAGTCGACCTCGCCGGCTGGGACCCAAAACAGACAATTATCTTATCGCAACTCGACGGAAAATTGAACGATACTTTGACCATCAAAGCATTCGGCTATCAAGACGCAAAACAAAAATAAGACAAGGTCATCTCGCGCGCGGGATGACCTTGTCTTATTTCGGTTGGCTGATAATCGTGACTCAGGCGTTCGAGAACTGCCCCGCAATCATCGTATAATCGGACGGTTTTACTTTAACGGAGTTGTTCTCAAAATCCGAGGTCAACCACACATTACGATGATGAACTAGACATAGTAAAACCGATAGCGTCAAACGCTACCGGTTTCAAGATGGCTCAGCCCGAAGGCCTTGCTCTATTTAACCCTAAGGGAGGGTCAATGAAGGTCAACGCTAATTACTTAGCGATGTTCACCGAAGTGAACAATGGGTGTTTGTTGTTCTCGAGGTCGAGGACTTCGAACGCAGCGCCTGGTTTGAGCGTGAGCGTTTGAGCTGTCTCGGCCGGAGTCAACACACGGTCAATCGTGATTTGGACTTGGTTCGACTGCGATCCCATGATTTCTGTGACTGTCGCAGATTTCGAGAGATCTTTGTCGCCAACGAGGACTTTGAAGTCTTCGTAGCCATCTTCGATTGAGTACTTCGCGATTGACTCATCGAACGTGAGCGTGATGACCGCGTAGTCGCCCGATACGTTGTTCGACGTGAGGACCGCAGACGTCAAGCCTGGAAGGTCGTTCTCCGCGAACTTCTCGTTCAACGAGACTGTATCCATGACGTTGCCCACTACATCCTTGATGTTTTGGATCACGAACGCATATTTACCAGTCGTTTGAATCGCGCCTTCTTTGAGCGTCAACTTGATGACGTCGCGATCTTCATCCGTGAAGACAGCTTTCTCGGCGATTGCCTTGCCTTCAATCAAGAAGTTGCCCAAGTTGAGTGACGATGGGTCGAGCTTCTCGCTGAACTTGAGGTAAAGCGTGCTGTTGTCCTTCTCTTGGAAGTAGTAGCCATCGAACGTTGGCTTCTCTTTCTCGATTGGGCTCGAGACAATTGAGAACTTGATTGATTGCTCAAGGCTCTCGTTGCCGACGACATCCTTCACGAGGTTAGCCGGAAGTTTAACTGAGTAGTTTCCAAGCTCAAGATCCGAGATTGGCGTCTTGATTTGGTTCTTCGAGTAATACGAGGCGTCAGTCCATGCCGCCACTTTCTTCTCGACACCGTTCGGCGTGATGTACGAACCGTACATCTTACCGTCGCTGTAAGCACCATGCTTGAGTTCTTCAGAGAACGTGAGGACGAGGTGGTTCTTGCCGTCGATGACTTCCACTTTCGCATCTGTCACAGTCGGAGCCATCTCATCGTTCGTGAAGTTAACCAATTTCGTTGACGCAGCGCCGTAGTTGCCAGCAAGGTCGCGGAAGTGAGAAACTTTCACGTCGATTTGACCGATGAACGAGTGGTCGCGGACAGTGAGGACTTTGCCTGACTCATCGAGCCATGCGTTGTCATCAAGGTCAGCTTCGATTTCGCCGTTTGTGAGCGTGATTTTCGCGACGTGGTTGTAACGGTCCACGTAGACAGCCTCAGAGAATGTGACTGTGAGGTAGCCTGGTTTCGACGAAGACATGCCGACGACTGAAGGGTTGACCGCGTCGATGACTTTCTTCTGAACGATCTTCGTCACTGGGTTTGGCGAGATGAAGTTGCCAGCGAAGTCACGGAGACCGACGAGCGTCAACTTGTAGTCTTTGCCTGCGACGAATTGCGCATCTGACAAGTCAAGGATGAACGATTTGCCGTCCCATGAGAGTTTGTCGACGTCTACTTTGTAGCCAGCGCCAGAAGCATCTTTCAATTCGAGTTTCTTCTCGAGCTCATCTTCCGAGTCAACGTTGACCGGCTCGGAGAACGTGAACTTCACGCGGTTGTTTTCAAGGTACTCAGGGTCGTTAAGGACCGGGCGTACGTTGTCTTCGAACGTGTAGATTTCTTTGAACGGTACGAGCGCTTTACCGTCGAGTCCTTCAATCTTCGAGCTAGCAAGCACAGCGTAGCGGCCATCGAATGTCTTCTCGGCGCGAACGACGAGCGTTTTGCCGTCTTTCGAGAGTGTGCCGCGAAGTCCTTTGAGGCGTTGCGCGTCTGGAATGTGATCGATTTCGACCGTTCCATCTTTGAGCATGCCGTTATAAAGGAGTGTGCTCGCGTCTACCGGTTTCGAGAAGTTGATTTCAAGTTCCTTCGCATTGAGCAACTTGACGCTCGACACCATCGGAGCTGATTCAACAACTTTATACTTGAACGATTTTGAGACCGTTCCGTACGCTTTGTTCGTGTACGTGAAAGTCGCCATGAACTCGCCGACTTTCGATGTGTCGATACCAGACCATGAACCTGGTTTCATATAGACGCGATCTGCGAACTTGACCGGCTGTGTGCGGATTCCTGAAACGGCTTCCCCTTTTTCGAAGACGAGCATTTCTTTCGGTCCGACCACTTCTTGGGCATAGTTCAAGACGCGAATGCGTTTCTCGACTTTGATGCCTTTCCCTTTGACGAAACCAACCGCCGTTTGGAAGACTCCCAATTTGTTCATGTTGACTGAAGACTTGTACCAGTGGATCTCTGATCCGTGATACTTCTTGTCAAGCGCTGCATCCAAATTGCCTTGGCGTACATAATCTGAACCTAGCTTGACGACGGGCATTGCTGCTGAAGCCGACATTGCTGGTGCGACTGCTGCCGCTGTCACTGCAAACGCTGCCGCTGCTGTGACAAATTGTTTTTTGTTTGCCATCTTGTTTAAATCCTCCCTTTGGTAAAATGCGATTTCTGCGTCTTCGACTTTCTCGGTCCTCTCGATCACTCCTCAGACACCCTTACTGCCCGAGTTATGTATAGCATCGATAGGACTCGAGTCATACAAAAACAGGTATCTAAAACCATACATTGACTTTTAGCCTATGCATCGTCCCAGATTGCTTACATCCATAATATACATAACGTTTCCAGTTGAAACAAGCGAATTTTTAGCGAAAAAGGGAAATGATAATGCATTTTCATGATTTTATTTAGAATAAACATTCTGCGTTCGATTAATTACCAGTGTAACAAAAATCGCATTAAATCAACAAAGTAAGCGCTATCAATAAATAAACTCAAGATCAGACTTCCGTCATCAGGTTAGATTTTTATAAATACACCTAATAAAATATAATTACCAATTATTTTTTTGGATTTTACAATAGAAGATAAATATTAACCATTAAATACCATATAATTATGTGGATAACGTTTTTTAATAAACCATTTCGTTACCAGTTCATGCTTTATTGGATTCATAAATAAATCATTACACTTTTCGAATAGGACTTTTGAAGGTGAGTCCAATGGACGATACACAAAAAAATGAAGGGCTTTTCGCAGAAGTGTTTGATTTTATCCAGTAAATGGATATTGGATTACGGGGATTGTTGTTGTACACAACACCGATGCTCCTTATTTTTGAGAACAAAAAAAATCGCCCTTCTCCTATGAAGGGCGATTAAAACTGATGGGGATTAATAACCGACGAAACTGAGTGATTCCATGAATGCACGTTTCTCCGCAGCATAGAGTGGCCATTCGATGACGTCCTCACTGCCTTCCACCGTCACAACGATTCGGTTCTCGGGACGAACATTCGCTTTCACGAATTGGACGAGCTTCGCATCCGGTTTGAACTCAACGTATTCCGCGACCGTTCCATCCTCGTATTCAATGTACTCGATGTCGTCTTGATCAAGGTTCACTTTATACGACTTGCTGCCGACTTTCAGGCGGAGCGTGTCCATTTCAAGGAAACCATCTTCCGATTCGATGTTGAGGAAGAACTGCATGCTCGCTTTCGACGGTGAACCGTAGAAGACCGGCGCGAACGTCTCCGCATAACGGAACTCCCCATAGCTATCGAGCACTTCACGGTGGACCGTCACCGGACCTGGGAAACGATAGAACTTGTTATAGAGCGCATGTTGGACGCCGAGTTTGAGCGTGCCGCCTTTATTGCCAGCGCCGTCAATCGCATACAACGAGATCGCTTGCCCTCGTTTTTGTTTTGGGATTTTAATCGCGAATTTTCCAGTCGACATGACCGGCGCTTTGTAAAGTTTCGTTCCGATTTGGGCATAGACTGTCGCATACGCCTCGGCCGTCCCTGTGATCGATGTCGATGTCGTCGTCACGCTCTGCGCGACACGCGGGCGTGCTGGAGCCACACCGTCTTTAATGACTTTCGTCGAACGCGTGACGCTTGTCGCGCCTTTCGCGTCGACCGTTGTCGCACGGATGACCGTTCCGATTGGAAGGGCGACCGTCGCACGGCGATAGACGCCTTTCGCGTCATAGCGCGCCGTGTACGAAGCTGCACCGACTTGGAGTGTCACTTTCGCGCCAGGCGTTCCTGTCACGACGATTTGACGAGCCGAGTTATTGACCGTTCCGATTTTCGGCGTCGCCGGACGTGCGGCCGGATCGACGGCGACAACGACTTCCGTCGTCTCACTGACGTTGCCCGCGGCATCACGCAAGCTGACCGAGATCCGTTTGCCGACCGATTGCGGGCTCATGTTGAATTGAGCCGTCCCCGCTTCCGTGACGACACGCGTGTACACTTTGCTGTTGATGCCGATCAATGCTGTCGTGCCAGCCTCTCCTTCAATTACAAGTGACTTCGACGTATGGAGTGGCGTCGAGACGACAGGTGCGAGCGGTGCTGTGACGTCGACCGTCTCGACGACTGGTGGTTCTTCTGTTGATCCTTCTGCTTGCGCTTGGAGCGGCAAGAGTGGCGAGACGATGAGTGAACCGGCTAAGAACAATTTCAAATACGATGAATGATTCATGACTTTCCTCCATTATGTAGGTTTTACAGTTAATTGGTCGAATACCAAATTCTATTGTAATAATTCGACTTCATACAATGACGGATTTTTAATAAATCAGGTAAATGATTTCACAAAAAAACTGCTTTAGTTTCCCAAAGCAGTTCACGGTTCTCACACCTCATGAATCATTGTTGACTGGCCGCCTTGCCAGAGCCACGTGTCTTCTTGTTTCACATAGACATGCAACACCCAGAACCGGCCTTCGTAAGCGTTCGTCCCGAGAATGAAACGCTCCTCGAGCAACAGTTGCACGAGCGCGATCTCACCAGCCACCGTCTCGTCGAACGTGACGGTCTCCTGCGTAATCCACTGGACAGACGCCGGGTCAACGAACTGGTCTAAAAATGTTTCTTTATCGAACTGACGTCCGCTCGAGTCGACGTAACGAAACTCGTCATGCATGATGCCGCGCATCGCGTCCAGGTCGCCCTTGACTTGAAGTTCGGCCCGTTCGTCAGAAAGTTGTTTTAAGTTGATTGTTTCCATTGATGTACCTACCTTTCGCGTCCATCATAACATACTCGTATGCTCGAGTCGTCTCACTTGTAATGGTCATCTTCATTGTTCGATTGAATGTAACCACATCGGTAGTATTCTTTTTCTTATCCTCTATTCCCTGTATACTTATCAATATACAGTTAATCCCATTTCGAGAGGACTATGCTTATGGATTTGATCGACCCGTTCATCTGGCAACTCGTCATCGTCCCTATCCTCACCATCGGGACCGGTGTCCTTATTGCATTACGATTCGAAAAGTCTTATATCGCCCCGCTCATCACGTTGGTGCTCAATCTCGCAATTGAAATGACGATGGGCCTCGCGTACTACGGGACGCTCACTTCTCCATCGTCTTGGAATTGGCTTTTCCCGATTCCCTCGTTTCTCGTAGCCTATACGTTTCTCAGTAAACGGAAAACTGAGCGCCAGACAGAAAAACATTCCTGAGCCCTAATCATTCTGACAGTTTCAATATTGACATTCTTGCTTCAGCCCGTTAAAGTAACGATAACATTCATACGAACTCGCGATGAGAAAGAAGAGTAGCGTGAAGATTCGTCTCCAGAAAGCCGGTGGTCGATGCGAACCGGTGACGTGTCTCACGTGAATGGGCTTTTGAGCGTTCAGACCGATACGTAGGCTCTGACGGGTCCTCCCGTTACCGAGGATAGCGAATGATTGTTCGCGATGAGTGGGGGGGAACTCCCCCAACGAAGGTGGCACCACGGGTCCCCCGTCCTTCATGTCTTTTTTAGACATGTCGGGCGGGGGACTTTTTTTATTTTTAAGGAGGAGATCACATGAAACAACTCATCATCAACGGCGACGAACTGACACCGGTGGCCATCTTTCATCGATTAGAGGGAGATCGGAAAGTACTGCTCGAGAGCCGCGCCGAAGGCAAGCATGGCCGTTACTCGATTATCGCCTCCAATCCGGTCGAGACGATTCGCGCCAAAGGCAACGAATTGACCGACGCATCCGGCACGATGCACACGGACGACCCGCTCGCCTTGTTATCGGAACTAGTTTCGCGAGACACGCCGGATGCCCCCTATCCGTTCATCGGCGGTGCCGTCGGCTATATCGGCTATGACATGCAACGCGTCTATGAACCGATTCCGAATACACCTAGCGAGACTCGCGGTTTGCCAGATGCCTTGTTCCAACGATATGAGACGGTCGTTCTCTATGATCACGTCGAGGAGCAGGTCATCGTGATCGATACCGGGGATGATGATGCTGAGAAGCGACTCCACCACATCAAACTGGCACTCGAGACGGCGAAGACACACGAGCTCGCCCCTGTCGTCCGCACGAGTGAACGGGTGTTGACCGGGAAAGATGAATTCGTCGAACGCGTCTTGCAGGCGAAAGAAGCCATCCTCGCCGGTGAGGTGTTCCAACTCGTCTTGTCCCAACGCATCGACGCGACGTTCACCGGCGACCCGTTCCACTTCTATCGGACGCTCCGGAAACAGAACCCGAGTCCGTACTTATTCTATATCGACCTAGGCGAGGCGATCGTCCTCGGGGCGTCCCCGGAGAGTCTCGTTCGCGTCGAGGGAAATCGCGTCTCGACAAACCCGATCGCCGGCACGCGCCCCCGTGGCAAAACGGTCGAAGAAGACGTTCGTCACGCTGCTGACCTCGTGAAAGACGAGAAAGAACTCGCCGAGCATCGGATGCTGCTCGACCTCGGTCGCAACGACATCGGCCGGGTCGCAAAAGTCGGCTCGGTCACGATTCCGAAACAGATGGAAGTCGAGCGCTTCAAAAACGTCATGCATCTCGTCTCCGAGGTCGAGGGCGAACTGCGTGACAACTTGAATCCGATTGATGCGTTACGTGCCTGTCTCCCGGCCGGTACCGTCTCCGGCGCCCCGAAGATTCGGGCGATGCAGCTGATTGACGAATTGGAGACGGTGAAACGCGAAGTATATGCCGGGGCCGTCGGGTATCTCGACGTCCGGGGCGGCTATGATTTCGCTCTCGCCATCCGGACGATGGTCGTTCAAGGAGATACGGCCTACGTCCAAGCGGGCGCCGGTATCGTCTACGACTCGGACCCGGTGTCAGAATATGAAGAGACGTTGCATAAAGCCAAATCCCTTTTGGAGGTGTTCGCATGATTCTACTTATCGATAACTACGACTCGTTCACGTACAACGTGTATCAAGATGTCGCCCGGTTCAGCGACGTGACGGTCATCCGTAATGATGAACTGACAATCGACGCGATCCGCGACCTCAATCCGGCTGGCATCATCATCTCTCCGGGTCCAGGTGGCCCACTGGATGCCGGTGTGTCGCTCGACGTCGTCCGCTCTTTGTCTGGCACCATCCCCATCCTCGGCGTCTGTCTCGGTCATCAAGTCATCGCCGAAGCGTTCGGGGGGACGGTCGGACGGGCCGAGCAGGTCATGCATGGGAAGACGTCCGTGATCGAGACAATACCGAGCGTCTTGTTCGATGGGAATCCGAGCGAGGTCATGCGCTATCATTCGCTCGTCGTCCAAGAGACGGACCTCATCGTAACCGCTCGCACGACGGACGGTGTCATCATGGCACTCGAGCATCCCGAACACCCGACGTATGGCGTCCAGTACCATCCCGAGTCGATTGGCACACCGGACGGACGCGACCTGTTCGAGCGCTTCGTTGAGATTTGCCATACAAAAAGACCGAGGAACGTGTCCTCCGTCTGAGTACTAATTCATCGATTCGCCAACACTTTGACGTCATCCCCGTCCGAGACGAGGAATAATTTTCTCGGTTCGACTTCTGCCTTGAAATCGAGGTTAATCGTTCGAGCCGCGGACCGGTCTTTCACCGCCGCATGTTCGCTCGCGATTAGCTGGATTTGATTTCGTTCACGGCTCGCCAAAGCGAAGCGCACTTTGAACTCTTGTTCAAAGCTTTGCAAGCCTTGGTGAAACGATTGTCGTTTCGCTTCAAATTCTTGGCCAATAGCGTTCACTTGTTTTGTCGCTTGTTCAATCGTTTCTTCGGGATCACCTAACATGCGCATCGCATGAATTTCGCCTTGTAGACTAAGAAGGAACATATAGACGAGCTCTTCGTACTCTTGAAACTCACCGATGACATCTTTCATTGCCTTAATTTTAGTCGCTTCTTTGAACACGAGCGCCCGTTTCTTCAGGTCATACAACTTCCCGAGTGGGCCATCGATATGTTTGAGCAACGCATAGACCGTATCGATGTCCGTCTTATAGTTGTTTTCAAGTTGATGGGTGATTTTGCTGTCGACAGTATCTGTTTTCAAGAACACGTACACCCGGTCCAAATAGTTGAACGAACTACGGGCTTGTCCGTGATACTCGTTCAGTTTCATCGTGACCAACTTGCTAACAATCGTCTCAATCTTGTCTAGTGCCTGTTTGATTTCGCGTAAATGTTCCTGGGCGACGACGGTCGTCGCTAAGTCTAAGGCGATTCGCCGCACTTGGAGTGGGTTCACTTGTTTCAAATTCGCTTGCGCTTTAATTGCATTTTTCCCGTCCACCGCGAAGGCTCGCCAATACCCGTCTTCTTTTGATTTCCTTAAGGAATAGACACCTTTTTTCAAAGCGCCCTCCACTTCAGGTGAGAAGACGAGTTCGTACGTAGGTTTTTTACCGAGCGATTGCATCGCAACCGGGACGCCGACGGATTGAACCACCCGTTTCAATAATTGTACCGTGTCTGACCCGACCGTAATCTCTTCTTTATTTGAGACGTCATCCAATACGATTGGCAAAACGGTTGCCGATTGCTCATCTTTGACCAATTCATGCGCTGCGCTAGATGGTTCAATTTGAATAACTTCTGCGTCGAGCGGGACGGGTTCTTCAGTCAATTGCTGACGCTTCTTCCAAACGAGGATAGTGACCGCTACGAATGCAATACCAAGCAATATGTACAAGTATTCCATGTGAGTTCCCCCTTAATCATTGTATCTAGTATAAAGGGAAATGAACGCTTCAGGTACGATAATGCATAGAAAGACCGAGGAACGTGTCCTCGGTCTGAGCGTCAGGCTTTCAAGAAATCTTCAAATTGAAAATCATGCTTGTCGAGCATGATTTGGTCCGACGTGACACCGTTTTGACGCAACGTCGCAATCGTCTCATGCAAGAAATCATCGCTACCGACCACATAAAACAACCCATCTTTGTCTGCGGTGAGCGTTTCGACACGCTGATAATAATCCGGACGACTGTCGACGAACTCGGCCGTGAAGGCGGCTGTTGACGCGAATACATCGCTGAACAGATAATCCTGTGAGGAATCGACGTTCAACGAATGAAGGTGCGGCACGCCTTCCCCATTCGCCAAATACGCGAGCACGAGCGGACGGAACGTCGCAATGCCGACACCCGACGACAACAGATAGACGTTCTTCCCCTCCCGTTTCAACGGAACGTTCGAATGCGTCTTGAAGATGGCGACCTTGTCCCCGATGTTCATGTCACGCAAGATTGATTTAAACGTCGAGCATTCCGGTTTGACCCGGGTCGTGATACCGATTGCGCCTTCATGCGGCAACGTCGAGATCGACATATGGCGAATCAACGTCCGGTTCGGTCGATCTTCCTTGTTAAATCCCTCGAGCGCGAAGTGTGTGTGCGCCCCTTCTTCCCATGTGAAGCCAGCCGGCAGTTCAAGTTTGAACGTGTAGGTGTCTTTTGATTCCTCCACGACTTGTTGAATCGGTGTCCAGTAAATCTGCATCGAATCCCACCCTTTCTTTAATAGACTGCGATTGGCCCATATGGCCCTTGAATAATCTCCAGTTTCGTCTCGAATATGTCAGATAGGATGTCTGCATCCATAATCTCCTCGACCGTACCGAAGGCGGCGATGTTCCCGTCTTTCATCGCACAGATGCGGTCCGAATATTTCGCTGCGAAGTTGATGTCATGGAGCACCGTGACGATTGTCCGTCCGAACTCGTCAGCGACGTGGCGCAAGTACTCCATCATCTGGACCGATCGAGCGATATCGAGGTTATTGAGTGGCTCATCGAGGAGCACGTATTCCGTCTCCTGACAGAGCACCATCGCGACGTACGCCCGTTGGCGCTGTCCACCCGACAATTCATCGAGATAGCGATGCTCGAGCGACGTCAAGTCGAGGAAGTCGATATATTTCGAGATAATCCGTTCATCCTCTTGCGTCAACCGCCCTTTTGAGTACGGGAAGCGTCCGAAGCCCGCGAGCTGACGGACGGTGAGACGCGTCACGAAATGGTTCTCTTGCCGTAAGATCGTGACGATTTTCGCCAAGTCTTTCGATTTCGCGCTCGACACGTCCAGGCCGGCGACATGGATTTGACCTTCATCCAAGTCGAGTAAACGGCCAATCATCATGAGCGTCGTCGATTTCCCAGCCCCGTTCGGTCCAATCAACGACGTGAATCCAGCTTTCGGGATGTCGAGATTGATCGGTCCGATTTGGACGTCATCCGTATATGTTTTTTGTACTTGTTCAAGTTGAATCATAATGACCTCTTCCGTAAAATCACCGCTAAGAAAATCACGCCGCCGAACAGTTCGATGATGACGGACACGACACTCGGTGTATTGAGAATGTGATACATAAAGAAATACGCGCTCGTCAGAACGAAGAAACCAAGCGCGAACGCCAGCGGAAACACGTACTTATGATCGTACGTCGCTGCCACTTGATAGCTGAGCGTCGCCACTAAGAATCCGAAGAACGTCAACGGTCCAATCAGCGCCGTCGATACCGACATGAGGAGCGAGATTAAGACGAGCGTAAAGATGACGCTCCGGCGATGGTTCACCCCGAACGATGTCGCCACGTCTTTCCCGAGTGCGACGACGTTCAAGCGATTGGAGAAGCTATACAATAAGATCCCGACGACAATCACAATCGGGATGACAATCGGGAAGTAGGCGGCATCGGCATGCATCACCGAACCGAACAGACGGGCCTGCAGAACGTCGAACTCGGACGGCGCGAGCATGCGGCGCATGAACGAAGACACCGAGTTCAAGCCGGTCCCGATGATAATGCCGATGAGAAGCATGAGTTGCAGATTGCCATATTTCCCTGACAAGAGCCAGCCATACAAGAGCAGACTCATGAGCACCATGAGGCCCACCTGAGTCAAAAAGGCACCGGTTCCCGAAAAACCGATTAACGCCCCTGCCCCGAAGAAGAAGATCATGCTCGTCTGAATCGTCGAGTAGAGTGCGTCGAACCCGAGTAACGATGGCGTGATAATCCGGTTGTTCGTCACCGAATGAAACGCAACTGTCGCCATGCTTTGACAGAGCGCGGCAATCGCCATCGTGATGACGGCGACAATCCGACGCTCGACGACCGGGACGAACGACGGCGAGTCGAACGGGACCGGATTGTTATAGACGAGTAACCCGAACGCACAGAGTAATCCGCCGATGATGAAGAAGGCAAGGAATAGCCAGTAGCGGCGCTGTTCTCGTTTCGAACGGAACGCCGTCGCACACCGTTCTTCTGTATGCACGGATCGACCATCGACATCATACGCTACCCGTGGCTTCGTCTTATTTTCAATAAGTGTGCTCATCGTACCTCTCCCGTCTTCCGTTGTCTCATGAGAATCGCGATGAACACGATTGATCCGACCGTCCCGAGAATGAGTGATACCGGCAATTCGAACGGCATGATGATCGTCCGCGAAACCAAGTCGCTGACGAGGACCGTTCCCATCCCGATGACGCATACCCATGGCAAGTTGCTGCGCAGGTCATCCCCGCGAAACATCGAAACGATGTTCGGAACGATTAGCCCGAGAAACGGCAGATTGCCGATGACCGTCGCCACGACCCCGACCGCGAGTGCAATCAGTCCCGTCGCAATCAAGATGAGGCGGTTGTAGTTGACGCCGAGGCTCGTCGCGATGTCTTCTCCGAGTCCAGCGAGCGTCAAGCGATTCGCAAGGATGAAAATGAAGAACGTGACGAGGATGATGAGCCACAAGTATTCATAACGTCCGACCTGCACCGATGCGAACGACCCGACGAACCAACCTTCGATCGTCTGGCTTGCTTGAAAGAATAGACCGAGAAACGTTGACACGGCCGAGACGACCGCCCCGAGCATGAGTCCAATAATCGGGACAATCAACGACGAGCGAAGTTTGACCGAGCGCAGAAACCAGAAGAAGACCATCGTTCCGATGAATGAAAAGACGATCGCCCCCGTCATCCGCATCATGAGCGTCGGAGCCGGGACGAGCAGATACACAGCGAGCAGGCCGAGCCCCGCCCATTCGAGTGTACCGGTCGTCGTCGGTTCGACGAGACGGTTTTGCGTGATCAGTTGCATGACCAGTCCCGACATCGCCATGGCGGCACCGGTCAACATGATTGCAATCGTACGCGGGACGCGAGTGATCCAAAACATGTCCGACCCACCTTCTTGACGAATGTCATAGACGCCGGTCACGAGCGAAAGGCCCGCCAATATGAACACCACAAGCATTGCTACGATAAAGGACTTCGTCCATATGTTAGAAAAGGAGGGCTGAGACAATGTCTCAACCCTTGCTGTCATTGGTTTTTGCACAACGTGACTCCCTTATTTCGAAAGCGCGGCTGCGATGTCGTTGAATAGTTCAGAATAAGTTTGAATCGACTCGTTGATGTACGTATCGTTCGGCGCATACACGATTTTTTCGTCTGTCACGGCTTTCGTTTTTTGGAGTGCCGGTGCGTTATCGATCACGTCTGCTGCAGGTACAGCGTCTTCCATGCTTGAAATGGCCGCATCACGGTCGAGGACGAGCAACCAGTCCGGGTCACTCTCAGCAATCGCTTCAACCGATACCTCATCCCCTTGGTGGTCACCTGTCGTTTTCGCTACTTCGAGGGCAGGTGTCCAGTCAAAGATGTCATACATCGGTCCGAAGACACGCCCCGTATTTGGTGCCGAGAAGCCGATATCGCCGCCTGAGACGATGACTGACATCACCTTGTCTTCACTATCGTATGCATCTTTCACACTGTCGATCGATGCTTCAAAGCTCGCGATGAGCTCATCTGCTTCCGTTTCTTTTTCAAAGATTTGGCCGAGTGAACGTGTCGTCGTCTCAAAGCCTTCGACCAAGATTTCTCCTGGCGTGCCCGCATCTTCGGGAAGTTCGATGTCCAAGTTGATGACGGCCGCTTCTGGGACTAATTTTTTAATGTCTTCGTAGTAGTCGGCGAATCGTTGTCCGACGATGACGACATCCGGATCCACGCCGGCGATCGCTTCTAAGTTCGGCTCATTGTGCATCCCGACGTCTACGATGTCTTTATCGTTTTTATAAGGCAAGTCCGCTGGAATCAATCCAATTGGCGCCGCGACTAAGTCGATCCCCCAATCCGAGAGCGTCTCGAACGTTCGGTTGTCGAGCGCGACGACCTTCTCCGGATTGACCGGTACGTCGATTGTTCCATGTGCGTCTGTGATTTCAACTGTCTTCGGTGCCGTCTCGGCTTCCGCACTTCCTTCGTCTTTCGTTTCGTCCGTGCTACCGCATGCGGCTAGCGTGAAGACGAGTGATGTGAGCATGACTGCTGCTTTCCATTTCCCCATTCTTTCCATCTCCCTATGTATCTGTTTTTGAATGACGACCTTCTCAGTGAGTCCGCGACTAGTCCACGTTTCTGCTCTATGTAAGGAATACTGATGCTTTCTCACTGATAATGATTATCATTGTCGTTTTCATTGAGAAGCATAACAAACAAAAATAGGTTGCGCAATGCCAAATTTTCAAATTGGAAATGGAAATATTATTCTTTCTATTTAATGCCGATAAAAAAAGAAAGCGGAACGCCTGTCCACTTTCTAAGCAAATAGAGTTCATTCGGTCACTCTCATTTGTCCGATTACGCTTCCGAAATCCCGTTAGCGAGCACCAACAAAAAAATCCAAATCGATAGCGGCACAATCAATCCAAGATTCCCGACGAGACTGAACACACGCACCGTCTTGTCTTTTGAGAACAGGCCCCAAATCAATGTGGCAATCAGGGCGACATCTAGAACAATGTAGACCCATATGGCCGTAATCAAGTTCAAATCCGGGAAAAAGCGGCCGTTCACAGTGAACAGCGCCACGATTGTCAAAATAGAAAGTCCAAACGTTACGTAAAGCGGTGCATAACGTCGTTGAATCATATAATCACCCCACTCTTCTGTTGGACCATCTGTCGACATCGAAGGATGCACGTCTCGACGTAGCCATCGAACTGAAGTGGCAAAAACATCGTATACGTCCCTTCCTCTTTCGCCTTCGCATCTTGCTTGATTTTGAGGATGAGTGCCAGCAGCTCGCCTTGTGCGGCATTGGTTAACACGTCGAAATCGAAGGCGTCCAATCGCTGCACTAAACGAGCGTTATATGAATCAAAATCGGTATAATACATCGCCTGCTTTTCTGGGTCTTTCGTGATGACTTGCTTGAGCCAGGCTTTATAAAAACCCTGCAACCAAATCTCGTCCGCGACGAGATGGCAATAATAGCCGAGGCGAAACGATTGATTCTCGTCCACACTGTCCACCCAATATTGATCAAGGTCGAGCCGTCTTGTCATATCCTCATGCCGTCCCGCGTAATAGTGGGTGTTTTGTTTAGACGTCGTCGCATCGGGCGCAAGATTTCCCAACAAAAAAGTCGTGCGATCGACATCTGTCAAATGCGCCAACACCTCATTCCCGATGACGAGATGCATCAAATGTGAACCCATCATCTCTCCCCCCTTTTCCTAATTATCCCATTCATGTATTCATCTCGACAACCCAACTCTAGTCTGATACGCTCACTATACTGACCGTTCAGTATAGTGAGGAGGACACACATGAGTAAAAAACAATTGTTACTGCGGACCGCCGCACAAATCATTCAAACCGAGGGCATTCAACAACTGTCGATGGACCACTTAGCCAAACGCGCCGGTATCACGAAAGGGGGCGTCTTATACCACTTTGAAAGCAAGGCCAACCTGTTGCAGCAGATGAATAGAATGGCGCTCGATGAATTTGAAAATCGGATCGTCCATCATCAAACCGGGTTAGATGGTCCTTATCCGTTCACATGCGCCTACGCCCTCGCGACGCTCGATTATAGCGATGGTGATGCCGACTTGATTGCCGTCTTCATCTCATCACAAGAAGATGCGAGCGGAAAGCTTTGGAACGACGCCGCCAAACGTTGGGATAAACAGTTCGCCGCGGATGGTCCTGACGCTGATCGCGTGCTCGAGCTTCGACTGCTCTGTGACGGGTTTTGGTTCGCGTTGACATATGGCTATAGCGCTGCGTTCAAAGATCGGGCTGCCCGCATCATCCGACAAAAGTGCGACGCGCTGTCAAAAGGAGAATCGTAACATGGGCTTCGTCTATCTCGTTGGTGCCATCGTCTCTGAACTGTTCGGTTCGAGCATGTTGAAGCTGAACGCGACGACAACGAGCCGCCTGCCCATCATTGGTGTCGCCTTCGGTTACGTGACGGCATTTTACTTGTTGTCGCTCGCCCTTCTTTCCATCCCACTCAGTTTCGCCTATGCGTTTTGGAGCGGGGTCGGCACGGCAGCGACGGCGCTGATCGGCTTCCTCGTCTTCAAGGAACAAGTCCGGATTCAGACCGTCATGGGCATCGGGCTTGTCATCATCGGGCTCGTCTTGATGAAATTATGAGGAGGGAAATCATGAAATCCTATGGAATCTTACTCGTATCGATTGCATTCGAAGTGCTCGGGACGTCGATGTTGAAGCTGTCGGACGGATTTACCAATCTGTTCCCGAGTCTTGTTCTCTTAATCAGCTTCACCATCTCGTTCACGTTGATGGGCATCGTCTTGAAGACCATCCCGCTCAGCATTGCCTACAGCGTCTGGGCCGGGCTCGGCACGGTCGCGACCGGGCTGATCGGGGTGTTCGTGTACGGGGAAGTGCTGTCGAGCTTGAACAGCATCGGCCTGATCGTCATCGTGCTCGGCGTCATCGTCATGAATCTTGGAAAACAGGAGGAGCAACCACATGCTGGCTGACTTAATCGAACGACAGGAACGGGCATTATTGACGACCGACGTGCGCACATCGCCTGAGCATTTGCGCCGTCTACTCACGGATGATTTTTTTGAAATCGGCAGTTCCGGACGCATGTTATATCGGACGGCATCTGCCGCCACGATGGACCTCGGCGAGATTCACATCACCTTATCCGACTTCTCACTGGAGACCGTTCAAGACGACGTCGTCCTGGCCACGTATCGGACCGAAGACCACTCCACCGGACGCATCGCCTTGCGCAGCTCGATTTGGGTGAACGTTGATGGCCAATGGAAGATGCGTTTCCATCAAGGGACAATCGTTCCGCCTTCTTGACACTAAATCGTCACCTAAAAAGGGAGTGTCCCAATCGACACTCCCTTTCGTCGTACCTGATTCATTTTTGTACACACCCATCATGTTCATTTTGCTTATAATCAACCCATCCGATGAGATGAAAGGAAGATGAACATGGATCAACAAACAAAAAAGCAATGGCTTCAATCCGTACGTCCGAGGCGTTCCGTAGACGAACAGCTGGCCATCAAGGCATCCCTGGAAGCGAAATTGACGTTCGAGCCGACCATCCCGCTCGATGCCATCCGTAAAAAACGACCAACCATCACCGTCACGTTCACGGTCGGCGGCTTCGGCGTCCATAACGAGTCCACCTTCACATTTTTTGAAGATGGCGCGGTCAAGCGAGAAATCATCTGGCGTGAAGAGTTCGACTTGACCACAGCGATTCCGAGGTCCGGTTGGTATGACAAAACCGATGCCTTCCGCGTCCATGAACGATTCGTGTCGCTCGTCTCACATCGCTGGCCTGAAGTATTCGAGGAAAAAGGGTACTTCACGATGGACGGGACACAATGGAACTTCACTGTGAACCGTCACGGCAAACTGTTGCATCAGCATGGGGGTAGCAACGCCTATCCTTCCAATTGGAAAGCTGTCATCGAACTGTTCGGGATCTCTTGAACGAAAAAAAGAGCACCCACAGCGGGCACTCTCCATTCAGAGGGCTTGAATCATCTCGACTCGATTGCCGAACGGGTCGCGGAACTCGAACCGGTCGAATCCAGGAATCGGGATACCCGTGAGCCGCTCAATCCCTTCCACCTCGAGCTTCTGTCCCCATTCCGCCAAATCGGTCACGGCGTAGGCGACGTGTCCTTTCGTCGACAGCCGGTCAACCCCGTCCTCGGTCCCGACGTGGACGCTACGGTCGCCGACCTCGAGCCAAAACCCGCCCCGTCCTTGAAGTGACACCGGCTTCTCGATTTCTGGAAGACCGAGCACGCCGCAATAAAACGCACGGGCACGGGCTTCCTCCCCTTTCGGGATCGTGATTTGCACGTGATGGATGCCTTGAATCATGTCGTTTTCCCCTTTCGATACGTCAACCCGACGAACTGAAGTTTTTGGTTGAACAGGCGCGGATACGCGAGATAGCCGACCATGACCGCCGAGATGGATGCGGTCGTCAAGATGAGGAACAAGATGAGCAATTGATAGAGCACGGCCTCCATCGGGTCGGCCCCGCCGATGATGAGTCCGCTCATCATACCCGGGAGTTGGACGAGTCCCATCGTCTTTTGCGCCTCGACGGTCGGGATCATGCTTGTGCGGATGGCGCTCTTCAAACTGCGCTCGATCGCTGCTTTCGGTGTGCCGCCGAACGACAAGATGAGCTCAATCACTTCATCGCTCCGCTCGACCTCGTCTTTGAACTTGTTCAAAAACAGGAGCGACAACACCATACAGTTCCCGATGACCATGCCGCTGATCGGGATGACTTTCTCCGGCTCGAACGAGATGATGCCGAGTCCGAGCATAAGGCCCATCGTCAACGTCTCGACCGTGACGAGCGTGAGCAGAATCATCCATGTGATGCCGGGGATGCCGTCCCCCTTCTTGATAATGTTCTGCGTCGCCGCCCCAATCATCAACAGAATCATGAGCAACATGAACACCGGACTGTCGCTCTCGAAGACGAACGTCAAAATGTAGCCGATGATGAGCAACTGAACAATCGACCGCACCGTCGCAATCAAGATGTCGCGTTCGAGCCCGAGTTTCAAGAACAACGCCAAACCGAGCGGGATGGCGACAAAAATCAATGAAGTCATCAGTTCGATGAACGTCATAGCTCTTCCCCCCTCACGAAACGACCGATCATCGGGTTATCGGACTCATCGATGAACGTCGCGTCGCCGAATTCAATCAATTCCCCGTTTCGCAAAAACCACATGTCATCACTGACACGTCGGGCTTGATCCAAGTCGTGCGTGATCCAGACGACGGTGACCCCGAAGTCTTTTTGCAGTCTCACAATCAACCGCTCAATCTCTTTCACGGTCCGATAGTCGAGGCTCGCCGTAATCTCGTCCAATAACAGCACGTCCGGCTTGTTGACGAGCGTCCGGGCAATGGCGACACGACTCCGTTCCCCGCCCGACAACGTCTTGATCGGTTGGTCGAGCGAGATCCCGCCCAAGTCGACTTTCTGCAACAGGTCCGCCGCCCGTTCCCGTTCGAGCGTCTCGCCGAAGATGGCTTTGGGCAGGTTCATGTTGTCGTACACCGTCCCGTCAATCATCGGCGCGCTTTGGAACGCCATGCCGATTCGTTGGCGCAGTTCGATGACGTCGATCGAATCGATATTCTCCCCTTTGAAATAAATCGCACCGGCGTCCGGTGATAACAGGCCGTTGATGTGCTTCAGGCACGTCGTCTTGCCGGCACCGCTCGGACCGACGAACGTCGTGATGCGTCCTTGCCGGAAATATCCCGTCACATTATGTAAAATGTCTCCATGACTCACGTTTTTGAATTCGATAATCTGCATCGGTGTCGTCCTCCATCATGTCATGCTGTCTGTCTCAAGCAATGAATACATATATAAATCGTCGTACTTACCACGTGTGAACTCATACCCTCGCATCAACCCTTCTCGCGTAAATCCGACCCGCTCGAGGAGCTGTTGTGACGCGGTATTCGCCGGCTCGACGAGCGCCTCGATGCGATGGAACCCGAGTTGTGTGAACCCATGACGAACGACCGCACGGAGCGCCTCACCGGCAATGCCTCTTCCCCAATAATCCGAGCTGAGCTCAAACCCAATTTCGGCTCGCTGGTGCTTCGCTGACACGTTCAAAAATCCGCAACTGCCGATGACCTCGTCTTGCCCGGTCAACGTGATTCCCCAGCGGACACCTGTCCCTTCCTCGAGAATCGAATCGTACCAGGCAATCTCTTCTAACGAATCCTCTAACGACGTGAACGGGTCGAGTCCCATATGGCGGACGACCTCAGGTTTCGATAAATATGCCAACAGGTGTGGCGCATTGTCCGCTGTAACCCGTCGTAACGTCAGCCGATTGGTGCTGAGTGACATCACGATCGGTACCCTTCCTCGATCACAACCTCACCATTCGCATCGAGTAGCGGAGTGATGCCGCCACCTGTCCCGACCCACGTCTGGATATAGTTCACGCCAGTGGCCGTATCGACGAGAATGGTGATTTGACCGAGTTCCGGCAGTTGTTCCGTCAACTTGACGTGAAACCGTTTCGATCCTGCCGCTGCTTCTGCTATTTTCTTTTTGAATAACATCCTACCCCCACCTTTCTACTTCTAACTGTACGCAATAGATCTTCTCGTTTCAATGAATGAGACGCATCCATAACTGCCGGATGTGAAACCCCTTTAATTCATACAAAAAAACACGCCCGATTGTGGCGTGTTCATGAATAGCTCCGCTCGATGACGAAGCTCGTCTTATCCCCTCTAAAGTAGGACCGTGAATATTCAATCGTACGTCCAGAGGCGTCCTCGGTCACCGTCTCGATATAGAAACACGGCGTATACGATTATATCTGTCGGTTTTCCCCTAAATATCAAACGCGCCAAGTTCTCACTGAGGGATGAGTACCCTTCGCCGTCATCTGATTGAGTGCACTTGTTAAGCCGTCCGACTGACACCAAATTACTCTCACAACTCATACTCTTAGAAATTTTCTCGTCTCTGCATAATATTTGCTACTGATTCTAGACAATACTTTTTTTGGAATTACTATCTAAAATTCTCTCTTGCGACATCCTGCCGTAGATTTATGGAATCCTTCTTCCTTTATTCTGACACTCTAACCACTAGGTGGTAAGGGTCTAAAGTACAATGGCTTCCAACGACACTCTAAAGTATAGGAGACTAACCCTTTTCCATTAGACTTTCACTATCAAACCTCTGAGCAGGGTTTTGTGATGGCATAGGACGCATGTCAACATCCTGTTATTACTTATTAGATAATATTCATTTTTTTACAACGTTTAATCTCAATGTGATGTTTCGAAAGGAATTCTTCAAAACGGCTGATACATTTCTCTTCATTTTGAAAAGCCTCGAGTTCGTAAGAATTGTTTTGATCATAAATGACTTGAAGTGATAAACCATTCCATAACAAATACCCATCCTTGTATCGGATGCCTGCTTTATTCGTCTTTCCTTCTAAGGAATTAAATTCACCGAATTTCTTGAAGTGAATTTGTTTCCCATTACCATACAATAACTCATCAAAAGCTTTCCATAATCGAGTAGCAATCTTCTGAGAAGTGTTGGAGTCGATATTTTTTTAAAGTGGTGTTGCATAGGCTTAACATCTTTGTGGAACTCATATTCTGAAAGACGATATTCCTCACACAATTCTTTAAAGGCTTCATTCGCTTCACGTTTATTAGTCTTATGCAGCTCTAGTGCCTGTCGATAACGTTGGGTTTTAATCATTTCCTTGTAACGCTTGAGGGTTATATTGGCAAGGCTGTTGTAGATGTTACGCCCAATTTCGAAACGGTTATTTAACACATTATTTTTATATATTTCTGATATCGTTGGAAATTCCACAACAAAATATGTAAACGTGAACCCTCCTCTTTTTTATAAATAACAATCGAATCCTAATTCATGAATATGTGTTTAATCCATTCCTATTACCATCAGAATAGCAAACTACCTAGTCTTAAATTCGGTAATTGCGTTGAACTACCCACATCTACACTTTCTAAGTATTTATACCCAAAAAAAGGTCGTGGCGCTTCCTTACCCACTTACGCCGGGTCCTCGTCCAAACCGCTTAGAAACGGGCGTAGTTTCGCCGTTTTTTGATAAAAAGAGATTTTTTGAGGTTAAGCCGAAAAAAAGAAAGAAAAGTGAAAATCATTCTATTCATGGCAATGATTCTCACTCGTCTTTCCTAATAGACTCGTTTTCGTCATAGCTGGAAATGTTGTTTGATTCGTTCAGCGACCGTCGCCGCATCAAGATATGTGTTGTTGATGCGCAAGTAGTTGTCGACGTCGAGTTCCCCGTCCTGTGAGTTCAATCGGTATAGCGTCGCCGTCTGCTTCAACTCACCTTCCGACCAGGCGATGTCCCGCTTCGTCGGCTTATGGGTCAACCGGTTCTCCGTTTGGTTGCGAATGAGGCGCTCTTCGATGTCCGCTTCGAGCTCGACATAATAGATGTCGGCCCCGTTCGACTCGAACAAGTCGGTCACTTGTTTGATATACGCCCAGTCCTCTTCTAAATCGAACGCCCAGACGAACGTGAAGATCATCCCGTCCAAATCACTTTTCGCGACCGCGCCGAACAGCTCATGGCGGAACAGCTGGACGAGCCGACGCCCTTCCGGTGTCCCGTAACTGAAGAACGGACTGACGAGATCAATCGTCATATGGTTATGGAACAGCTTTAAGTCGGTAATACTGGCGAGTTCTTGCCCGACCGTCATTTTGCCGACGGCTTGTGGACCAAATAATACGACGAACTTCATGTCTAATCCCACCCCTACTGTCATTTTCAATACCATATCATATCGCTCGACTCGTCCAATAGGAACTTGTTCATATCCGCAATGGCTACATCTCATAATCAAGGGAATTCACCTCATATTCATAAATTTAGAGTCATCCTAGTCATCTCAAGAAAGTACCCATCATCCAATTCCCCATTTCTCTTTCTAAACCTGGTCAATTATTGTTTACCCCATCCTCATTTGAGGAATAGGCATATCATCTATGTGTATGAAGGAAGGTGTCATCCCGTGACTTGTCCACGCTGCGGAGCGAAGACCCGCTCGAAAACCACTATTTGTCCGGCGTGTGGCCATCGCCCACGTCGCTTGAAATGGATTGCTGTCCCCATCGTCATTGCACTCATCGCATTCGTCTCGTTTTTAACGAACGCCTATCTTACCGACAGCCCGCGCTCGAGTGATTCACTCGCCGACAAAGTCGATTTGAACATCACGAAAGACACGGTCTCAGCCGATGGTGCCACCACCGTCGACCTCGAGACGTTGCAAGATAGCCTCTATACTGTCGGCACGGGTACCGGGTTTTTGATTAGCCCGCAAGATGTATTGACGGCGGCCCATAACGTCGCCGGCATCACCCGCGTCACGATGAAACATGGTGACAAGACGGTGAATGGAACAGTCATCGGCCGGACTGACGCCATCGCCGTCATCCGCATCGAAAAAGTAAAAGTGACCCCGTTCTCGTTCAGTCACGCGATTGTCGGACCAGACGAATCGGTATTGACACTCGCACCGGACGAACAGATTGAAGGAACGCTCACGTTCGAAGAAGACAGCTATCGCCGCGAATTCGATTTACCGAACCGCGCCATCGGCAGCCCGATTGTCACTGCCAATGGACGGGTGCTCGGCCTTCACTTGGTGACGAAGACGCTCCCGGTCGCCTTGTTCGAACAAGACGTACTGTCGTTCATCGAGTCGGATACACCGGCCCCGCCACCGACGACAAAACGCAGTGCCCCGGCCGCTGAACTCGCACCGGTCGCACCGATTACACCGGTACCGAAACGTGAGGATCCGGTCGAACCAGCTCCGGCGCCTGAACCGGAACCCGCGCCCGAACCGACACCAGCACCGGAAGCCGAGGCAGCACCAGACACACCGGAACCGACCGAGCCTCCAGTTGAAGAACCGGCACCGGTCGAGGAAGAGCCTCCAGCCGAACCGGAACAACCTGCTGAAGAATCGGAGGCTCCTCCCGTCACGGAGCAACCGACCGAGCCTGACGTCCCCGTGACCGAACCGGCCGAACCGGTCGAGCCGGAACAGCCGGCAGTTCAAGAAAAAGAAGCGGAGGCGGCACCGGTCAAGAAAAAAGACAAGCCGAAAGCCACCGCTAAACCTGACAAGAAAGAGACGCCGCCCGTCGTCAAGGAGAAACCGATTGCCGATGACGCGACCGAAGAAGCCACAGACGAGCCGGCTGCAGTTGAAACTGAAGATGAAGAAAGCACGCCATCGGAATGATGACGTGCTTTTTTTACGTGTCATTTCGAGAGCGTCGCTGCAAGTTGCCGACCGCGGCCCCGAATAGGAGCAGGATAATCGACAACATCCAAAATGGCATCACGTCCTGCAACAACCAGACAATCAGCGCACTGATGGCGATGACGACACCCATCCACAAAAAATTCGACTGTCCCATTTGTTTCACCTCGGTCTCATCATAGCACATCAATTCGATGCGCCATCGCCTGTGGCGGCAGCGAGCGGGTCATCTTCTCATCGTGCTCGACGCGCACCTGTTGCCCGACGGCGAGCGGTGTCTCATCCTCTCGAAGCGGCTCTTCCCAGTGAAACACGATGCCATCGAACGGCTCGGCATCTAGATTCGGCGCGACCCGCATCCGCGTCGGTTCGAGCTCGACGATATAACCTGTGAACGTGACCATCTCCATTCCTCCATTTCCTCGGAAATCCTTCCCTATTCTTTTCCCATTTTTTGAAATAACTCTACTCGTTCGCTCGATTGCTCGGTATAATGAAGCAACACTCATTTACGCCGGGAGGGACCCTCATGAAACACACCATCGATTTACACCATCCAGACTTTCAACGCACCTTCCTCGAGATGATGCTCCTTGAAGAAATGATTGACGACTATAACGCCGAAGCGATCGAATCGCTCGTCGTCCGCGGCGAGACGAACTTTCCGGACGACCCGTTTTTTCCGGCGATGCGGGCGTATCCGCTCATCCGTGAAGGCGAGTTCGGCCGGGCCCGTGACGTGCTCGAAGCCGCGAGCGCAAAAGGCGACCATTACATGATCCACTGTCTCCATGGCATCTTGAGCGACGATACGAATTTCTTGTTCGAGGCCGAGCAGCATTTCCTTCGGGCCGTCGAACGCTATCCGAACGTGCCGATCGTCCAACGCACCATCGCCGTCCATTACTTCAATCGTAAGTTTTATGGGGAGGCTGGTCTCCACTTGATGCATTACGTCCGACTCGCCGGATTCAACGAAGAGACGGTGCCGATGTTGCTCGAATTCTTCCAAGTATATGATGAGATTCCACTCGAGATGAACGATGAGCTCCTCAAGGTGGCCATCGGATACTTGAACGCTAACCCGCGCAACCCTCGCGCCCACTCGCTTTATGCGTCCATCTGCAGCCATCGGGTCGAGATGCTCGTCAAACGGTTGCCGGAAGACGACCATCAGCTCGATGACGAGACGATCGCGATGTTGCTCGAGGTCGAAGAGCACGGTATGTGGAGTGCGACGTATGACGACAGTGAGGACCACATGTTCCGCGCCATGTTCGCCGATTATATCGACAACGTCGTCTTGCCGAACACGTCCAGACTGTATGTATACCGCTTGCGTCTCCGCTATTGGTATCACCGGCTCACGCACCGGTTGACCGGGGGCTACGGGGATTCGATGCGCTCGTCTTGATTGAATATGAACAGGGGTCCTGCCACCACATGTTGGTGACGGGACCCCTGTTTGTTTCTTATTTGACTTGATCACATATACGGATGAATCGGACCGCGCAACTCGTACGAGTAGTCCTCGTGGTTGACGATGCCGACGACTTGATCGCTCTCGAGCAGTTGCACTAAGAACCCGGCCATCTCTTCGGCCGTATGGTACTTCTCAACGTTTTGGCTATAGTCAAAGTCGTCTTCTTCGCGAGCGCGGTTGGCAAAGCCCGTCTCCGTCGCGGCCGGCGCGAGCACTTTCGCTCGCAGTTTGTCCCCATCGTTCATGAGCTCGCGGGCAAGCCCTTCCGTATACGCACTGACGAAGAATTTGGTCGCGCTATACGTGACGCCTTTTTTGGCGATATGATAGCCGACGACCGATGCGACGTTCAACAGTGTCGCCCCTTCGACGTTATGATAGTCCCGGACGTATAGGCTCGACAGTACCGTCAACGCCTCGACGTTCAAGCGAATCATGTTCTCGATTTTCCCGACCTCGACGTCCTTCACGAAATTCGAATCGCCAAACCCGGCGTTGTTGATCCACGTCTCGATGTCGAGATCAGCGAGCGATTCATACATCCCGTATACGTTCTCGCTGTATGACAAGTCTTTCGCCTTGATGATGACATCGCTCTTCGGTGCGATCGCCTTGATTTCACTCCGCAACTTCTCGAGTTCGTCGTGCCGCCGTGCCACGAGCACGAGTGACTTCCCTTGCTTGGCGAGCAATTTCGCCGCTTCATAACCAATACCTGAACTTGCTCCGGTGATGACGGTATATTTCATGATGTGTCCCCTTTTCACTGTAGTCGAGATGTTGTCTCTCTCCCGCAATTCCCGTAACACCCTCTCATCAATCCTGACAACACGCAAAAACTATCCTTTCCCTAGAACAGGAAAGGACGGTCCGTCTTATGTTTGGAAACGCCCGATGAGCGTCTGCAAGTCGCCGGTCATATTGCCGAGCGACTCGGCGACACCGTTCAACTCTTGAATCATCGCGAGCTGGGCGTCGGCCGTCTCACCTACGCTACGCATCGTCTCGGCCATGCCTTCACTGTCACTCGCCATATGGATTGCCGCTGTCGCGACTTGTTTCGTCGTCGTCGCGATCTCGCTCGAGGCGACCCGGATCTGTTCCGTGTTCTCGACCGAGGCGTGCAATTGCCCGACGATTTGTTGGAACGACGCCGTCGCTTCTTCAAGCAACGCCGTGTTCGTCTCGACGCGGCGGGCACTGATGGCGTGACGTTCGAGTACCGCATTCGATTGCGTCTGAATCGATTCGATCAAACCGGCGATTTGGGACGCCGATTGTTTCGACTGTTCCGCGAGTTTCCGTACTTCTTCGGCGACGACGGCGAAGCCTTTCCCTTGTTCCCCGGCCCGGGCCGCTTCGATGGCCGCGTTCAAGGCGAGCAGGTTCGTCTGGTCGGTGATGGACTGGATGACCTCGGTAATGAGGGCGATCTCGTCCGACTGTTGTTTCAACGCCGTGATCGACTGGCCGGTTGTGACCGTCTCCGCTTCGAGCGCGAGCACTTCCTGCTTCGCCTGTTGGATCGTCTGTTCACCGCTTTCGGCGAGCTTTAGACTCGCCTGGACGTCTTGGCTGATCGTCCCGATCGAGATGGCAATCCGTTCGACACCTTCATCGGCGGCCGCGACTGCTTGCCCGCTCTTCGAGGCGGCCCCTGCCTGGTTGACCGTCTCTCCGACGACTTGTTCAATCATCCGCGTCGTCTCTTCTGTCTGCGAAGACATCTCTTCCGTGCTCGCATACAGTTCTTCTGACTGGGCCGTGATTTCTTGGGCGTTCCGGCTCACTTCGTTAATCAGTTCACGCAGATTGCCTTTCATCTGGTTGAAGCCGATCATGAGCTCACCGATTTCATCGCGTGTGAGTACTTGTAGGTCCACGCGCGTCAAATCACCGTCGGCGACGATGCCGACCTCGTCCGATAGTTGGCGAAGCGGGACCGTGACCATGCGTTGGAGGAAGTAGCCGGCGCCGAGCGTGAGTACGAAAATGATGACGGCGATCACTGCAGAGTATATCAATGCACTTTGACCTCGACTCTCAAGCTGCGCTTGCTTCGCCAACATCGCGGCTTCCGATTCGGCTTGCATCGTCTCTCCTGACTCAATGATTGATGCCGTCACATCCGGCAACAACCGGAGCGCGAGTCGGTCCACTGTCTCTTGATCATCCGCGTCAATTGCTTGAATCAACTGTTGTGCTAAGTCATCGTAACCTAATGCGTATGACATCAAGTTCTCTAGTTCTTTCGTCTCTTCTGTCGAAGGCGAAAGTTCTAACAAGGCATTGATTGCTTCTTTTTTCTCTTCTGACCCTTGCTGCTCTGCTTCAAGCCGGGCCGGCTCTTGTTCAAGAATATAACCACGCAGGCCATACGCCTGACGGACCATCCCTAACGATAATTCATCGGCCGCCTTCATCCGCATGACATCTGATGAAATCATTTCTTCATATCGGCTCGTCGCATCGTTCAGCGCCATCAGATTGTAACCCATCCCGATTACGACGAGTAAAAGAATCATTCCGATCCCGCCAAACAGTTTCTGCGTCAATGTGAGTTGATTTAGCCTTTTTTTCATCTTCTCGAGGAACTCGTCCTCTCACACCTCTATTTCTATCAAATTTTGGAATCACATGATTTCTATCGGTTTGTGCAAACGGTTTTCCACATTTGTTT
This sequence comes from Exiguobacterium sp. s50, assembly GCF_018618175.1. Taxonomy (NCBI): domain Bacteria; kingdom Bacillati; phylum Bacillota; class Bacilli; order Caryophanales; genus Exiguobacterium; species Exiguobacterium sp. s50. The sequence continues at coordinate 291,455 of NZ_JACSLP010000004.1, forward strand.
CCAATTATTTTAATGGATTGACCTTATTTACGAGTCTTATGTTCCATTTATTGTCACAAAAAAAGACCACAGCCCATCATGGCTGCGATCTAGCTTCATAACTTGAACTGTGACACGCGATTCGAAAGTTCGACCGCACGTTGCTCGGTCTCCTGCATCCGAGTTTGGACGTCGTTGAACCGCTCGACGGACAGTTGGACTTTCTCCGAAATCGACTGCGTCCCGTCCGCCCCTTCCGTCACGGTCGTCGCGACTTCTTGGATGACGTGGAGGATGCTGTCGGTCATATGGCGAAGTTGGAGCGCGTTCGTCTCGAACGTCTGTGCCGTCTCCCCGAATACGGTCGCATCCGCTTCATATTGCGTGGCCGACTCCTCGAGCCGGTCGTAGTCGGCGAGCACTTTCGTGTCGAGGAACGTCAGCATATCGGCCGAACTCGTATTGAGCCGGGCGACCGAATCGATGACCGTCGTGGACACCGCTTGAATCTCGTTCACCGTCTGGCGCGAGTTCTCGGCCAGCTTACGAATCTCTGAAGCGACGACGGCGAAGCCACGACCGGCATCTCCTGCCCGGGCCGCTTCAATCGATGCGTTCAAGGCGAGCAAGTTCGTCTGGTCGGCAATGGTGAGGATGGCTTTCGTCAAGACACGGATCTGTTCGACCGACTGCGCCCCTTTAATCGCCTCGTCGAGCTCGATGCGTTTCTGCTCGATGATGGCGTTCGCTTCCGTCTTCGATGCGACGGCTTGTTCACGCATGGCGTGGGCCCGACGTTCGACGTCGCCCGCTGTCGTCGCGCTGTCGTTCGACAAGTCGACGATGGAATCGATAGAACTGCCCATCTCGGTCGTCGACGCACTCATCTCTTGCGAAGATGCGGCCGTCTCTTCCATACCGGCCGTCAATTCCTCGACCGTGCCTGACGTCTCTTCCATGTAACGGCTCAGTTCAATGACTTCCGCCGCCACTTCTTTTGACGAGACGAGGACGACTTTTGACGTCTTGTCGACGTCGATCATGATGTCGCGTAGCGTCGCGAGGAACGTGTTGAACGAGCGGCTCACTTGCGCGATTTCGTCGTTCGATGTGACCGGAATGGCCATCGTCAAGTCGCCGCCTTGTGAGGCCAATTCGTCGAATTTTTCTTGGAGCACCCGCATCGGTTTGATGATGGAGCGCAGTAGGCTCAGTCCGAGGAACAACAGGAGTGCGACCGCACCGATCGTCACCGCGAGCAACGCGATGAGCGACTGTTGAAACTCACGTTCCATGTCGGCGCCGACACGCTGCGAGCCTTCCGAGTTGTAGTCGACGAGCTCGGTCAGGCGCTGCGTGAAGTTATCGTATGTCGATTGGGACTGGGCGTCATAATACGAACGAGCCATGCCGTTGTTGCCGGACGTGCTGAAAATGAGCATGTTGTCCGACACGCGCTGATACATCTCCCACTGCTTGCTGAAGTTGGCGAACAGCTCTTTGTCTGTCTCTCCTGTCGCCGTCTGTTCATATTTCGGGGCGATCTCATTGATGCGCGTCCGAATCTGTTTCATCGCGGTCATCAATTCTTCTTTCGCGGCCGCGTCGTCCGTCACGATATGCTCGAGCTCGAGCGCGCGATAGTTCGCCGCGAGCGTGTTCAGCTCGTGGGCGTAGTCGAGCCCTTTGTTCCAGTTGTTGACGATGTCATCGCCTTGACGATTCGCATCGGCGAGCGACAAGAGCGAGTAGCCGCCGACACCTGCGACCATGAGGAGCGCGAGAATGACGAGTACCCACAGCTTTTGACGGATGGTCAGGTTCTTGCCGGTCACTCGTTTTCCTTCACGCGTGCTTGGCTTTCGTCGTTTCGGTTTCCATTGAAAGCGCTGGACGTTTAAACGATTCCGTAACGCTATCCACTTCTGTTTCACTGACATATGTATATTCCCCTCTCGCATGCAACGTTTCTTCCTATATCGTCTTGACGTCGAGGAATCTAAAGGGGATTGACCAAAATAAAAAAAGATGACTGAAAAATCAGTCACCTTTTCTCTACATTATAATACGGACTTTACAGTCTGACCGCTTCGGTTGGCCGGCGTCACGACTTTAATCGTCAACTTCGAGCCGCGTTTTTGCGGTTTGATGGACACGTTCGTCGAAGTCGATGTGCTCGTCTTCTTCGCGACGAGCGTCTTCCCGTTATAAATCGTCACCGTGCCGTACGAGACGTTCGTGCGAACAGCAATCGACTTCGTCGTCGAGCGAATCGTGCCGGTGCTCACCGTCGGGCGCACACCTGCTTTGACGGTCGCACTCTTCGCGTCACGGGCCACACCGACTTTCGCCTCGAACACGAGCTTCGTGCCGGCGCGCTGACGGGCAAACTTCACTTGATAGCTACCGGTCGAGTTCGCCTTCGTCCGTCCAATCACTTTCGTCCCCGCCTTCACGATGACTGTGGCGTTCGGGAGTGTCTTCCCTTTCCACGTAGTCACTTCGTCAGACGGCGCGAACGACGTCAACGAAGCCGTCGGGACTTTGTACGTCGTCCGCTTCTTCTTGGACCCGATTGACGACTCGACGACGACCGACGTGCCTGGTTTCACCGAGATCCGGTAGCGGTCTTTTCCAACCTCAGTGTATGAGATTGGCTTCCCATTCACGATGAAATTCAAGTATGCCGGTGTATCTTTCAACACTGTAAACGCTGAAGTAGACGATGTGACGAGCACATCTTTGATGCTGAGTGTCTTCGGTGCGTCACTCGTCACTTTTTGTTCGAACGTTTTACTGAGCTCAGGACGGAAACTCGCGATGAGTCGAATCGTCTGTCCCTCCCAGAGTGGTCCTTTCAACGCGATGACGTTCGTTCCAGGAACGAGACGTTTTGCTGATTCATCTCGGCCATTTCGCGCCACCGCGAGCAGTGGAGAGAGTGTCCCGTTATAATGAACAGTCACAGTCGTATCACCTGTCTTCGGTGGTTTTGTCCACGTGACGTCAGGCACCGGATAATCTGTTGATACGTAAAGATTCGCATACTGACTGTTCGTGTCGAGAATGCGATAAATGACACGGTAGTACATCGGCTTGTCTCGATTGTACTCCGTTAACTTCGCGACTCCCGATGCGTCTGCTTGGACTTCACGAACTTCATAGTTTGTCGGTGAGAACAATTGACGCACCTCGACTCGGGCATTTGGTTTTGTCCGAATCGTCACACCTTCCATCGCCGTCTCGCTCAACACTTCGGCAATGTTCGTATCGGTCGGTTCATTCATTTGGAACGTCTGTTTGACCGATGCTGTTGTGGCTTGGTTATACGTCGCGTTGTCTGCTACCCAAACCGTGATGGTTTGATTTCCCCAGAGAATACCGCGTGAGAACGTAAAACGTCCTGTCTCATCGGCCGTGACCGAACCGTCACAGTTCGCGTATTTGTTGTTTTCACAAGTCACATACACCGTCATGTTTGGGGCTGTCGTACCGACGATATCCCCTACCGGCCCGTTATCAAATGATGTTTCGATTTGAAGCGGCACTTTCGTCACCGGATTCAAGGTGACTCTGTTGCTCGTGAGGTTTCCGAATCGAAGCGCATAACTGAACGATTCATCGAACGATGGAACGATGTATCCATCCTCGAATGAGCGTGTCGCATCGACCACTTCCGCGTCTGACCCCAAGTCGGCGACAGGGATTTCATGGTAGACGCGATCGATTGTCACGACGGTCGCCATCAGTTGATAGGACTCGCCTAACCAGGTATTGCCGGCTCCAGACGGTTTTGTAGCTTTCGGCGAGGTGTACAGCTGACCTGGAATGAGGTGGGCACGCTCTGCCGCCAGTAAGCGCTGGTCGTTTCGAAGCAAGTAGCCTCCGTGCAACAGTTTGTAGTCAAGCCGTGAATTGAATGAATCCAGTCGCAGTTTGTTCAATGTCTTCGTGGCTAAATCGATGGTGAGCAAATAATCGAACTCCGTCATCGCGTAGTACGTGCCGTTGTGATAGGTAAACGACTCGATTTCATAGAACGACTGATTTTTCAAATCAAGCGTCGTGATGGTACGTTGCTTCCAATCATACACGTGTAAGTCACTAACCCCTTCTAACAGAAGGTGATCTGTCGTAGGTTCAGCAAATACCGCTGTCACCGTATTCGGCATCTTGATTGTCTCGATTATCTCGCCTGTATCTGGATTCAGATGGAGCAGGACGTCCGAGTACGTGTCCGCAACGACGAGTTCGTTCGCGTTTGTCGCCAATATCACTTGTTCACGATCGGAGAGAGTACGCTCCCACTTCGTGACGCCATCCGAATCAGTCGTCACGAGTTGCTTCGAGCCTTTGTTCTCCCACAACATGATGTCGCGACTCGCATCGTACGTAATAAGTCGAATCGACTCTGTGTCGAACGGCGGGCTGAATGTACGCGTCGACCCATCACGGTTAACGTGAATCATATCCCCCGTCCGATGATGCGTCGCCATGAATGATTCACCGTCTAAGCTCGGCTTGAACGTATAGAAATCTCCATATGACCCCTCTTCATCATGCGACCGATCCGCCGTCAGATTGCCGTTGTAATCGATGGGTACGACGGTCTGTCGTTCTACATCATGAAGCCGCGTGGCTCCGTCTTGATAGTCCAAATAGAAGGGAGACCCTTCAATTGTCTTCACTTCTTGCTCGAGCAGCGTGCCCAGCTCGAACTTCGGAGTCGCGTTCGCTTGATCCATCGGGAACATCACGAACAACAGCGCGACGAATAAAATTGCATAGTGCCATTTCTTCATTTACAATACCTGCCTTTTATTCAATATATTAAAAATATACCTTCAATTTGTGATTTTTAGAAGCAAAACAGGAAAAAAGCACCGTCTCTTTTTTTGAGAGACGATGCCTTTAGATTATTGGACGTTCAACACGGTCTGTGTACCTTCGATCATCTTGATTTCTGTCCATTTGACGACGCTCTTGCCGAGCGGGTCGTTGGCGACCATGAAGTCGGCGAGCGCTTGCACTTTCAACGCGTCGACCGGCTGTTTCACGTTATTCAAACGGAAGCGCGATACTTTATTGAACATGTCCAAAAATGCGATTTCTACTTTAGTCTCAGTCATGGGTTAGTCCTCCTTGGATGTGGGTGTGATTAGACGACGTCGTATTCGCGAACGACCGACACGGTGAAATCTTCTTGCTCGGTCAAGTCGAGCATGAGGTGACCGAACGCCTCGGCATTGTCAGCCGTGAGCGCCGCCCGGATCGGACCGAAGCGCTGCGTTTTCTTCGTCGGTTTCAAGCTGTTCAAATCGTGGTGCGTCGTCAAGACGAGCGTGGCTTTCTTTTCAGTCAATACGGCCATGGGGGATGGCTCCTTTCGGGGATGGATTACAATTCAGACGGATAGGTCGAGTCGAGACGTTCGAGCAGTTGAATCATGCGCTCAAGGCGCGTCTCGATCCGGTGGAGCAGATAGAGCGAGACGACGATCGGGAAGCCGAGGTTCGAGATGAGTTCGGGCCAGCTCATGGGCCCACCCGCTCATCGGAACAGCCTCCGGCGGGACGCTTCGGTACACGCATCAGGGGTTCCTCCAATTAGAACGTCACGTGGAATTCACGCGACACGACGTATGCGGCGGATTCGACCGCGAGAAGCGGAATCAACAGATCACCGAACTGCTTGATCTCCTCGGTCTCCATCCGCGCACCGAGTGGACCGAACCGGACGAGCTGACGCTTTTCCTTGCCGTCAACGAGCCGCTTCGTGTCGAGATAAAAGACGCTTGCGTATTCTCGATACACTGCCATATGTCTCACCTCCTTCGCCCCTATTAACCGAAGTTGGTGAATGTTTGCTCATATTGCCTTGTAACCTTTTCGTAACGACTATAGACCTATTCTGAATGAAGACGCATTCATCGGTCGAAATCGGCTTTATTCCTTGAATTCTCATACCAATTAGGGTATCTTAATAGACGTCAATCGAATTTCGAAAACACGCCTAAAGTCCCACGAATTCATTTCCCCACTTTGAAAAAACTGGCAGTTAATTGCTTAGAAATGGGTTACTATACGTAGGAGGGCATTTTCAAATGACCAGTTTGACTTGAAGAAGGAGATACTCTAGATGAACAGCTTAGACTTCGCACTCAACACTTCTATTCCTTCCGCTCAACTCGACTTCGACCACACCGACCTGACGTTTTATGCGACTGACTGGGATGCTTATCGCCCGGAAAACGCGAAGCCGTTCCTGTACAACGAACGCCCATTGATCGTCTATCCACTCAAAGAACTGAGCCGTGCGTTTCATGTCGCCGGGATTCCCCGTAGCCAGCAACAGCTGATCAAATGGGAAACCGACGGCGTCTTGCCACCGACCCCGTTCACGATGGGACGCAAGCGCTTCTATACGGAAAATCAGATTCGGACAATCGTCGACATCGCATTGGAATGCGGACTACGGCCCCGGACACACGTCAAAAAGACGAACTTCTCCGAGCTAGCCCATAAAGAATTGGCGTACATACTCCAACTGGAATTGAAAACCGAACTCCCGCATGAATGAGCGGACATGAGGCAGCCCTTCCTGAATCGTCAGGAAGGGCTGTTTTTGGATGGATGAGGGGCGATCGCGCTCAAGTACAAATCGAGCGATGTTTCGACCTCTGTCACGACAAGGGCGACAAAGTCGTCATACATTCCTGTCGTATGCGCTCGATCTAACGCATTGTAATAACTCAGGCGATTTTCGACTTTGATGACAATCGGCGGATAACCGGACTTCATCAACTCTAAATTGAGCAACAACCGAGATGTACGACCATTTCCATCAATGAACGGGTGAATCCCCACGAACTTAGCATGCAACAAAGCGCCCCGTTCAACCGGGTGCATCGTATTCGTCTCTGTTTCATACCAATTCATCAGTTGCCCCATCTGTTCTTGAATGAGGTATGGAGGCGGCGGCATATGAACGGATCCAGCAATAAACACTTGCTGGTCCCGATAGACGCCTGCATACGCATCATCAAGTCCTTTCAAGACGAGACGGTGCAAATTTTTTATTTGCCACTCCGTCAGCGGTTCTTCGCGTTGGACAATCTCTTCTACATAAGAAATGGCGTCCTGGTGGTTAATCACTTCAAGATGCTCGCTCATCGTCTTCCCGCCAACCGTTATACCTTCCAGCACCACTTTTGTCTCGTTGATTGTCAACGTATTTCCTTCAATGGCATTCGAGTTGTATGTCCATTCTAAAAAGAGTTTTGCTCTCAAACTTTGAAGCGTATACGTCGGCAGCGGTCGATTTTGATCCAGTTGTTCTTTTTTCATCGTCAGTTGCTCAAACATATAACCCGCTTCCTTTCTCTCAAGTGTTCGTGATTTAATTATACGCTTGTTTACCTGAGCAAGTCGATTTCGAGTGAACGCCTCATTTCATCTTTAATCGGCAAGGATACCCCCTACTTCAATCGTGTCCCGGGCACAGCCCGACGATAAGTGGGAGAGGAATTGCCGCCGGGGCCGAATCGTGCACGTCCGACTCAATGAACGGCATCGGCATCGACGCGAACGAACTGCCGTACATCTTCGAGCGCTACTACCGGGGCACGAACACGACCGACGCACTCGGCAGCGGCCTCGGTATGGCGATTTCCCGGGGCATCATCAAAGCGCACGGCGGCACTGTCACGGTGACGAGTGCGCGCGGGTCTGGAACGACGATTCGCATCGAGTTGCCGGCCTGACGCGAGCGGCAAAAAAAACGCAGACACGTAACATGTCTGCGGTCCATTCAAAAGGATTCGCTCAACGGAGCGAATCCTTTTTCGTCGTGTCATAATCCTCAATCCACGTCTCGAGCTCATCAATCGGGAGCGGACGCGAGAACAAGTATCCTTGCATCTCATCACAGCCGAGCGAGCGGAGTGTGTCGCGCTGGTCCGTCGTCTCGATGCCCTCGCACACCGTCTTCAAGCCGAGCCCGCGGGCGAGCTCGATAATCGACTGGACGATGACGTTCCCGGTCGGATCGTTGTCCGTCACTTGGATGAACTGCCGATCGATTTTAATCTCATGAATCGGATAGTGCTTCAAATAGACGAACGCCGAGAAGCCGGTCCCGAAGTCGTCGATTGAGATCGAGAAGCCTTGTTCCCGGAACGCGACGAACCGCTCGATGACGTGTTGCTGATTCTCCATCCCGACGCTCTCGGTGATCTCGAACGTCAAGTAGTTCGGGCAGACGCCCATCTCCTTGACGATATGGGCCAGCTTTTCGACGACCCCGTCCGATAGGAAATGACGGGCCGACAAGTTCAAGGCGAGCTGATACATCCGGCCCTCGTCGTGCCATGTCTTCAACTGGCGGCACGCGGCCTCGAGCGCCCATTCTTCGAGCGCGATGATGACGCCGGTCGATTCGGCGAGCGGGATGAAGTCGAGCGGTGGAATCAATCCTTGTTTCGGATGAATCCAGCGCATCAGCCCTTCGAATCCTTTTAACTTGCCCGTCGCCGCTTCAATCTTCGGTTGGTAATAGAGCGTGAACTCGTTCAAGGCGAGCCCTTTTCGCAAATTCATCTCGAGTGTCAGACGGGCCGTCGCCTTCTCACCCATCTCTTCCTCGTAGAAGGCGACCCCCCCGCGCTGCACGTGGCGATCATTGGCCGTGATTCGGGTCGTGTCCATCATCTCGAGCGTCGAGCGTGACTTGTCCTCGATCGAGATGAAGGCGCTCATCGTCAAGACGACGTCGAGCTCCCCGACCGCGAACGGCTCGCTCGTCACCGTCTCACAAATCAAATCGGCGAGCGCCTTCACTTTGATGCGGTCGCCGTAAGGCGTCCACAGTAGAAAGCCAGATTGAGAGACGCGCGCCAAGAGCGACGCATCGACGACTTGTTGGAGGCGTTCCGACAGTTCGATGACGATGTCGTCCGCGCGCTGGATGCCGATTGCCGTCTCGACGGAACGGAACTCGTCCGCCCGGAGATAAATCAATGAGCCGAGCTGGTGCGGTGCCTGTTCGCGGAGCGCGTCCACCCGCTCGATGAACCCGTTCAAGTTCATGAGCCCGGTCTGTTCATCCGTATAGGCGAGCTTCGTGATGTGTTCATCGATCTCGCGGCGGTCGAGCCGGAGATAGAGGATGGCGATAAAGTCGGACAGCGTGCTGACAATCAGCTCCTCGATGAACGTCCATTGCCGTGGGGCGAACGTCTCGCAACAGATGACCCCTTTTGCCCGATTGTTCGCATAGATCGGGGCATCGAGCATCGAATAAATCCGTTGTCCTTCTACAAAGTGCTGCTGGTATAAATCCTTCACCCACTCGTGGGTCCGGACGTCTTCGAACGGGAGCACCCGGTTCGTCCGCAACGCGTCGAAATAGACAGGTGCGTCCCCACGCATGACCGTCAACACCGGTTCGCTCGGTCCCGTCTCTTTCGAATAGGCGACTTGGCAACTGATCGAGGCATACGTCTCGTCGAAATGCCAAATCGAGACCGTGTCGACGTCGAGCATATCGGAGACGACCTCGCACATATATAAGAGCGCTTGCCGTACCGCAGCCTCCGTCACCTCTGGCATTCGGACGAGTTCGAACAGTTTCTCTTGATGTTTGCGATATGATTGTGTTGAAAAGTTCCCCTCGTTCATAAGTCCCCTACTCTCATTCAAACGTTTTGCATTCATGATAGCACGAAAAGAACTATGGATAGGTTTCCAAAATTCAACAGAAAGTCAATTTTCGATTCCCCTGTTTCTTTAGTACTCCCGCCTCATCCGTGTCCGAAAATATTGACCTCATTTTTAACGGAATCCACTGATTGAGCCATTTCCACCATTGCTTGCCGTTTGTGTAAACCCTACAATAAACATGTATTGCTTTACCTGTCGATAATTGTCAAAAGCACTCATTAGAGAAGGAAGTGACCCAATGTCCCCTAAGTCCGGCCTCATGTACTCATTCGCAGCCATCGCCGCCGTAAGCATCATCGCCCAGGCCGACGAAGTCGCAGCAGCCAGCTCACACGTCGTCCGTGCCGGTGACACGCTCTGGTCGATCAGCCAACAGCACAACGTGTCACTCGCCAATTTAAAAGCTTTCAACAACTTGAATTCAGACCGTCTCGCCATCGGGCAGACGCTTAAATTGAACGGGAGCGCCCCGACCACAGTGAAACCTACTGCCACATCAGGCACGGGCACTGTCACGACGGCCGCGTTGAACATGCGTCTCGCCGCAGGCACGTGGCACGACGTACTCGTCACGATCCCGAAAGGCCAAGCACTCACACCGATTCAAACGAGCGGTGCCTGGACGAAAGTCAGCTATGGCGGGAAGACTGGTTGGGTACATAACGGGTATTTGACGGCCTCATCTGTCAAACCAGCTACACCGAGCACACCGACTCCAATCAAACCTGCTGCTCCAGCACCATCAAGCGACGCCACCGTCACGACGGCAGACTTGAATATGCGCGTCGCCGCAGGTACGTGGCACGACGTACTCGTCACGATTCCGAAAGGCCAAGCGCTCAAACCGATTCAAACGAGCGGCGCCTGGACGAAAGTCAGCTACGGCGGGAAGACGGGTTGGGTACATAACGGTTACTTGACGAACTCATCTGTCAAACCGACTACACCGAGCACGCCGACAAAACCGGCCGCTCCACAAGAGCAGAGCATCAACCAGTCGTACACCACGACCGCCAACTTGAACGTCCGTCAAGGCCCGGGCATCGGCTACGCCCTCGTCACGAGCATCCCGAACGGCACGACCGTCAAAGCGACGAAGCAGAGCGGCACGTGGGTATACGTCACGTATAACGGCAAGAGCGGTTACGTCAGCACCGGTTACTTGAAACAGACGACGACGGCACCGAGTGCGCCGGTCACACCGAACGCCGGAGACGGCGGTGCAGGCAATGCTTCGTTCGACTACGTCGTGAATACACCCTCGCTCAACGTCCGCACGTCGGCCTCGACGAGCTCGGCCATCATCGGTCGCGTCACGGCCGGACAGACGCTCCGGATTGTCCAGACGTCGAACGGTTGGCATCAAATCTATATCGGGAATACGACCGGTTTCGTCTCGGCGTCTTACGTCAAAGCGGTGCCGAAAGGCTCTGCAGTAAGTCCTGCTCCAGGAACGTCAGAGGCAGGGATCGCCGCCATCGCCGTCGCCAAGAAATACGTCGGCACCCCATACATCTGGGCATCCTCGAACCCGGCCAACGGTGGGTTTGACTGCTCTGGACTCATCTATTATGCCTTCAATCAGGCAGGCTACAGCGTCCCACGCACGAACGTCGCCACGTACTGGGCCGGGTCTTATTTCGGAACACCGCTCAGCAAGACGTTCGTCCCAAAAGCGGGCGATCTCGTCTTCTTCGAGAACACGTACACGGCCGGCCCGTCACACATGGGCATCATGATTGATGCGGACACGTTCATCCACGCCGGGACGTACGGACTCGGCTATAACACGATCAGTAAAGAGCCATACTGGAAATCACGCGTCATCGGTTACAAGCGACCGTGACCTTCGGCGCATTGAAAGACCCGACCTTTGTCGGGTTTTTTTTCGTGGGGCAGGATTTCCCTCGAAAGACTCGAACAGGGACTATAGAATGGGAAGAGAAAGAAGGAGGTGTCCGATGGGAAGCAATCGATTCGCTAAAATTCCGTACCGGATTTACACGATGGCTCTCGCCGTCGCTTGTCTCATCGGCGTATTGTTGTTCGGGCTCGGCCTGAGCTATTACTGGAAAGAAAAACATGTCGCCGTCGACGAGACGGTGCGCGACTTGAACCACGCCTCCGACTTGGCCGGCGTCGAGTCGTATCTCGTCTTGCATCACGCGGCCAAACTCTACGAGACGAACTCGGAGCAACCGACGGCGCTGCTGTCGGCCCCGTACCGTGAACGGGCGCTCCAATACAATCTTCAACTGCTCGACGACTTCGAGACCGGGGTCGACGAGCGCGAACGGGAGGCGTTGCTTCGCTTCTCGGAAGAACTTGAAGACACATTGAACGAGGATGGCTCGAGCCGCTTCCAAGCCGTGCCGTTCGACGTCATCGAGTCGATCAACCGGCGCTGGCTCTATCAAGGGCTCGAACGGACCGCCCAAGAGAACACGGCTTATGAATTGACCGATGCCATCATGCGCATGCAGATGGCGTTCGTCGAAGGTGTCACGAACCTGCTCGCCGAGACACCGGATCAAGACCAGCTCGAGTTCGAGGTCTCGACGATTGCGAACGAGGCCCGTCTGATTGAGGACATCGTCGCGACCGACCCGTCTCTCGGGACGAAATCGGTCGAAGACTTGATTGAGAGTGCGCTCGCCCTCGGACGGGTGACGGCCGCCAATTCCACGCTCGAGGCCCGTTACGTCAACGGGACGAGCTTCTATGAGGATTCGCACGCGGCACTACAAGCGGTACGCTCGGCGGCTGACGACACGCTCATGACCGAGCGTGACCGTTACGGAACACTCGCCATCGCTGTCCTGTTCATCACGCTCCTGTTGTCAGGCGCGCTCTTGTTCGCTCTATGCTCGACACGCAAAATGTACGCCCACGACTTGAGCCATTTGAAGGCACGCGCCCTCGCCATCGACCCGAGCACGGAACCGGTCGAAGATTCGTTCCCACCGAGCCACGACTTCCGTGGCATCGAGGACGAACTCCGCGAAATCGCCGCCAGTGTCCATTCAACGGTACACACGCTCGAGACGAAATCGAACGACCTGCTCCGGTATCACGAGCGCTGGTCGTCTCTATTCTCCGAGACAGGACTCGCCATCGCCTTGATCGATGACACGTACAACTTCATCGAACGAAACGATGTGTTCCGCCAGTTCTTCGGCGAACGGAACCTATATGAAATCAATCAGTTGTTCACCGACACGGGCCGCCGCCTGTTGCGCGAGGCGCTCGCTGGGGTGACGGAGAACGGCACGAACGCGCAGTTCATCCTTCATTTGAAAGGTGAGCACGTCCGCTTTTTGAACGTCAAAATCATCCCGCTCAAGCGCGGCGAGACGCTCACGTATTACCTCATCCTCGAAGATGAGACCGAGCGCGTCGAACGCGAGCGCAAAGTCGATCGGCTCGTCCGATTCGACCTCGCCACCGAGCTCTACAACGAGTACGGCTTCCTGCGGGCGTGGGAGAAACAGGATATCGACGGGACGTTCCTCTTGATTAAACTGAACGACTTCCATCACCTCGTTGACTGGTACGATCCGACGTACGCCGACCTGCTCATGACCGAGTTCGCCCGTCACGTCGAGGACCGGCTCGAGAAGTACGCGCACCACTTGTTCGGCCGTTACCGGGACGACACGCTCATGCTGTATGTGAAATGGCTTCGCAACGTCGACGAGACCGAATTGTTGGAGCTGTTCCCGACCGAGCTATTGATTAACCAGAAACGCCAGACCGTCCACCTTCAAATCGGGGCGACGCATACGACGCCGAACTTTAACGATTGTCTGTTCGAGGCGACGAAGGCGTTACAACACGCAAAAGAGACGCGGACCCCGTTCGTCTGGTACGACTCGAGCATCCTCGCCCAGCTTCAATGGGCCGCCTTGATTGAACAGGCGCTCCCAGAGGCGATCGAGCAAGGACATATCACCGTCGCCTATCAGCCGCAAGTCGAGTTGAAGACGGGCCGTGTCGTCGGGGCCGAGGCACTCGCCCGTTGGCAGCACCCGGACATCGGCTACGTGCCACCGAACGAGTTCATCCGCATCGCCGAACGCTCAGACCAGATTCTCTGGCTGTCGCACTCGATTCTCGATTTGGTCGTCGAGCAGCTCGTCGCCTGGCGCGACACGCCGTTCGCCGATATCTCGTTGTCGTATAACTTGTCGGCCCATTCAGTCGATCCGTCCATCGTCACCAAGTTGCGCGACTTGATCAAGACGTATCCATGGCTGCCCGACCGGTTGAAAATCGAACTGACCGAGTCGGCGGACATCATGTCGCACACGAACGAGCTCGAGCGTCTCGAAGACATCTCCGATCTCGGCTATTGCCTCTCGATTGACGACTTCGGCACCGGCTACGCCTCGTTCGAAGCGATTTGGCACTTGCCGATTCAAGAAGTGAAAATCGACCGCATGTACGTCAGCGGCAAAGCGAAGGACAGCACGTCATTCCTCCGCGCCGTCTCCCGCTTCGCAAGTGAACAGAAATTGACCTCGCTCGCCGAGGGCATCGAGACGAAACAGGACCTCGAGCGGATTATCGCGGAAGGTGTCGAACTCGGACAAGGTTATTATTACGCCCCTGCCCTTGACGCGACCACGTTCGAGGCCTGGGTGAACGACAAAAGAGGGCACCTCGCCTGAGCGAGCGCCCTCTCCGACCGGTTGACACATGTCAGCCGGTTTTTCGTTTGATGAGATTAAAGACGAGCTTCAGTGCGATCAACAGTCCGATGACCGGCAAGATGACCGGCAGCGACCCGCGCGGCAACAGCCCGAACACGATGAACGCCGTCATCCCGATGGCAAAGAACAGTTTGATGCCGCGCTCATGGCCGTCGAACTGATCCCAGCGCCAGACGAGGAGTAGCAAGGTCAGCGGTGCGAACAAGAACGTCAAGAAAAAGAACGGCATGTGCCGTGTATACCAAGGTTGCGTCATTTCTGTCGTACCTCCTCATATAACGCTTCTGTCGCCTCGTGCGACTCGACGTTCAGATAAATCGGTTTGCCGCTCCAGTCGATCCGGACGACCACGTCGATGTCCCGGTCGATGAAGACGAGCACGTCCTCCCCGTTCGTCGTCCGGAAGTGTCCGGTCAGGCGTGAACCGACGGTGGCACCGTTCGTGCGACGGGCGAGGCTCGGCTCATACGTCAACGTCACGGCTTCCATCTCGTCATATGGCACCGTCTCGCCGTAACCGCCCTCGATGATGAGCGCCGAATCGGTGAGCGTCACCTCGGTCGGCTGACTGAACCAGAACAAGAGGCCCCCGACGAAGCCCAGGATGAGCGTCAAGACGAGGATGAGCGGGATGAGTTTCTTCTTGCCTCCAGGACGAAACTTTCCGTTCTCATCAAAAATATTCCCGTCATACTTTTGAGCGCGCCAAAGCGTCACGACGACGAGCGCGACGATGAGCAGAAACAATGGCTCGAGCGGAATGTCGAGACCCGACACGTCAATGGCGACGATGACGAGAAAGATGGTTGCGATGCCGTAACACATGAAACCGATTAACCGCGCCACCGCCTTGATGTTGACGCACGCTTTGTCTTCGCGCTTCATCGTGTTATATCCCGAGATGAGGAAATGCCAGCCCAAGCGATGGACGGCAAATCCGAGCAAGAATAGAATGAGTGCTGCAATCACGAGTCCCCACATAGAGGTGTCCCCCTTTCTTCTATACTCTACGTGAAAACGAGGACAAACGTTTCAAAATCATGAGACGTGCCCTCGGGACACGGATGTCTTATACTCGAATCAGAACGCTCAAGGAGGAATTCGATGTATCGCACGAAAGCAGATTTTCTACAAGATTGGATCAAATCATCGACTGGCACGCTCGACGTGCTCCGCGCCGTCACCGACGAGGCGCTCGGACAAGAAATCGTCCCGGGCCACAACTCGATTGGCTGGATCGGCTGGCACGTGACGACCGCGCTCGGCTATTTCACGAACTTGCTCGGCTTCCGCTTGTCGGCGCTGAAGAGTTTGACGCAACCGGCTGACGCGTCAGCCATCGCCGACCAGTATGCGCGCTATGCCGACGAGATCAGCCAGGCGGCCGAACAGTTCTCGGACGAATACCTACTCGAAGAAGTAGACGTCCACGGTGCGAAACAGCCGCGTGGCGCCGTCTTGCGCATGATGATCGACCATCAGACGCACCACCGCGGCCAGATGACGGTGCTCCTCCGTCAGGCGGGACTCACGGTCCCGGGCGTCATGGGACCGACGAAAGAACAGATGAAGGCGTGAAAAAAGGCGAGGCCCCGTGGGGTCTCGCCTTTCGTCACATCGATGACGGTGTATTCTCCTTGTTTTGCATCCGACCGACCCCTTCGTACTGGACGGTACCCGGGTCGCGTGCATACTTCCAAGCGTTGCGCGCATCGATCAAGCGCTTCGTCCGCATCCCATCGAACGCTTCCGGTTTCAACGCGACGAGCTCGTCCCATTCCGTGACGAGGATGGCGATGTCCGCTCCCTCGAGCGCAGCTTCGACCGTCTCCGCTTGGGGGAAGTCCCACTTGGCGAGCGGGTCGTAACCGATGACTTCGACTCCACGTATCTCCAACAGTTGAGCGAGCGTCATTGAAGGCGCATCGCGCATGTCGTCCGTCCCCGGTTTGAAGGCGAGGCCAAGCAAGGCGACTTTGAGATCGCTCTTCGGTTCGACTTTCGAGGCGACGTACTCCATCTGGGCGTCGTTCGCGTGCATGGCCGCTCGGATGACCGGTAAGTCGACCTCGTTCTCGTTCGCCACGTTCAAGAGCGCGTGCATGTCTTTCGGGAAGCACGAGCCCCCGTAACCGAGTCCGGCGTTCAAGAACGAACGTCCGATGCGCGGGTCGAGTCCCATCCCGTCGGCAATCGTCGTGATGTCCGCTCCCGCCTTGTCGGCGAGACGCGCCAAGTCGTTGATGAAACTGATTTTTGTGGCGAGGAACGCGTTCGAGGCGTATTTGATGAACTCGGCGTCAATCGGTGATGTACAGACGATCGGCACCCCGAGGCGTCCGTAGATACCGGCAAGTTCCTCACACATCTCGAGGTTGTCACTGCCGATGACGACGCGGTGCGGTTTCAACACGTCGGCGAGGGCGCGCCCCTCTTGAAGAAATTCCGGCACGACGGCGAACTTATGGGCCGGGTACATGACCGACAGCATGTCGGTCGTCCCCGGCGGCACCGTGCTGCGGATGATGATTTTATGTTTCGACTCGACCTCGGACAAGGCCGCGTCGACGAACGTCAAGTCACAGCTGCCGTCTTGCTTGCTCGGCGTCCCGACGGCGAGGACGAGGTAGTCGACCGTTTCTGTATCGGCCATCGAGTCCGTGAATGTGATTGAACCGTGATGATCGCGTAACACGTCTGCCATGCCCGGTTCGTGGAACGGGACGTCCCCGTTCATGAGACGGAGCAGTCTCGGTTGGTCTTTCTCGACACCGATGACCTCATGCCCCGCTTTTGCTAGTCCACACAGGGTGGCCAGCCCGACATAGCCAAGGCCGATGATTCCAAATTTCACGATAGTTCCTCCTTCAATAGTCTTCTATTAACAGTACCGAAAAGCGGCGTGCAAGGGAAGGCTCTAACACTCTCTGAATATTCTCTGCTATAATGAGTCAAAATGAGGCTAGAAAGGAATAACCGCATGGGATTGCTCGCTTTCTTTTTGATTACGCTCTTCGTGTTCTATTGGTTTCCTATTCGAGGTGGACTCAAGACTTTCCTGCTGATTCTCATCATGATCAGCGGATGGCTCTCGATTTTCGAACTCGTCTCCATCATCGAAGCCCGCCCTTGGGTTGCGGCCCCTGTCCTCGCGCTGATCGGTTTGTTCGTTTGGAAATGGCGCAAAGACAGACGGACGAACTTGAACAAGCACACAGACATTTGACACACGTCGAATGTCTTTTTGAATTTCTGTACAATTTTTTCGCTAAATATGGGAAAACAATTTTTTGATGCTATCATACGTTCAGTACATGGTTTTTTTGAAAATAAGGGGAGACTACTTTATGAATTTTTACGGGCTCGACATCGCACCTTGGATCGAACCACTGGCCCAATTCGTGTTCTGGTATCCGTTCTTCATGGCGCTGTTTTGGATCTCGGGCGCTCTCTTATTCAGCTTGACGCGGGAGAAAGAGGAAGAACTCGATTTGAACGAGCGGGAATGGCCGCTCATCAGTATCTTGATTCCTTGTTATAACGAAGAAGAGACGATTGCCGAGACGATCGAATACTTGGACCGTCTCACCTATCCGAATTTTGAGATTATCGCCGTCAACGATGGCAGCCGTGACAAGACCGGCGACATTCTCGTCGGACTCGCCGACGAGTACGAACGCTTGCGTGTCATCGATTGTCATGAAAACCGAGGCAAGGCGAACGCGCTACATATGGCCGCCCATGCCGCCCGTTCGGAGTACTTACTTTGCGTCGACTCGGACGCGTTCCTGAGCGAGGAGGCCCCGTATTACCTCGTCCGTCACTTCTTGACTCGCGGCGAGCGCGTCGGAGCCGTCACCGGCAACCCGCGTATCCGTAACCGAGACACGCTTCTCAGCCGGATGCAGCTCGTCGAATATTCGTCGATTATCGGCTCCATCAAACGGACGCAGCGCGTCATGGGTAAAATCATGACCGTCTCCGGCGTCATCGTCATGTTCCGCAAGAAAGCGTTACTGTCGGTCGGTCTCTGGGACCGCGACATGATCACCGAGGACATCGCTGTCTCGTGGAAACTCCAGAAGAACTTCTGGGACATCCGTTATGAGCCGCGCGCCCTCTGCTGGATGCTCGTCCCCGAGTCGATCTCTGGCATTTGGAAACAGCGCGTGCGCTGGTCGCAAGGCGGACAGGAAGTCGTCTTACGTCACTTCGACATCTTCAAAGACTGGCGCCAGCGCCGGATTTGGCCCGTCTATATCGAACAGGTCGTCAGCGTCCTATGGGCGTATGCCTGGCTCATCGTCACGGTGTATCTGTTCGCGACGGCCGACACGTGGCAGGACATGTTGATTTGGTTCACATACAACTCGTTCGCGCTCGTCCTCGTCAGCCACGTCCAGCTCATCATCTCGCTCTGGAACGACGCCCGTTACGATAAAGTGTTCAAATATTACGTCTGGGCCGCTTGGTATCCGGTCATCTACTGGATGCTCAACACGTTCGTCGTCATCGCGGCGACGCCGAAAGCGATTAGAGCCCGTGTGAAAGGAGGCTACGCGACATGGAGTTCACCAGACCGGGGGGCACGGAGAAGCAGCCTGTAAGTGAATTATATGATTACGAGCAAGAGATTCTCGTCAAGACGAAACAGAACGTGTTCCGCAAAGGGATCGAGCTGTTGCTCACGGTCGTGTTCTGGCTATACACGTTCATCGTCACATGGTTCTTTTTGAGCGCCGTCGTCGACGTGAACGACCGCTATATCGCCATCCTCAAGACCGCCTTGAACGTGACGAACGCTGACATCCGCGAGCTGCTCTTCTTCGGGATTGTCTCGTCGTTCATCGCCGCCCTGTCGCTCTTCCTTTGGCGGACGTACAACAAGCGCAAGTACGGCCCGCTCAACCGCCGGCAGATGCCGACGGACACGACGCTCGACGATTGGCTCAAACTCGACTTGATGGAGCCGGAAGATATCGAGCGGCTTCAGCGTGACAAGGTCATCGTGTTCACAGAAAATCCAGTGAAAGAGTTGAAATGATGCGCTACATGAAATGGCTGGTCGTTCTATTGATTATTGGCGGCATCGCTTGGAAAGTATACGACGTGTCCTCGACGACACATGAGGACGTGCCCGATGCGGCGCTCCTCCCGACCGAGAACGTCTGTCTCGGACTCAACTATCACCGCGTCAAACAGCCGAACACGTGGAACAAGCTCGTCGAGAACGTGACCGGCTCGTCCGAACTTGTCCGCTACAACGTCTACGCCGACGAGTTCGAGCAGCAGATGACGTGGCTTCAAGAGGAAGGCGTCCACTTCGCGACGCAGGACGACTTGCTCGGCTATCGCGCCGGTGAGCCGATTCCGGACAAATGTGTGTGGATCTCGTTCGATGACGTCGATCATACCGTCTATGAGAACGCGTTCCCGATCTTGAAAGACAAGCAAATCCCGTTCACGCTGTTCATCATCACCGGTCACGTCGGCGAGGCGTTCCAAAACTTGGACCTCGCCCCGTGGACCGAGTTGGAGGACATGCAGGCGAGCGGACTCGCCGACTTCGGGACGCATACGCATGACATGCACTACGTGAAAGACGGAGGTGCCGTGTTCTTACCGGAGGACATGCAAGACGAGCTCCGACAAGATTTAGAGACGAGTGTCGCCGCCATCGAGAAGCACCTTGGCACACGCGTCATGACGATTGCCTATCCGTTCGGCAACACGAACGACGCCGTCACGGCGACGGTGCAGGAGCTCGGGTTCGAGCAGGCGTTCATCTTGAGCCCGAACCCGATCACCCCCGACAACGCCCCGTTCTTCACGAACCGTTATCTGCTCGACGCTGAACTGTTCGAGTTGTTCGTGAAACCGTATTTCGAGCAATACTGACTTGACCCCTCGTCCGATTGACGAGGGGTCATTTTCATTCCTCCGGCAACTCGACCTGGTCCCCGGCTTCAATCGTCCCGTCCATGACCTGCGCCATCTCATCTAGACTGAACGCGTCGGCGAGTCGGATGCCGTCGACGTACACGGTCGGCACGTAGGCGACGCCGAAGTCACGCGTGAACAGGCGTGAGTTTTGAATGCCGACGTCGACGTGATTTTCGAGCAGTTCGTCCGCGTCGAGGTCGAACTCGGAGGCGAGTTCTCGGGCGTATGCTTCCGTCCCGAAACCGTCCGACCCGGAGTCGAGTCCGATGGCGCGCTGCACTTCGTAATAGCGGTCCGGAATCAGGCGTTCGACGTTATAGTCCACGTTCGCGAGCAGTTGCGACTGTTCGTTCAACAGGACGAGTGGCTGTCCTTTGAACGTCGCCTCGCCCGTGTCGAGCCAGCGCTCTTCAATCTCCGGCAGCACTTCCTCCATCCACTTCTTGCACCACGGGCAGCTGTAGTCGAAGACGAACACGATTTCGTGCTCTCCTTCCCCGAGCGCGACCTTGTCTTCGAGCGGGAGCTCGTACGTCGTATATGTATGGAACTTCGCCGAGTCGACGGCCTCGCTTGGACTGCAGGCCGTGAGGATGACGATGAGTCCGACGAATAAGAACAGAAATCGTTTCATGTATAACCTCCTATTTGTTCAAACATTCACATGTTTAGTTATACCATGTTTTGGGAGTGGACTCGAGTGACGTTCTATTGAACAAGTTCCTGAATAATAAGTCACACCTCTTGTCCATCAATAAAAATGCACCGTTCTAAATAATGAGCCAGGGTATAATATTATACAGGATTTGTAAGTGGTAAAGTGGAATAAAGAGGAAAATACCAGAGAGGAGTCTACGCATGTCCATTACATATTTTATCACCGGTGTCTGTCTGCTCAGCACGCTCAGCCTCGTCTTCATCTGGCTCGCCGAACGTCCGGTCAATCGCACCAAACTTAAAGTCTTCGCCACGCTCCTCTATCTCGTCTTGATTGGTACGAGCGTCTACTTCCATCAATCGGAGCGGGCATTGAATGAGACGGCAAGTGATTTGAAGGCGATTGAGGCATCCCACGAAGAAGAATTATCGAGATTGGCAGAGGATTATGAAAAACAATTGGCTTGGCAACAAATCAAGATTGAGCGCGAGGTGCGTGAAGACCTTGAAGCACGGTATGCGTATAAAGAGGACTCCTTGAACGCGACGTTGATTGAGAAGACGATTGATTTAGAAGAGACGATCAAAAGCCAGCGCAGCGAGATTTATGCACTCGAGGATAAGTTGCGTGCCGCCGAATCCGAAAACGAAGTACTGCGCAACGATTTAGAAGTCTTGCAGAGTAACACCAATCCATATGGAGAAGAACCGCCGGAAGAGTCCTTTATTGAGTTTTACAGTTCGTGCGAAGAGATGAATATATATTATCCGGACGGGGTCGACATCGCGCACGACGCCTACTCGTTCGTCTTAGATGAGGACGCGGATGGCGTTGCGTGCGGCCCGTCCGAACAGTAAAAAGAGCGGACCGCATGGCCCGCTCGCTTCATTTAACGACGCGTGTCGTCTTCTTCATTTCTTGATACCCGCTCTGTGTCATCTTCACGGTAACGACGACGCCTGGTTTCTGGCGTGACACCGTCAGCTTATAGTTGCCTTTCGAATCGACTTTCGCGGTCTTGCCGATGAGCTTCGTCCCGACGTATGCCTGGACGGTCGCTCCTTTGTTTCCTTTTCCGGTCATCGTCGTCGCCGTCGACTTCACCGAGTTGACGGTGAACGTCGAAAAGGTATTAAGTACTTTTAGCGATACTGAGCTTGATACATTTCCAGCTGCATCCTTTGCTTGAACGGCAACTGTTGAGCCTGGCAGTGATGTTTGAAGTTTGTATTCATACACTCCTAATTCATTTGCTTTTGTAACGTATAACTTCCCTGCATAATTAATTTGTACTGATGAATTCGCCTCTGCCTTACCACTAACTACCGTTGATTTATTAGTCAATGTGTTAAGCGTTGGCTTTGAAGGTGCCTTTTTATCAATGACAAATGATATTGTCGTTTGATTCCCCACACTATCTTCAACTTCCAAACGATATGAACCTGATTCAGTTATTTGTGCGGGTTTTGAAAGCATATTTCCATTCAACTTAGCAATCCCTTCATTCCAGTCTAGCGTTACCGATTTATTTGTTACTGTGTTATTTTTTACACCCGTAACAATCGGAGCACTAAAATCAATTGCAAAACGAACAGCTGTTTTATTCCCTGCATCGTCTTCTACAATCAATTCATGGTTGCCTTCGATTTCAATAAAGGCTCCTGACTTAAAAGCAATCCCATTTAGTGTGGCTTTAACTTCAGTAAAGAAGGGTTGCACTTTATGGCTATAGGCTTTTGAAGCTAAATTATGAACGACAGGAGCTGTCTGGTCGATTTTAAATGCGACAACGCTGCTACGCCCAGACGTATCTGTAACCTCTAACACGTAGCTCCCATCCTTGTTAATTTGTTGACCCGACAAGAATACTTTTCCATTCAGGCGCGCTGTTCCTTTATTAAATGTAGGTGCGACGGCTCTATTGTATATACCTTCATTAACGACTCCAATAATATCAACAGGCGTCATATCTAATTTAAAATTGACTGTACTCGTGTTCCCTGCAGCATCCGTAACCTTCAATTCATACTGCCCTTCTTCCGATACTTCTGTCCCAGATTTAAAAGGTTTTCCATTGAGAGTAGCATTTCCCTCGTTAAATTTAGGAACAATTTTAGAAAAGTATGTTTTGTTCTCTACATCCTGAATTTTTGGTGATGTGGTATCGATGGTGAACACAACTTTTGATTCATTTCCTGCACCATCTTTAACAATCAGTTCATAAAATCCTTCAGCAGAAATTGTAAGACCTTGTTTGAACGGTAATCCATTTAAGAATGCATCCCCTTCAGAAAAAACAGGTGTAACAGAATGTCGGTATGATTGATTAGACACACCTTCGATCACTGGAGCTTCTGTATCGATATTAAAATCAATTTGAGTTTGGTTTCCTGCTTTATCTGTGACGACTAGTGTATAAGAACTATCTTTCTTAATTTCTGTACCCGATACAAATGCATGGCCGTTTAAAGTCGCAGTTCCCTCAGAAAAAGTTGGTCGAACGTACTCAGAATATGATTTTGAAGTCACCCCAGAGATTGATGGAGGAGTTCGATCAATATTGAATTTCGTTGTGCTGACATTCCCTGCTCCATCAGTCACAATTAATTCATAAGTTCCTTCTTTCGACACTGTAGCACCTGAAACATATGGCTTTCCGTTTAAAGTAGCAGTTCCCTCATTAAAACTTGGCTCGACATCGTCTTTGTATACCGACTTATCTAAACCTTTGATTATCGGTTTAGTCCGATCAATCACAAAACTCTTGCTAGATTGATTACCGTGCCCATCAATTACTTTGATTAGATATGAACCGTCAACTGAAATCAGAGTCCCTGAGTTAAACGCCTGTCCATTCAACGTTGCAGCTCCATCGAACAGCGGTATCACAACTTGATTTGTCAACTCTTTGTCGATTCCTTGAATTACAGGTGGCGTCTGATCTAAACTGAATGTTACTTTCGAAATATTCCCAGCATCATCCATGAGTGTCAATTCATATTGACCGTCTTCAGTAATTTCTGTACCTGATGAAAACCGTTGACCATTTAAAGTAGCGGTTCCTTCGGTAAAGAACGGAATAACTGGTCGATTGTATTGTTTCTGACTTACATTGTAAATTATTGGCGATTTAGTATCGACTACAAAATAAACAACTGCTTCATTATCGTTACCATCATTAATCGACAAGTAATATGATCCGTCTTTTTCTATAGGAGTTCCTGAAAGATAACGCTGACCATTTAAAATGGCCACCCCTTCATTGAAATTCGGTGTAACGATATGGTTATAGATTTTGTTATTCTCTACTCCAAGGATTTCTACTGGAGAATAGTCAATCCAAAACTGAACACTTGTTTTATTTCCTACAGCGTCTGTTACTTCTAAAGTATAATGACCCTCTGCTGAAATCGTAGTACCTGAAGTAAATGATTTACCGTTAAGTTGAGCTACTCCTTCGCTGAACTCCGGCTTCACGCTCTTTTTATAGTGACCTGAAGTAACTCCAGTAATCTCAGGAGAGGTTAAATCTAATACGAAATTGACCGTTTTTTCGTTTCCTGCTAAGTCAATGACTTTGAGTGAATACGTCCCATCTTTATCAATACGTGTACCAGAGATAAACAATTGTTCATTTAAATAAGCTCTCTCTTCATCAAATTCAGGTAAAACAGAACTACCATAAACTTTATCCTCCACTCCTTTAATTTCAGGAACGGTCGTATCGATTTCAAAGTTCTCTATCGCCTTATTACCTGCCTCATCCTTTACAACCAGTGTATATTTCCCTTCTTTTCGGATAGAAGTACCGCTTACAAATGAAATCCCATTCAATAACCCTTCTCCATAAAAAATAGGAGTAACCGATTTGTTGGAAAATGGTTTTTCAACCCCCTCAATAAGCGGCGGCACTAAATCGATTGCAAATTGCAGTTTCGTCTCATTACCAGCCTCATCTTTCACAATGAGAATATAGTCTCCGTGACTTTGAATCTCTGAACCCGAATAATAAGGTCGTCCATTCAATACACCGGTACCTTCAGTGAAATACAATTTGATTGGCATAGAGTATTTCTTTAAATTTTCTGCTCCAAATACGATGGGTGGGTTGCGATCGATTTTAAATCTGTAAGATGTAATGTTACCAGCGTCGTCTGAAACCTCAAAATCGTAGTCTCCATCTTTTTCAATTATTGTTCCCGATTCATAAGCAAAACCATTTAATCGGCCTACACCTTCCATGAATTGAATTTTCACTTCTTCGTTATATGTTTTTTGATTTTCAACCCCATTTACATACACTGGTGTTGAATCAATTTCAAATGAAACCTCAGTTTGATTCTCAGCTTTATCCTTTAAAATAAGCGTATAATGACCATCTTCTACTATAGGCGTTCCTGAAAGATACTGATTCCCATTTAAAGTAGCAGTTCCTTCGTTAAAGAGTGGAGTAACCGATTCTTTATATACTCTGTTCGATTCAACTCCAATAATATGCGGTGAGATTTTATCAATAGTGAAATAGTAGTGTTTAGAATCTCCAGTTTCATTGCTTACTTCGAAATGATATGTTCCATCTTTATCAATTTTCGTACCTGACGGATATAGCATTCCGTTTAATTTTGCGATGACACCTTCAAATTCTATTTGTAAGTCCTGATTGTATACACCTCCATCTTTCATTCCTTTTACATCAGGTTCAAATGATTTTATTGAAAATTCTCGAGTCGATTTATTGTTTGCTTTATCGGTGATTACTAAATAATAATTTCCAGGTGCAGTTACCTTTTGTCCAAAGCTTACCTTGTCTCCATTAAGGACGGCTTCGCCTTCATTAAACACTAGAGTAACTGACTGATACGATTGATTATTTTCAATTCCCGTAATGATAGGAGAAGAACGATCAATGACAAAGTTTCGTTCCGTTTCATTCCCCGCGTCATCGATAACCTTTAACGTATGTTCTCCTTCTACAGTCACCTCATATCCCAACTGGATACGGGTTCCGTTTAAATACGCTGCTCCTTCATTAAACCAAATCGATTTGGCTTGGTAATGCTTAAAATTAACTAGATCTTCTATAACCGGAGAAGTTCTATCAATTGTAAAACGCTTCCTTGTAGCATTCCCTGCTTTATCAACGACTTGAATGGTATATTCACCTTCATCAATCACTTCATAAGGACTGTTAATAGCTTTTCCATTCAACGTAGCGGTTCCTTCTGTAAAACTAATCTTCGCTGACTTGTATGCGTTATCGTGCTCGACTCCTTCGACCAAAGGCGCTTCATAATCAATTTCAAATACTTTTTTAGAAGTATTTCCAAATCGATCAGTTACAATTAACTCGTACTTTCCAAATTCAGTGACGCTAAATGGATTAGATTTAATAACGCCATTCAAACTGGCAGTTCCTTCGTTGAAATTGATATAGACAGGTTCATTATAAATGTCCTTTTCAACACCTGTGATAATAGGTGCAGTTACATCAAGTACGGGAACAATTAAATTCTCACTACGCTTTCCAAACTTATTCTCTGTATGAAGTGTTAATTCTGTTCCACCAGTTTGTGGAGAAATTGAGAGAGTGAATCTTCCCATTCCATCCGACATTCCACTTGCAAGAGTTTGACTCCCTGTCTTTACAACCACTTGGTTATAAGGATCAGCTTTCCCGGACAGCTGTTTGGTGTCATCATAGACATCATGTTTAATAACGGGTTTTGCAACTTCAACATTTAATTCAGGAAGAACGACATAATTGATTTTAAAATTATCTGTCCATACTAATTTGTTTTCAAATATTGTAGGCGTTACGGGTGTTCCGTATGTAAAAGTTTGCAGATGTTGAAAAATGACTTCACCGGTAAGTAGATTTTTCACATAAATGTTTCCGTCTGTACTATACCAAGAAATATATTGCTCAGAAACTGCTGGATTATATTCTAAACCTATGTCATTCGTGATTTGACTTTCTTTATCTTCTGAGAAGTCATACATATAAATATCATAGTTAGCATCTCGATAATCATACCAAACAACTTTATCTCCAGTGATAACTGGCTCATATTGAGGATGTCTATTTGTCGTAATTGGAATCTCTTCAAACGTTTTCAAATTGTATGAAAAGATATCATAATCTCCGTTTCGAATATCGGCCCACACGACAATATCTCCGGAAACAGATGGTCCTTGAATACTCCAAGTGGTGCTAAGACTAAAACAGTTCTCGTTTTCATTCCACATGTCATAGGAACAAATATATTGAGTACCTCCCACGTATTCAACCCATACAATATACTGTTCAGTTATATCGACACCCCATCGATCTACGTTGCGTTCATTCGGGAGAACCGTCTCTGTTCCTGTCGCAATGTTATACAGATGAATATTTGATCTACCTTCTCTCGCATCTATCCATACCACGTTATTCTCATAAATTGCAGGATTAGCTTGCATGTGGGGATTATTCGTTAATCGTCTTTCTTCCCCAGTCACCATGTTGTATAAATAAATTTCTTCATTCGAAGTAGTTATTCCATGTCTAGAATCTACTGATACAATATAGTCTCCGTAAACATCATATGATTTTCCGCCACTATGAGATTTTGAGCTTTCAATGGTATTAATATCAAGTGACGACTGTGCGTTAACCGCTAAAATCGGTAAAACGTTTATAGATGAAACTACTAAGCAGACAATAATGAATTGGTGCAAAAAATTTAATAAACTTTTTTTCATAAAATTCCACATTCCCTTATCCTGTTATTTTTTATATTTTTTTGTTTTCCAGTGATAAAGATACCATGGTCTTCCACCGGTTTTTGTTTGTTTTATTAATTCTGGTAAATAAAAAACTACCAAAAGTTAGTGTTCTTCTTCATAGAGTAAATCGGACTTCTAATCTACGAAGATTGGACTATCTTTTAGTAGTTATATTCGATAGATTAATCACTCATTCCCCATAAACGCCTCCATGGTCGCCGCCGTATCCGACGAGATCCCGTCCTTCTTCACGACCTTCCCGACCGTCTGCAGAATGATCTTCCAGTCATTGAAGAATGTGACGTTGTCGACGTATGTCACATCGAGGGCGAAACGGTCGGGCCACGATAGCCGGTTGCGTCCATTCACTTGCGCGAGTCCCGTCAATCCAGGACGGACATCATGCCGTCGGCGCTGCTCGTCGTTATAGCGTGGCAAGTACTCGACGAGCAACGGGCGCGGTCCGACGATGGCGATGTCGCCTTTGACGATATTCAGTAAGCTCGGCAGTTCATCGAGACTGAGCGATCGTAGCGTCTGCCCGAACGGGGTCAAACGCACCTCGTCCGGTAACAGTTCGCCGTGCTCATCCCGCTCATCGGTCATCGTCCGAAACTTCATCATCTCGAAAATGATGCCGTCCTTGCCGGGCCGTTTCTGTTTGAACAGTACCGGTCCCCCGAGCTTCCACTTGATGAGCCCCGCGACCGTCACGAGGACGGGACTCAATACGACGAGCGCGGCCGACGCGAGCACCACGTCTTGTGGTCGTTTGACGTACGTCTCATACACTCCCATCACACTTCCCCCTTCCCGAATCGCTTGCTTGGAATCATCGACCGGACCAAGCCTTTCTCGAACGCATCAACCGTGAACACCCACATGAAGATCGCGTAGGCGAGCAGGAGTCCCATTCCTTTGAAGACGAAGCCGAGCAACGTGTCAGCCGGAAACCAATACTGGACGATGAAACCGAGTCCGAGGACGAACAACAGCCCTGGGGCGAGCTTCAGATGACACTCCCGAAAAAACCGGAACACGTCGAGCTTCAACACTCTCGCGTAAATGATGTTCATGAACAGCGTGTTGCCGCTCAAGTAGCCGATCATGACCGACAGCGCCGCCCCCGTCGCTCCGTACGGACCACTTAGGAACGTCGAGACGATCAAGGCGATCACCGCCGACAACACCATTCCGTACGCCCGGTATCGAACTTGGTTGGTCGCGACGAGATGGATGTTGGCAATCTCTTGCGGTAGCGTAATGATCCCCATCGCGATCAACAAGGCCGCGACGACATATGATTCTTTGAAGTCGTCCCCGACCCAGAAGTGGATGAACTCCGCGCCCATCGCGATGAACACCATCGTGATGAGCCCGATGACGTACAGTTGGATGCGACCGACCCGAATCATCAAGTTCTCGATATCTTTCAAACCGCCCGAGTGGTTGAGCCGGGTCACTTTTGGCAAGAACAGCGAGTTGACAGCCGTGGCGATCAACAGGACGTATCCTTCAATGACCATCCCGATCGAGAAGATAGCGACGGCGACACCACTCGCGAAGATGACGAGCACGGTCGGCATGATGTGCATCAAGAAATTTTGCGTCGCCGACACGGTCGTCTGCCATGAGGCGAAGACGAAAATCTCACGATACATCCCTTTTCCCGACGCGGTGAAGTCGATTTCCGTGTCCGTTCCTTTCCAGACGTACAGCAACTTACACAAGTTGATCAGCAAAATCATCGCCGCGTTGACGACGACGAGGGCATAAACCCCATAACCCATAACGAGCGCCCCGATCGTGAAGCTGACGATTAGGATTTTCTCGAGGAAGAGCAACGTGTTCAGCTGGATGAAACGCTCGTTGACGATAAAGACAGCGTCGATCGGTTTGGCGAGCAGCGTGATCAAGATGTAGAAACCGACAATCGGATACATGACTTTCAACTTCTCCATGTCACTCGCGCTCAAATTGCCGTAAATGACGTCGAGCAGGAAGTAGAGGACAACGAGGACGACCGTCAATAAGAGCGTCAAGAAGAAGAACAGTTTATAGGCGATGCCGAGAAAGCGAATCTCTCCAGCACGGTCACCGTGCGTCCGATAGTTGCTGAGGAAACGGGCGACGACGACCTCGAGCCCGAGGTTGAACGCGAAGATGGCGATAATCGAGAACGACAGGACGTATAACCCATAGTCCCCTTGCCCGATTTTGCTGATCATCCACGGCGTGTAGAGGAGCCCCGAGATGATATTGAACCCGATCGATCCGTACGAGACCAAGGCGCCGTATTTGATTTGATTCGAACTCGCCTGTTCCGGTTCGATGGCATATTTGGTCGCCATGGTAGAGCCTCCTCATTGATACGTATAGTAGTAGGCGTCCTTGCCTTGACGCGATTCGCGGCGGTTCAAGACGATGCCGAGAATCTTCGCCCTCGTCATGAGCAGCTGGTCGCGTGCTTTGACGACCTCATCCCGGTCGGCCGATTCACAGCTGAGGACGAGAATCGCCCCGTCGACTTCCTGGGCAATAATCCGGCTGTCTGCCACCTGCATGATTGGCGGTGCGTCGAGCAGGATGATATCAAAGTCGTCCTTCACATGATCGAGCATCTCCCGGAACGCCGGGGCCGCCAGTAACTCCGACGGGTTCGGCGGGACGACGCCCGCGACCATGACGTATAAGTTGTCGAGCTGGGTCGGCTGGATAGCCGCCTCGGCCGTCGAGCGTTTGGCGAGCACGTTCGAGAGCCCGATCCGTGAGTCGATATGGAAGATCTGATGGATCGTCGGGCGTCGCATGTCACAGTCGACGAGCAGGACGCGCTTGCCGAGTTGCGAGTAGACGACGGCCAAGTTGCTCGCGGTCGTCGACTTGCCTTCCCCCATCGACGTCGAGGTGAT
Source organism: Exiguobacterium sp. s50 (assembly GCF_018618175.1). Lineage (NCBI taxonomy): Bacteria > Bacillati > Bacillota > Bacilli > Caryophanales > Exiguobacterium > Exiguobacterium sp. s50. Next base: position 322,143 of record NZ_JACSLP010000004.1, read on the forward strand.
GAGGAGCGTCTGCAACTTCGAGCCGAGCGATGTGAACTCGAGATTCGTCCGGAGCGTCCGGTATTGCTCCGAGATCGGTGACTTCGGTTCGTAAATCGTGATCAAGTTTTTCGTCATCCGGTTATGATAGTTTTCGTTGCGTTTTCGGAACATACGGTTCACCCTCCTTTACGACTTTTGGTTCCTGCGGCTTCCGTTTCTCAGGTTTCGCGATTTGACGATCAAACAACGGGATCGACGCGATGACCGGGATACCGAGGATGGCTTCGGCCTCGGCCTCGGAGCGAATCTGTTTATTGAACAAATAACGCATGAGGACGATACCGCTGCTCAAGATGAAGCCGACCAGGACACCGAGCGCCGTGTTGCGAGGAATGTTCGGTTCGACCGGTTCGGCCGGGATGAACGCCGGCGACAAGATTTGCGTATTATCGATATTCATTAATTTTGGTACCTCGTTCGAGAAGACGCGTCCGAGCTCATTGGCGATCGATGACGCGAGGGCTGCCGAATCGGCCGTCGCCCGGATGGTGATGACTTGCGAGTTCTCCTCGCTCTCGATGACGATTTGGTCCTCGAGTTTCTCCGGGGCGCTGGCGATATTCTCGCGCACCTCGTTCAAGATGATCGGACTCTTCATGATGATCCGATACGTGTTGACGAGTCCTTGGGACGATTGAATCTGCGTACTGTCGAGCGTCTCCGTCCCGGTCTGTTTTGGTACGACGAGAATTTGGGTCGACGCCTCGTACGTCGGTGGGATGACGTAGCGGCTGAGCGAGTAGGCGATGCCCCCGACTAGGACCATGGTGAAGAGGATGACCCACTTCTTCGTTTTCAGGATGAACCAAATATCGCGAATCGATGCGTTGATGTCTTTCACGGCAACCTAACCTCCTTCATTGGTGCGACTCAAAGTTGTATGCGTTGTTGGATAATGACCATTTCCCCGTCCCGCTTCCCGTCAAATGCAAACAGGAAGGAGATGCCTATCATTTTTTTGAAAGATTTATCTACGTCGTGACGACGGGCGGGACGGTCTGTTTCACATGCTCGGCCCGATGCCGGCTATAGGCGACGACAAAGACGAGCAAGATCAACAGATAGGCGATGGCACGGAGCCGCAAGGCGGTCCCGATATTATCGTTCGTGATGGCGATCAAGCCGTTCCAGACGAACGCCTGCATCAAGATGAACTGTTGCACTTTCGTGACGTAGGCGCGACGTGACCAGAGGAACAACAGGATGAGCGTCATCGGCAACGCCTCGATGAAGAAGACGAGCAAGATGGTGAGGCCACGGACGTCCCACGGCAGCGGGCCGACGAGGTTGCCGAGATAACTGTGCACGTAATTGAACAGGAAGCCGAAGTAGTTCGATGCGTCGAGCCGGATGCCCATCTGACTGCCACCGGCGAGGAAGCCGATGCCGTCGGAGCGATACTGCAACGCTGAGCGGAGCGTCTTGTCGACGATCGGGACTTGGACATCCATGAAGAACGTATAGATGACGCCGAAGATGACGAGCGCGAGCGTCAGGATGACGAACGGTCCGGCGACTTTGCGCACCGCTTGCAGCGTCAGCCATAGGACGGTCGCCATGATGAACGACAGGAGCGCATACGTCCGGAACTCGCCGAGCAACCAGACGGTCGGAATCAAGAGCAGGAAGTACGTCCAGTTCTTCTCGAACAACCAGCGGATGGCGAGATACGTCGCGGCGATATAGAGCATGTAAATCCAGACGTCACGGTAAATCGATGTCGTGATGTTGATGAACAGGCTGATATAGGCGATGAAGCAAAACAGCGCGTACAGATAGGCGTAGTGGCGGATGCGTTCCTCTTTCTCCCCGAGCTCCGTCGTCGCGAGCTGGATGGAGACAAGTTTCAAGGCGAAATGGATGAGGAGCGCCATCCCGACGAAGTTGAACAATCGGATGGCAAACACGCTCTCGGTGCCGATCAACTGCATCAGCTTGCCGATGACCCATGGATAGATCGACGTCCGGATCCACGACAAGTCGTAAAATACGTTCATCGCCTGTTCCCAGTAGAAGACGCCGTCATCCCCTTCCCCGAACAAATGGTACGACACGCCGTTCCCGGTCGCGTAAATCGCGAGCGCGTAAAAGACGGTCGTCGCGAGCAGATAATAGAACAGCACCAGATATTTGACGACGCCGACCTCGGTATCGAGTTTCATGCGTCTACCTCCTCTCTTCAGGCAATCGGTCGATCAAAACTCTCGTAGATGCGTCGCATCTCCGTCTTCGAGCGGTCGACGTCGAACGCCTTGACCGACTCACTGTTATGGAGCCCCATCTGGTGGGACAAATCGAAATCGAGTTGCATCGTGCGGATGGCCCGCGCGAATCCGGCCACGTCTTCCGGCGAACATTTGTAGCCGGTCACCCCGTCAATCGAATAGTCGTTGATGCCATGCACGTTCGACGTGATGAGCGGTAGCCCGGCGGCCATCGCCTCGAGCGCGGCCATGCCGAGCCCTTCCCGTTTCGATGGGAAGACGAAGCAGTCCGACGCCTTCATCACTTCGATGACGTCGTCCCGGAAACCGAGCAAGGTCACTTGCCGCTCGAGCCCGAGCTCCCGGATGAGCCGTTCGAGGTGGTCGTTGTTGTCACCCGTCCCGGCGATCAAATAACGGAGCGTCGGTTCATGCAACGAGGCGATGGCACGGATAATCGTCTCGTGGTTCTTGTTCTCGTTCAACTCGCCGACCGACAATAAGACGAAGTCGGTATCGCTGTCGATGCCGAGGCCACGACGTTTCAATGGCCGGTCGATCGTGACCGCCTCGATCCGTTTCGTGTCGACGCCGATGCCGGGGATGCGGAACGTGTGCGACGTCTTGAACGTCTGCGCCCGTGTGAAGTCCTCTTCGTTGATGGTGACGATCGTGTCGGTCAGCCGTGCGAGCGTCCGCTCGACCGGATAGTACAGCATCCAGTTGAGCGACGGGCTGCCTTTAAAGAAATGGAAGCCATGCGCCGTATACATGCACGGTGTGTGCGTCTGGCGCGCGACGAGCCGGCCGACGACCCCGCCGATCGGCGAGTGGCAGTGGATGAAGTGATAGCGGTTCGCCGTCATGACGGCCTTCAACTGTTGATAGGCGCGGACGTGGCCATTCATCTTCTTGATGTCGCGTTCGAAATCGATTTGGTACAACGCGACCCCGTTCGCCTCTAGGTCTTGCTTGATGCGGGCGATTTTCTCAGGCGAATACATGCTGCCCCATTCGAAGTTCGTGGCGACGTCGACTTGATACCCCATCTCTTGGAGCATGCGGATATTGTCGCGGTTGAAGCTCTCGATCATCGAGACGACCGAGGCGACCATGAGCACTCGTTTCATCATTTCTCCTCCTCACACACGTTTCCGAAGATAATCGACCCCATGCAACATCAAGACGAGCGGGACGGTCCGTTCATGTTTACAGAGCTGGAAGAACGTCCGCCATTTCACGTCGAAATGCTGTAGCTCCATCTGCGAATAGGCTTGCTTGTATTCGTCTTGCCGGAGTACTTGCTTCAATGACTCGGCTTGGGCGAAGAGCGATTTCGGTGCCGCCAGCTCGTTCAAGCCGATGCCGATCATGCTGAGGGCGATGCGATTGTAGAGGGCGCGCATGTATTCCTCGCCGAGATGGTGCTTCTCGATGTAGCGCATCAAGATATGGAAGAACTGCATCCGTGACGACACGAGGTCTCGCTTATACGCGCTCGACATCGAACCGGCGTCCGTCTTCCGGTAATGGTAGACCGGGTAATCGATATAGACGAAACGATGGCAATTCTCGAGCGCCTCGATTTGGAAATACAGGTCGTTGAACGTGCCGTATGGACCGGCCCCGAACGTCAGATGTTTGACGAGGTCGCGGTGATAGAGGGTGAAACAGTTCGAGTTGAGTGCGTCGACGTTTTCCGGGTGGGCCAACTCTTCGCCGACCAGTCCGAACAGGCGGCGATGGACGTGGCGTTTCGTCTCGGCCGCGTCGAACGACAAAAAATCCGCGTCAAAGATCTTCTTCGGTAACGACCGGCCCTTGTACTCCCGGACGTACGTGCCCATGACCGCGTCGGCACGCTCCCGTTCGGCGTGTTCGACGAGGATGCGGATCGCGTCAAGGTCGAGCCAGTCATCGCTATCGATGAACATGATGTACTCCCCCGTCGCCATGCCGAGTCCTCGGGTGCGGCTGAAGGCACAGCCCCGATTCGTCTGGTCGAGCACTTGGACACGCGGGTCATGGATATATTCCATCAGGATGTGGAGGCTGTCGTCGGTGCTGCCGTCGTTGATGCAGATGATCTCGACGTGCGGGTACGTCTGTTGTGTCAAACTATCGAGGCACTGACGGACGTAGGCGCTCGCATTGTAGACCGGGACGACGAGGCTGACGAGCGGGGTAAGGCTTGGCATGTAGGTCACTCCTTCTAGGTTGTCGTTTCATGATGTGAGTGATTGCTGTGAGTCTATCCTCGTTGTTCCCGTAAGCCCTTCCCGGTAACTCACAAACGGAATGAGTCGTGGATAATCTTTTCGTGAATTATAAAAAACGAAAAAAGCCGACCGTTTGGTCAGCTTCGCATGTCACTGAAGTTGTTCGTGCCGTAAATTGCGGACGATGTTCTCGAACAGCCGCTCGTTCACCCGATCCGATACGTATGAATTGTGCGGGGTGAGCGTCACCCATTCGAAGTTATAGAGCGCATGGTCCGACGGGAGCGGCTCGGTCTCGAAGACGTCCAAGGCGACGCCGAAGAACTTGCCTTCCTCGAGTGCCGCGATGAGCGCCGTCTCGTCGATGATGGCGCCACGTGCGACGTTCAATAAGACAGCGTCTTCTTTCATGGACGCAATCGCCTCCGCATCGATGACATGATACGTCTCGTCGGTGAGCGGCAAGGCGATGACGATGACGTCACTCTCCGCCAAGACGTCGTGCAACTCATCCATCAACACGTAACGGTCGACGAACGGGACCTGCTTCTCACGATGTCCGACGCCGATGATGGTCATATCGAACGCCCGGAGCCGCTTCGCGATCGCCTCTCCGACGTGACCAAGGCCAAGCAAGGCAACGGTCTTCCCAGTCAGTTCGCGCAACCGCCGTTCCTTCTCCCAATGCCGATTCGCCTGCTTCTCCCGAAACGCCGCCCCGTGCTTCATGAAGTCGAGCAATTGCCAGACGACCCATTCGGCCATCGGTACGGCATACGTATCGCCAGCATTATAGATGCGGACGTCTCGTTTCTCGAGTTCTTCGAGCGGCAGACGATCGAGTCCAGCACTGATGGCCTGGACGAACCGTAGCCGTTTGAAATCCTCACATTGGCGATATTGAAACAAGTTGTTACAAATCAGTCCCTCGACCTGTGAGACATCGATGTCCGTCACGTCCGCTTCTTCCCGGAGCGTCGTCACCGTATAGCCGAGTCGTTCGAGTGTGGCGCGTTGTTCAGGAGTCAACCGCACTCCTGTCGACAGCAAATTCATGACAAAATCCCTTTCCGGTTCTGGATTTCCGTCGCGATGGCATCGACGGTCGAGACGAGGCTCAACCGGTTCAATTCCAACCACTCCGGTGTCGCGTGTTCGAGCTGTTGCTCGTACACCCTAATTTTCCATACCCCTTCTTGGAACATTTGTGCCTGTTTGGCGTCAAATTTTCCGGTCACCCCGATATTACAGAAGCTGCGCGACAAGATGGCGAGCGACGAGCCGAGTCGGACATGCTCCCCGAGCACTTTCTCGGCCGGGAGCCTCCCTTCCCCGATACGGGCGATGCCGCCGAACCCATACGGGATGCCCGCTATCTGGAGTTGACGTGTCACCGCCTCGACCGTCCCGTCGGCGAGCGGTTCGAACAGAAAGCTCTGCCCGTAACTGAGATGCAGGTCGTTCAATCCGATATGGACGTAGTCGATGCCCGTTAGTTTGAGCACGTCCGGCATACAAGCGACAGCTTCTTTCGTCTCGCACAACAGACAGACGCCCGCCCGCTTGTCGACGAGCTCGATGAACGCCGCGACTTCGTCGACCGACTTATAGTACGGCAACATGACGACATCGGCCCCGCGATGGATGACTTCATTGATCTCATAGCGCGAGCCTTGGAAAATCGGATTGACGCGGACGAGCAGCTCCGCATGCTTCAAGACCGCGCGCAACCGGCTCACGTCGCGGACTGCATGGCGCGAGATGACCGTATCGAGATGACCTTGCCGTTCCACTTTCCCGTTCAACTCTAAGTCGACGAACACCCAATCGACTCCGTTCTGTTCAGCGAGCAGCGCGATCTCCGGCTGGTTCGTGATATACATCAGTTTCAAAGGCATGGCGAGCACTCCTTCCGTCAGTAGAATACCTTAGGAAAATAGCCCGTCCGAAAAACAACAAAACGGAAATGCGGATAATGCTTTTGGATTGTAAATGGAAGGTTTACAGATTTTTGAACAAATACCTATATAGGAAGTCACACGTTCCGTCTTCGAATATGCTTTGATATCAAATCATGCTCGCAACTTCTTTTTTGTTTTGTTTCAAATATAGGGAATCGGAAATAACTAACGTACAGAACAATATTTTCGACAGTTTTCGGCAAAAAAGGGGTGACCAATCATGGAATGGATTGTGATTTTTGGTGCAGGCGGTCACGCACAAGTCATCATCGATATTCTTGAGTTGATGGGACTCTACCGGATCGCAGGAATTTATGACGACAACCCAGCCTTAATCGGTAAATTCGTCGCCGGGTACCCCGTGCTCGGTCTCGTCCATTCCAACGTCGTCGCCAAAAAAGGCATCATCGGTATCGGTGACAACGTCCAGCGCGAGTCACTCGAGCGCGCCATCCGCGGACGGACACCAGACTTTGAATTCGTCAACGCCATTCATCCGAGCGCCGTCATCGGCAAGAACGTCATCCTTGGTGAAGGCACGGCCGTCATGGCAGGGAGTGTCATCAATCCGAACGCCGTCATCGGCCCGCACAGTATCGTCAACACGATGGCGTCGGTCGATCACGACTGTATCCTCGAACCGTTCGCTTCAATCGCCCCGGGCGCGCATCTCGGCGGCAACGTCCGTGTCGGTGCCCGCACGTTCGTCGGTATGAGCGCGACGGTCATCCACAACGTCCATATCGGGTACGACACGGTCATCGGTGCCGGCGCCACGGTCGTGAAAGACATCCCGAACCACGTGGTCGCTTATGGATCACCGGCCAAACCAATCCGAGGGCGGGTCATGAACGAACGATACTTGTGAACACAAAAACGAGGTCTCCCCGCGCTGGGTGACTGGGCTAACCTAAATTTTTGAGACAATATAAAAACACCTTCGCAGTGGTACACTTTAAAAAAGTGCTAGCATCGGAGGTGTTTTTGCGT
>NZ_JACSLP010000031.1:0-405 GCF_018618175.1 Exiguobacterium sp. s50
ACTACTCTATCGGAGTTCTGTTCTGATTTTTCGGCAATAGTGTAAAATCGTATCGAGCAAAAACTGTCAATTTTATTTTAGCGTTCACACCAAAAACGTCTTTCCGACGCCCGGAGGGCCCAAGAGGATCAGGTTGTACTGTTGTTCGAGCCAGTTGAGCTGTTTCAACTGCTTCAGCTGTCGGGCGGTTAGTGCGGTCTGTTCCTCCAAATTGAACTCCGAGAGGGATTTGATGAACGGGAATCGGGCCCACTTCATTCGTCTCTCCAAACTTTTAGCGTCTCGTTTGGCGCGTTCATGGTTCGTGATGGCACTTAGAAATTCGATATACGTCCAGGAGGCCATTTCGGCCTCTCTCAAAATCTGTGGGAGGGCGTCAGCCGTCTCGGCGAGACGAAGCTGCCG
>NZ_JACSLP010000032.1:0-382 GCF_018618175.1 Exiguobacterium sp. s50
ATCTAGCGTCTAAGACACACGGTCCTCACGGACCATATGTGAAATAATTGGTTTGATGTCTTGATGAATCTTCAGTTTTCAAGGAACAAAGTGGAGCCTAGCGGGATCGAACCGCTGACCTCCTGCGTGCAAGGCAGGCGCTCTCCCAGCTGAGCTAAGGCCCCGTATTGGAATTCTCAAAAAAATGGTGGGCCTAAGTGGACTCGAACCACCGACCTCACGCTTATCAGGCGTGCGCTCTAACCAGCTGAGCTATAGGCCCTCATATTTTGATTGTCGAGAGATTTTGGTCTCTCAAAACTGAACGATGGGCAATGCCACATGGGCATTTTCCTTAGAAAGGAGGTGATCCAGCCGCACCTTCCGATACGGCTACCTTGTT
>NZ_JACSLP010000033.1:0-277 GCF_018618175.1 Exiguobacterium sp. s50
CACCCCTTTCAGGATGTCGGTGTAGGCTTGGAGTGACCTCGTTGCGACCTGTATCCCGGATTTCTTCGGACGTTCGGTATCGGGTTTTGGATCACACCCATCGTCCGCGAGGATCGCAAGATAGTGGACCACGTCTCGGAAATCGTTGGCGCTGAACAGACTCTCTTGCGAACACTTTTCCAGTGCGTTCGTTAAGTGATTGGGATACATGGTCGCGACGTCCCTGATGATGTTGAACTGGTCACGTCGGTATCTCGGGTAACGCTTTGAGAGCTCA
>NZ_JACSLP010000034.1:0-261 GCF_018618175.1 Exiguobacterium sp. s50
TGAGCTCTCAAAGCGTTACCCGAGATACCGACGTGACCAGTTCAACATCATCAGGGACGTCGCGACCATGTATCCCAATCACTTAACGATGGCACTGGAAAAGTGTTCGCAAGAGAATCTGTTCAGCGCCAACGATTTCCGAGACGTGGTCCACTATCTTGCAATCCTCGCGGACTGTATTTTGCAATACAAATGTGCACAATAATGCAACGAAAAGTACAGAACTTTGCCAGCTGGGTTTTAGTGTTTCGACAACGCATG
>NZ_JACSLP010000035.1:0-260 GCF_018618175.1 Exiguobacterium sp. s50
ACCCCCAACTACTTTCGGCGCTGAAGCGCTTAACTTCCGTGTTCGGCATGGGAACGGGTGTGGCCGCTTCGCTATCGCCACCAGACATATATGAGATTAACATTATTTTAACATAATGTCAACTCCTTTTTAAGAGATTGTTCTCTCAAAACTGAAGACTCATCAATTCATACAAACCTTAGACTAGATCAAAGCCTCGACCGATTAGTATCATTCAGCTCCACACGTCGCCGTGCTTCCACCCATGACCTATCTACCTC
>NZ_JACSLP010000036.1:0-228 GCF_018618175.1 Exiguobacterium sp. s50
ACGTGTGGAGCTGAATGATACTAATCGGTCGAGGCTTTGATCTAGTCTAAGGTTTGGATGAATTGATGAGTCTTCAGTTTTGAGAGAACAATCTCTTAAAAAATATTGACGTTATGACTAAATAATGTTAATATAATACTTGTCTGGTGGCGATAGCGAAGCGGCCACACCCGTTCCCATGCCGAACACGGAAGTTAAGCGCTTCAGCGCCGAAAGTAGTTGGGGGTC